>NZ_JAFCTU010000023.1:0-94555 GCF_049896185.1 Massilia sp. TSP1-1-2
AAAGCTTACTGAACGCCCTCGAAGAGCCCGGGATTTAGCGCCCCGGCGAGCCTAGGATTTCAAAGGACGTAACAACATCCACGCGTCGAGCACAGCTTTGGGCGGACATGGCGGCTCACATGGAAGCTGGCCGGCACATATTCTAGGTGCTCGGCCACGTCCTCGCCCAAGTGGCGCGCAGTTCGCCACCGCAGGCCGGGCACGCGTCAGAGTTGGACGAAGCCGCTACGCGGCAGGATTGCGATCCGGGCTGATGATCGATCCGGCTGGATGATTCAGAATGTGACCTCGCCCCTTGTCCGAGGGTTTGAATCATACGAAACGAGGTCACATCGCTATGGAAACACATACCGCCGCAAATTTCAAACGCAATTACGAACGCCACCTGCAGCACCTGAAGCTCAAAGGGCTGCAACCGAAGACGATTGACGCCTACTCGCGCGCTATTCGGCAGGCAGGCGAGCGCTTCGAGCAGAGCATCGACGACCTGTCCGCGCAGCAGCTGACCGATTATTTCAGCGAGCGTCTAGCCACGCATTCCTGGAGCGCGGTCAAGCTTGACCTGTACGGGCTGCGCTTTTACTACGAGCATGTCCTGGCCAAGCCCTGGCCCGCGCCCGGACTGGTCAAGCCTCCACGTAGTCAACGCCTGCCCGACATTGTCACGGTCGAGGAGATGCAGCGCCTGGTCAGCGCCACGCGGGTGCTCAGTTACCGCGTGCTCTTCTTCACGCTCTACAGCCTGGGCCTGCGTCTGGGCGAAGGGCTGCGTTTGGAAGTGGGCGATATTGACGGCGCGCGCAGGCGGGTGCACATACGCAATGCCAAAGGCAACAAGGACCGTTTTGTACCATTGCCGAAGGCGACCTACAGTCTTCTGCGCGACTACTGGCAAGTGCACCGCAATCCGGTGCTGGTGTTTCCGAGCCGGGCCGGCGGCATCAAGGGTGGCTCGTGCGCCACTACACCGCTCGACGCGGCGGCGTGGCGGCAACCCTGCACCAGGTCGTTGCCAGTTGCGGTCTAAAAACAAGATCACACCCCATTCACTGCGCCACGCCTTTGCAACCCATTTGATCGAGGCGGGCGTCGACCTGCTTGAAGTACAGAAATACTTTGGCCACGAGTCCATTCTCACCACCGCCCGCTATACCCATCTGACGGAGCAGACCAGGCACAACGCCATCGACCGCATCAATGGCCTGATGGACAGTTTCACGGTGACCTGGGGGAAGGTCAAATGACGCGCCTCGCCTCCGTCATCAATGCCTTCGACACCGACTTGCTGGCGCAGTACGGCAGCAGGCTCAACACCGATCAGCGGCGCGCGCTCGCGGCGATGAAACGCTGCCGCAATCAGGCCAGCTTGAAGATGCAGGTCCGTTGCGACGACTGCGAGCACCAGGTCTACGTGCCGCACTCCTGCGGCAACCGCCATTGCCCACACTGCCAGCATCACGAGAGCGAGCAGTGGCTTGCCCGCCAGCGCGCCAGGCAACTGCCCGCGGAATACTTCCTGCTAACATTTACGTTGCCGGCCGAATTTCGTCCTCTCTGGCAGGGCAACCAGAGCGTGCGCTACGACTTGCTCATGCGTGCTGCGTGGGACACGGTGCGCACCTTCAGCGAGAACGACAAGCAGTTGCGCGGCACACCCGGCGCCATCGCAGTGCTGCACACGCACACGCGCCGGCTCGACTACCATCCGCATGTCCATCTGGTCATGCCGGCGGGCGCCGTTGATGCCGTGCGCAAGCGCTGGAACACCAAGCGCGCGCCCGGGGCCAAAGGGGGCTATCTTTTCAGCCACAAAGCACTGGCCAAGGTGTTCCGGGCCAAGATCCTCGCCGGCATCGCCTATGCGGGCCTGGCCCTTCCAGCGCGCCATCCGGTGTCCTGGGTCGTCGATTGTAAGAGCGTGGGCAGCGGCGACAAGGCGCTCGTCTACCTCGGGCGTTATCTCTACCGGGGCGTCATCGCGGAGAAGAATATCGTCGCCGTGAACGGTGGCCAGGTGAGCTTCCGGTACCAGAATGCGAAGACCAGGAAGATGGAAATACGCACCGTGCCCGGTGCGTATTTCCTCAGGCTCGTGCTGCAGCATGTGCTGCCCAAAGGCTTCCGGCGCGCGCGCAATTTCGGCATTCTGCACTCCAACTGCAAGCGCCTGATCGCCTTGCTTCACATCGTGCTCAAATGCCTGCCGCCGCGCGTTACCGCCGTGCTCAGGAAGCGATCAGCGGTCGCGTGTCCATGCTGCGGGGCGAAAATGTCGATCGTACAAACGCGCCTGCGGCGACCACCATCACCGATTGCGACGAAGGCGGGCACGACTACCATGTGAACGCGCAGACAATCGGAACGAAAGACGGTTGCAGCTTCCCCGTGGCTGAGCACTCCGTTCGCCTGAAATAGGGCGAAAACCGTTCAAAACCAAGCCCAACGCCAATCAGACAGCGGACAATTCCGCTTCGGTCCAGCCTCCGCCCCGCCTGCACCCCGCAACAGGGGGCAGCGCACCGAACTTCCAAAGATATATTTCCTATATGCCTACAACGCGGCTCACGGACCGGGCTTGTCCAACAAACGGTTCAGATCGAGGCGTCGCTACGCTCGCTCGATCTAACCTTATTCGTTAGGCGCATACACCTTTTCGGCGCGTGATAGGTGATCAGGCAGTGGCCTGCGCATCGATTTTTGCGCCACATCAGCTTCAACTAATTCGATAAATGATACTAACTTTTTGAGTCCACTCAACGTTTAGTATATTATTGCAAAAACAATGATGTTTAATTTAAAATTACCCAACGGATGCGATTCGTTCGGCCATAGTCTCCCATCTCATCAAAAAAGACATGTAAAAATGAATTTAATCGAGCTCGCCGCCCATTTCTCCGGCCTGAGCGAGGCAAATCGGCCAATTCGCCTGCGTTTGTCCGGCCAACACCGCATCCATGACGACGCACTGCTCATAAAGCAGGTGACGGGAGACGAAGCCATTTGTGGTGGTATCGAATATCGGCTGTTGTGCGTATCAACCTATGCGAACTTACCGCTCAAGGACTTTATAGCGCTACCCGTCGAGCTACAATTTGTTACCGCAACTGGCCAGCTTCGTTCAGTGTGCGGAATCGTATCGGAGGCGGCGACTGGAGAAAGCGACGGCGGCCTGGCGACCTATCAATTAGTTGTACGCGATGCGCTGGCTCTGATGGAACAGCGAACGAACACGCGGGTCTTCCGCAATTCTAGCGAAGTAGAGCTAACGGTTGCGATGGTGAGCGAGTGGCGCGCAGTCAATCCTGTTCTTGCTAAAGCATTCGATATCGATACTTCAGGTCTTACAGCGTCCTATCCGTCCCGCGAATTTACGATGCAGTACAACGAATCGGACGCGGCGTTCCTGCGCCGCATGTGGAAACGGCAAGGCATTTCATGGTTTTTTCGCCCCGGCAAACCCAGCGAGATTGACAACGATGTAACCCCGTCCCACACCCTCGTGTTATTCGACACGCCCGACTCACTTACACAAAACGCGGCAGGCACAGTGCGCTTCCATCGCGATACGGCGACGCAAACCGCCGACAGCGTGTTTAGCTGGGGAGCCGTGCGCAACCTCAAAGCGGGCAGCGTCATGCGTCAAAGTTGGGACTACCGCAAGGGCGGAATGACGGCAGCGCAACTTCCCACAACAATGCAGCAAGGGGACGCTGGGGACCAATTCGCTTTCAGTCTAGACGACTATGTTATCGACGCGCCTCATGTGGGCGACAATTTGTTTGATTATCAGCGGCTCGGTAAGCTTCGCATGCAGCGCCACGAGTACGAAGCAAAATGCTTTCACGGCGAAAGCGGCGTACGCGATTTTTGTATCGGCGAATGGATCCGTCTGGACGGCCAACCAGAAATTGACGAGCATGCCGAAAGCGAGCGAGAATTTGTGCTGACTGCGCTGTCGCTCCACGCTGAAAGCAATCTCCCCAAGACCCTCGATGACCAGGTGCGCCGGCTATTCGCCGCAAATGGATGGCAAGCGTCCCTGACCGCTGCGGCACTGACCGCTGCGAGCGAACAACGCGATGTAAAGTACAGCAATCGCTTTTCCTGCGTGCGACGGGGGATACCCATCGTCCCTGCTTTTGATCCCCGTACGGACCTGCCGCGGGTTTACATTCAGAGCGCCCTTGTTGTCGGACCGCCAGGCGAAGAAGTCCACTGCGATGCTCTAGGCCGGGTAAAACTCCGCTTTCCCGGCACCCGCGAACAAGACCACGACAACGGACCAGGCGCATCCAATAGCGACGCTGATTCCGCATGGGTGCGCGTGGCTAGCCACTGGGCCAGCGATCAGTGGGGCAGCATCAGCCTTCCGCGCATTGGCGACGAAGTGCTGGTGGACTTTATCGGCGGCGATCCCGACAAGCCAGTCGTCGTTGGCCGCGTATACGGGACGGCTCGACCGCCAGCCTTCAGCCAGTCAGGCGGGTTACCTGGCAACAGATTCTTAGCGGGCATAAAAAGCAAAGAGATTAACGGCGCTCGGGCCAACCAGTTGCGCCTTGATGACACAACCGGTCAGATCAACGCGCAGCTAGCAAGCGAGCATGGCCACAGCGAGCTCAATCTCGGGTGGCTGACGCGTCCCCGGCGCGACGGAAAAGGCCAGGCGCGCGGAGAGGGAGCAGAGTTACGCTCGGACAAGGCAGTCTCGGTTCGTGGCAAAGGCGGAGTATTCATTAGCGCCGATGGCCAACCGGGCGCAGATGGCAGACTGTTGCAGCGTGACTCGCTGCTCGGCTTGGCGGAAGTTCTTAAAAGCGTCCAGGAGCAACTATCCCAGTTGTCCGAGACGCATCATGCCGACGCGACCGCGACGGCGAAAATGGACAAGATGATTGAATCTTTAAAACAATGGGAGGCAGGTTCGAATACCGAGCCAAATAGTGCCGGAGGCAAAGCGCCAATGGTTGCCATTAGCGCGCCTGCCGGAGTTGCCATCGGTAGCCAGGACAGTATCCTGCTCGGAGCGCAGGCCCAGATCGATATAATAAGTGTGAGCAATTCACAGATGACAAGCGGAAAACAGATCCTTCTCCGCGCAGCGGAAAGTATCAGCGTTTTCGCCCACAAACTGGGGATGAAATTAATTGCTGCATCTGGAAAGATGGAACTACAAACCCATAAGGGCAATATCGAGATTACTTCAGCGAAGCGTATAGTCCTCAGCGCGGCCGATGAAATCATCCTGCAGGCGCCTAAAGTACGCATTGCCACCACCGGGGCTCAAGTTGATATTGGCGGTGATGCAATCGTACAGCAATGTACCAATACCCATACCATCAAGTCGTCGAAGTTTGCCCATGTTACCGGCGGTGGTGGGAGTGCGCCTGGCATCACAATGCCGACCAGTGACATTAAAACCGATGAGCGGATCTATCTGTTCGATCCGCAGAGCGGCTTGCCTGTGACCGGTCGTCGCTACCGTGCCACCCTGCCTGACGGCCAGGTCGTTGAAGGTAAAACTGACGCGCAAGGCCGGACGAGTCTGATGAAATCGAGCGCCATGGGCGACTTTGAAATCATCATCGACCAGCCTGAAGACAGCTAATAGTCCGCTAAATTTATAAAGATTAATTATGTCCGATCCAAAGGCCGAACCTGTACGACGTCTGCCCGATCCAAAAGTTGGCGTGGACGGTAAACTCGCGGGAAAAAGCAGTCTAACCCCAGCGGCAATGAAAACACGCGGCGCAATTCCAGTGCGGCCGAACAAAGTCATCCCCGTCATTATGGTTCCTGGCATCATGGGCAGCAATTTGTGCGCTAAGAGAAAGCCAGCTAACGAGTCGGAGCGAAACAAAGCGCTGAACCCTGGCAGGCCCGCTTGGTCACCTCCGAACGGAAAGATGGCTGGCTTAAGCGAAGCTTCTTTATGGGAAAAACGTAATCCAAAACAGCGGCAGAGGATTCTTGACGGAGATACCGTCGAAGTCGATGACAGCGGTTTGATTGAACTGGACGATGATGATTTTGCCCCAGGAGACGAAGCGGCACTGCGCATGCGTTGGTGGGGCGAACTTCATTGGGACAGCTATGGAGAGTTGCTTGTCGATCTACACCTCAAATTAAACAAAACCTTCACACTGTCGTTGTTCAGAAATCGGATACCGAACAGTCACTGGGAGGATGTTATCGAATACGACAAGGACGATTGGGATGCGTCCGATATGGCTGCCTTGACTGAGGCAGAACTCGAAAAATTCTCTAAAGCTCAGTACCCGGTCTACGCGTGCGGATACAACTGGATTCAGTCAAATGAACGTTCTGCAGAACGACTAAAACTGCGTATTCAGGAAGTCATTAAATTCTGGACGGAGCGTAAGCATGACTGCAAACAAGTCATCCTCGTTACTCACTCAATGGGCGGATTGGTCGCACGCGCGTGCGCCAAACAAATCCCAAATCAGATTGCGGGGATCGTGCACGGCGTCATGCCAGCATTGGGCGCACCACTCGCCTACCGCAGAGTCACCTGCGGAACCGAGGCAACTGCACCTGGAAAAGGAATGTTGGATAGTCTGGCGATGGGCAAGTTCGCCGACATTGCCGGGAGAACGGCCGACCGTACTACGCCGGCGATGGCTACGGCGTGCGGTGCGCTGGAGCTTCTTCCTAATCACCTCTACCCCAAACCGTGGTTGTTTGCCTCGGTAAAACAACCGAACGAGAAACTTAAAGATATCGCAGCGCTACAACCGGACAATCCATATGATCTTTATCGTGATCTCAAGATATGGTATCGACTAATTAATCCGGATCTGGCCGATCCAGCAGGAAAATTTGCCGGCGATAAAGGCGGCGTTAATGTGGCGATCGAAAAAGCGGTATGTCAGGCGGAACACTTCCACATGGAGTTGCTTAATACCTATTACCACCCAATTTCCTATGCGTATTATGGCGCCGACGAAGATCAAATGTCATTTGGCGTATTTCGCTGGGTAACAGATAACCAATACGCGCTGGGGAAGGAAGTCGGTCCGCTTATGCCGCTGGGCCAAACAGCGGAGGGACTTCACTCGGGGGGAGCACGCGCGATTCGGTTCCCGGCCTACACAGTTGCGAAAGATGAAGGGCTTCTTTTTGGCCCAGGCGTGCAGGACGCTCCGGGAGACGGAACCGTGTCTCAACAGTCGGGCGCGGGACCGCGAGGCAAAGTAAAGCGTCTTTTCCGGACTAAAGGTTATGACCACCAAGGCAGCTATAAGAACGAGGCAATGCTAATGCTGACACATCATCTGATTGTTAAAATCGCGCAGGTGGCAAAATGAAATGGACGCTTTCACGAAAAATGTGGGTGGCCGGGGTAACGGCGATGATCGTAATCACCACAGCGGGGCTACTGTTTGGGAATAACCACAATCACGACAAGACCAAAGTGAATAACATGACACAAAAGATGATGACAGTATGCGTAGGGCGATTTACGATCGATTTGCCAGAAGGCGCGGAGGTAGAATTTACCCCTGCTCGTATCGCGAGCGTAGATATCCAGGTGCAGTCCGGCTACACAGACCAGCAACTACGATCAGAACTCGAACAACTAGAGCAAGCGGTGGCGCTCAAGAAAAATGAGTACGACCGGCCTTCCATGGAAAAGAAATTGGACGTCGAGGCGATCAACTTTAAGTCTACTTTAGTGTATTACGGTCGTGAAAAGCCGGTCGCGATTATGGAGTATGGACAGCGTGTTCCTGGCACCGAGGAAGGAATCAGTATCGAGGCGTTTGGCTTAAAGAATTCAGTCGCATACCATTTCACGGGAAAGAGTTTAGCGGTGCCGCGCAGCGAAAACAATGTGCTCAAGCTGGTCAAGAACTTCGAAGCCCTCATGCCAAACCAGATTCCCACCCATCCCGGTTTTTGCATCGAAAAGGGACTGATCCGTGATCCGCTAGATGCGGCCGATAACGAATCGGTAACGATGTTCGCCTCGTTAAAAGGACATCCTGATGTTGCTATTCGGCTCGACACGTCAATAAACAGAAAGCAGATTGAGGATTCCTTACTCGTTAGAGACTCGGAAAGCGAAACCAAGCGTGAATATGCATCGCATTTCAAATCGCTTGGTAAAGGGCAGCGCATCATCAATGCCATTCCAGGTGAAGAGGTGCTGGATAGAGTTAAGGATTTGAATGGCACAAGTGCGCACGCTTTCATGTGGGAAGGGCCTGGATTGATGAACGATGTGCTGGCGCCAACGATCACGCTCGAAATACAAACTGGAAAAGGACGACCTGGCCAGCCGATCAATTCGAGTCTGTCGGACGAGGAGATTCTTCAGCTTTGGCAACGCGTTTCCTCAAGCCTGAAAATTCGCGCTACAGCCACGGTAAGCGGCGGCAAGACCGCCGCTGCCTCAAAAGTCGCGCTAGGACAACTTGCCGCAACGGGTAGCGCTTGTCCACAAGCTGGCTTCTGGGAATGCAAGGAATCAGAAAACGTTGTTGGCGGATCGCGCAGATTCTTCCGGGAAGGCGAAAACATGCCTCCCGCGACCCTGACCGCGCCGCCGAGTTTTTGGCGAAAGCTTAGCGGCGAGTCCCGTTCCGAACATATTTCCACAGTCTGGAGGCTGGTCGATTACACCACACTACCCGATGAAGATGAAGTCGATAGCAATCCTGAAATTGGCGGCAAACCTGCACTGCCAAACTCTAGCAATGTTGACGATTCTACCCCCGGGCGCGCCTGATAGCGCCAAATTGTCCGTCAGGACGACTTTCGGGACCAAGTTCGTTTTAACTAATGAAGTCTGACTTTGGAGCATCAAGTTGCTAAACGCTATTCGCCTAGGAGACTCGACAACGCACGGCGGAAAGGTTGTCCGGGTCGCGGCAACAAATTACATAATCGATGGCATACCCGTGGCTCGGGTTGGCGACCTGTGCTCATGTCCAATCAGCGGCCACGACGGGTGTACCATCGCTGAAGGAAATCCCATCCACCTCATCGACGGCATTGCCGTTGCATACGAAGGCCACAAAACCACCTGTGGGGCTGCGCTGATTGCCACCCAAGCGATATTTGCTTCGAAATAGTCGTGCGAATGAACGCGGTCGCACTTCACGGTCTGTGCTGTTCCGACATAATTGAGTGGTCCGGCCAACAATACCCGTCGGCCGCATACTAGCAACTTGCGAATCACACAGACGCTTACTACGGAGCTGGTCGAAGTTGCCTCCTTGAACCTCACTGGATACGATTTAGCTTACTGGCAGGCGATTATCCAAGCGCGGCACATGAGGACGGTCAAAAGCCATCAATAAAGTTGAATCAGCTGTGTCATCAACCGTCGAGTCGGCTCGAAGGGCGGCTTTGGGGGCGTGGGCGCAAACGGTCATTCGTAAGGGTAACCGTTCCACTGCAACTGCCCCATCCGCTGAGCGTGCCGGGTTCCTGGCGTCTGTTGACTTGTCCAAAGTTCGCTTGCCTAGTTATATAAGCCCTTATACAATGGGCTTGTTCAATACTCGAAATTGCCAAGGAATTGAGACCATGAATGCTCCACTTACTGCACCCGTACACGCCGCCCCCCTCTCCAACTCACTTACCCGCTTCACTCTTATTCGCATCGTGCTCGGCATCGTCGCGGTATGCCTGCCCGTGGCACTGGTCCTGATACTGTCCAATCAAATACCCGACAAATCGCTGCGCGCGTTCTGGCCCCCGCTGCTGGCCGCGCTGGTCGGCATTAGCGGCTATCTTTTTTACGTACGCAAAGTGGAGCACCGGCCTGCAACCGAATTAAGCAGCACGGGAGCCGGCGTCGAATTCGGTGCCGGCCTGCTGCTCGGCACGCTACTATTTTTAACGGTCATCGGCCTGTTGGCCGCCGTTGGAAGCTTTCACGTAACGGGCACCGGCAACTGGTCCCCGGTAGCCAAGTCCTTGGTCGAGATGCTGTTTGTCGCCCTGATCGAGGAACTGGTGTTTCGGGGCGTGCTGTTGCGCTTGATGGAGCGCTCGCTCGGCAGCCGGGTGGCGTTGGTGCTGTCGGCGGTCATTTTTGCCGTCGCGCACTTGCCCAACGATGGCATCACGGCCATCGCTGTCGCCAACACGGCGCTCGCAGGCCTGCTCTTTGGCGCCGCGTATCTGATTACCCGCCGCCTGTGGCTGACTGTGGGGATGCACTTTGCCTGGAATTTTGTCTCCGATGGCGTCTTCGGCATCCCAACCTCCGGCCACCCGGCGCGCGGCTTGTTGCAGGGGCAGTTATCCGGGCCGGACTGGCTTGCCGGCGGCGCCTACGGCGTGGAAGCGTCGGCCGTGACGCTGGTGATGATCGCGCTCTTTACCGTCTTGCTTTTGCTGCGCGCCAGCCGCAATGGCCATCTCGTATCGCGCACCGCCGCCCGCGCGCAGCTCACAGCAGCGGAGCAATGAACGCAAAAAACGCGCCGATCGCAAAGATGCCCACCGACAGCCAGTACAGCCGCAGCGAGGCTAGGCGCGTCGAGGTGCACAAAGCGGCCAGCGCAGGATCTAGCGGGCAGGGTAGGTTGCGGGCACGCCATTGCAACAGGCCGGACGCCAGCAACATGATCCCCGCAACGCCAAACACGGGACCCTTGTGGAGCGAAAACCAGACCAGCTGCGGCACCGCGGACACCAGCGACGACAAGGCCGCGCCGGCCCCGATCGATACCAGCAGCGCCGGCAGCGCGCAGCAAATCAAGGTGCTGCCGCTGGTAAACAGCGACAGCATGGAGGCATGACGGCTCATTTGACGCCAGCCTTGATCTGCTTGGCGGACTGGGCCACCGTCTCCACCGAGACCACATCGTAGCCGGCATCCTTGACTAGGTCCTTGAATACCTGCGGCGCGATGGTCTGGCCTTCTCGCAGTTCAACGACCACCACGCGGTCCTTGAGATTGACGTAGACATCTTGCGCTTGCGACAGCGCGCGCAATTTCTTTTCGATGCCCTGGGCGCAGAAAGCGCAGACCATGCCGTTGACTTCGGCCTTCAAGGATTGCGCCGCCTGCGCGGAAAGCGAGGCTGCCAGCAGTGCGATGGCGATAATAGATTTCATGATGGTCACTCCTAAAAGATGTACATGTAATTAAAGCGGGCCTGGCGCATGTTGTTGACGCCGGCTTCCACGAAATAGTTCTTGTTAATGAAGCGAAGCATGGGCGTGACTTCGGTGCGTTCACTGAGGCCGCGCATGCGTCGTGCTTCGACGATCAGCCAGGGTTGCGTTTGCTCGTATTCAGCCGCGTAAAAAGAAAAACCGGCGCGCGCTGAAGCGAAGTCATGGTTGACGCCGGAAGCGCGATACAGCCTTCCGGTGGCGCCCAGGTAGACGCGGGTGGTTTCGTAGTCGACCTGCACGCCCGGCGTCGCCATGGCCCGGTTGCGTCCGTCACGATGCAAGAGACCAATGCCGCCCAAGAACCAGACGTTGGCCTGCGCATGCTTGCTGTTCCAGCGTTTCACGAGCCGCGTGTACGTCAGTTCGTCAACCTCGCGCGTCAGCTGGCGGTCGTCCGAACGCATCCACGTGGCGCTCACGCCAACGGCGTCGCGCGGCGTGAGCGCGTAGTTGACGTATTGCTCGCGCCAGTTGGCGCCAAAGTCGCCCATGGCCATTGTCGAGCCCTGGAAGCCCATGGGGGCGGCCGCGGCAGGCAGGGCGGCCGCGAGCAGGGCGTCACAGGTCCATGACCTTGCCATTGAAGTTGTCATTGTTATCCTCTGGTTGAGCATGCCGGTTGCGCGCAGAATGCGAGCAGATAAGCCGGGCAAAGTCAGGTCAGGGGAGGGCTTGGGGCGGGCGTTGCGGGCCGTCGGGAATGAAGGAGTCGTGCAGAGTGGCTATGGGCGCCACGGCGGCGCCGCAGCCGCCCAATGCCGGCGCGGCGGCAGTCTGGACGGGCAGGGCGATTGCAGCCAGGTGCAGCGCGCAATTGCTGGCATCGGGGCAAGTGCCGCTATCCTGGTCGCAGCAATCCATGCCTTCCATCATCTGGTCGGCGCAGGTGACCAAGGGAGCCTTGGCCATGGCGAAGCTCGCGGCCAGTGCTTGACAGGGCAGGAGCACGAGGAGCAGGCAGGCGAACAGATGGCGGACGGCGCGGGACATGGGTTCATGATATCAATATTCCTCGCCGTTCGCTTAACGCGCGCCGCAAGGCGAGCGGGTGGCGAAAAAAAAGCCGCCAGGGCTAACCGTGGCGGCTTGTTCCTGCACCTTTCAGTGCTTGCTTGCGTACGAACTTGCGTACTTACTTGATGGTTGCCTTGCTCATCAGCTGTTCGCGGAACGCTTGCAGCTTCTTCTGCTGCATCGACTCGGCAAACTGCTGCTTTACTTCTTCAAACGGTGGCATCTTGAATGGACGCGTATCTTCGAGCTTGATGACATGGAAACCGAACTGGGTCTTGACCGGGACGTCGCTCACGGCGCCTTTTTTCAGTGCGACCATGGCGGTCGAGAACTCAGGCACGTACGCGGCCGGGGTAATCCAGTCGAGGTCGCCGCCATTGGCTGCCGCGCCGTCTTTCGACTGCGCCTTGGCCAGGTCTTCGAACTTGCTGCCAGTCTTGAGCTTGGCGATCACGCCCTTGGCTTCTTCTTCGGTTGGCACGACGATGTGGCGAACGTGGTATTCCTTGTCGCCCTGCTGTGCCTTGTACTTGTCGTACTCGGCCTTGATGTCGGCTTCCTTGATCGGATTCTTCTTGACCTGATCGGCCAGCATGGCATTGATGATGATGCTCTGACGGGCGTTCTCGAGCGCAGCTTTGACTTCCGGACGCGTGCCGAAACCTTGCTTGTCCGCTTCCTGGATCAGCACTTCGAGGCCGATCAGTTGGCGCTTGATTGCTTCGCGCAATTGCGGAGAATCGGTTTGCTTGCCTTGGGCAACCACTTGCTTGACCATCAGGTCGATCTTCGCGTTCGTGATTGGCTTGCCATTCACGGTGGCGGCGTTCTGTGCGAACACAGGTGCGGCAACCAGGGCAAGCAGGGCAATCATCAGGCGGGCAGGCTTCAAAATCATTGTTCGGTTCCTCTAAAAATGGCGGGCGCCGCACATACTGCTGATGCGCGGACTCAATCTATTGAAATTACTTAATGGAGATCGTGGCTTTCTTGGCCAGTTGTTCCTGATAGGCTTGCACTTTTTTCCGGGTCAGTCCCTCGGCGATCTGCGGCTTGGCTTCTTCCAGCGACGGGAATTTCAGCGCACGCGTGTCGTCCAGCTTGATCACGTGAAAGCCGATCGGGGTCTGCACCGGCGCTTGCGTGACGGCGCCTTTTTGCAGTGCGGTGAAGGCTTCGCTAAATTCCTTAGGGAAGGACTCCGACGGCGTTACCCAGTCCAGGTCGCCACCGGTGGCCGCGCTGCCTGCGTCCTTGGAGGTCTTGGCCAGGTCTTCAAACTTGGCGCCGCCCTTGAGCTTGCCAATGATTGCCTTCGCTTCAGCATCGGTCTCGGCGACGATATGGCGGATATGGTATTCCTTGTCGCCGGCCTGCGCCTTGATCCGGTCATATTCGGTCTTGATCTCGGCGTCCGTCACTTTGTGCTTGTCGGCGTAGTCGCGCATCATGGCGCTGACGACCAGGCGCTGACGCTCGCCATCGAGTTGCTGCTTGACGATTTCGTTCTTGTCGTAACCTTGCTTGAGGGCTTCTTGCATCATCACTTCGCGGGCGATCAAGTCTTTCTTGATCATGTCGCGCAGTTCAGGGGAATCCTTTTGCTGGCCTTGGGCCTCGACCTGCTTGACGGTTGCTTCGACGCGCGACATGGGAATGGCTTTGCCGTTCACGACGGCGACGTTTTGCGCGAAGGCAGGCATGGCGACTACGGCGATCAGTGCTAACAGCAAACGGGCTGGCTTAAAAGTCATTATGAAATTCCTGAATTGGGAAGGTTGCTTGGACAAGATTAATTTTTTTACTTAGCAAGTCAATTGTCCGACAGATTACTTAAGGAACACTGAATCACGCGAAGACAATCACACTTCGGACGGAGCCAAAGCGGTGATGGCGAGAGCGTGAATTTCGGTGTGCATCATATCGTGCACGGAATCATACACGAGTCGATGTCGCATGACGAGTCTGAGCCCTTCAAAACGCTCCGAGACGATCCGCAAGCGGTAGTGGCCGCCGCCGGAGGCAGCGCCGGCGTGGCCCGCGTGCAGTGCCGATTCGTCCGTCAGTTCGAGCTGCGAAGGCGCGAGTGCGGCGGACAGCTGCGCGCGGATGCGCTCGGGACGGGTGAGCGCGCTCATACTTTTTCCTCTTCAATATACTTGGACAGATAAAAGGTCTGGCCGACGATAAAGGCGAACAGCAGGCCGGTCATGCCAAAGGTCTTGAAGTTGACCCAGGCGTCGGTATTGCCGGCGAAAATGACGAAGGCGGCGAGCAGGTTCAGCAAGCCGATGCCGATGAAAAACACGATCCACGCCAGGCACAGGCGGGTCCACACGGGATCGGGCAGCTTGATTTGCGCCTGCATGACTTCGCGGATCAGGTTTTTCTTGAAGCCGAACAGCGCAATCAGGAAGGCAGCCGCTTGCAGCCAGTAAATGATGGTCGGCTTCCACATCAGGAATTTTGCATTGTGGAAGTAGATCGTCAGGCAGCCGAAAATCGTGATGACGGACACTGAAATCCACAGCATCAGGTCGACCTTTTTTCCGCGCAGCTTGACGTAGCAGACCTGCACCACGGCCGCGACAATGGCCACGATGGTGGCCAGCATGATCGGTCCCTGGTCGGGTGCAATGCCGTCGCCCGAGACAAAGCCGCCGATCAGCTTGGAGGCAAGCTTGAACGAGGCCTGCTCGTACAGACCGGCAACTTTGAACGTAACGAAAAACAGCAGGATCGGGAAAAAGTCGAACAGAAGTTTCATGTGGTAATGGTCAGGTTGGGTCGAACCGCAGTGACGCGGAATTGATGCAATAACGCAGGCCCGTTGGCGGCGGGCCGTCGGGGAAAACGTGACCCAGGTGGGCGTCGCAGACCGCGCAAATGATCTCGGTGCGCAGCATACCATGGGCGCGGTCGACTTTTTCAATCACATTGGCCGGATCGAGCGCCTTGAAATAGCTTGGCCAGCCGCAGCCGGAGTCAAACTTGGCGTCCGACGCGAACAGCGGCGTGTTGCAGCACACGCAAGTGTAGATGCCGTGCTCGTGGTGGTCCCAGAACTCGCCCGTAAAGGCGCGTTCCGTGGCCGCGTGGCGCGTAACCTGGTATTGCATCGGATCGAGCATGGCGCGCCATTGCTCGTCGGTCTTGGTCACGGTCTTTTTCATCTCGTTCGCTTCGTCGGTCATGGCAAGTCTTTCTGTAGGGTCAAGAGGAACAGCTTACTTAAGAGGAGCAGCTTACTTTAAGAAGAGCAGCTTACTTCAAGATGGCTAGCCCAGTCTGGCGGCAGTGCGGCATAGGCTTCGTTGTCATGCTGTTCGTCGAACGGGTGCTCGAGCACGGCGAGCAATGTGGCCACTTCGGAAAAATCCTTGTTGTTGGCCTTGTCGATGGCGACCTGGGCCAGGTAATTGCGCAGCACATACTTGGGATTGACGGCGTCCATGGCGCGCCGCCGTTCGCTGTCGGTGCGGTGCTCGTGGCGCAGGCGCGCGCGGTAAGTCACGGCCCAAGCGTCGAAAGCGTCGCGTTCGATGAACAGGTCGCGCACGGGTGCGTCCAGCGCCGGCAGCTCAAGTTGCAGCATGCCCAGCTTGCGGAAAAACTGGGTAAAGTCGACATGGTGGCGGTCCAGCAGGGCGAACATGGCGGCGAACAGCTGGCCATCTTCCGGCAGCGCCACGTCCAGCCCCAGCTTGGCATGCAGCAGTTCGTCAATCTTGGCGGCAAACGCGCTCTGGTAGACGTCCAGCGCTTCTTGCGCGTCGTCGACGGCGCCGATCAGCGGCAGCAGGGCTTGGCCCAGCTTGTGGCAATTCCAGTGCCCCACATCGGGCTGGTTGGCGTACGAGTAACGGCCTTGCTGGTCGGTATGGTTGCAAATATGCTGGGAATCGAACGCTTCCATGAAGCCGAAGGGACCGTAGTCGAGCGTCAGGCCGAGGATCGACATATTGTCGGTATTCATCACACCGTGCATGAAGCCGACCGCCTGCCAGTGGGCGATCATGTGCGCGGTGCGGCGCGTCACCTCGGCCAGCAGCGCCTTGTACGGGTTGGACTCGCCTGCCAGCTCAGGGTAAAAAGCGGCGATGACGTGGTCGGCCAGAATGCGCAGTTCGTCGGGACGCTGGCGCGCATACCAGTGCTCGAAGGAGCCGAAGCGCACAAAACTGGGCGCCATGCGCGTGGCGACCGCCGACGACTCGACCGTCTCGCGCATCACACCCTGGTCGGACCCGGTGATCATCAAGGCGCGCGTGGTGGGAATGTTCAAGGCGGCCATGGCTTCGGAACAGAGAAACTCCCGGATCGACGAGCGCAGCACGGCGCGCCCGTCGCCCATGCGCGAATACGGCGTCAGGCCGGCGCCCTTGAGCTGCAACTCCATCGGCCCGGCAGGTGTGTCCAGCTGGCCGAGCAAAATGGCGCGCCCGTCGCCCAACTGGCCGGCCCAGACGCCAAACTGGTGCCCGGAGTAGACGGCCGACAAGGGTTTGGCGCGCGCCGGCACGGCATTGCCGGTAAAGGCGGCCACGAAATCGTCTTGCGCGAGCGCGGCAACGTCAAGCCCGACCAGCGCGGCGGCGCTGCTACTGGCCGCGACAAAGTAGGGCTCAGGCAAGGGTGTTGGCATGAGGCGGGTGTAAAACGCACTCGGCAACTCGGCAAAGGCATTTTTAAGTGGAAGATCGGCAGCGTTAATGGCAATTCCAGTCGCAGTAAGGTAGTGTTCGGTGTAGCTCTGTGTCGTGCCAGAATTTTACCGTAATAGGCAAATTCAAGCCGCGCGCGCCTTGAACCAACAAGGCGCTCACATAGACAACTTGGCCGTGTTTTCGTCATGCTGCATCGCACCATCGAAATACATTGACGGGAATAGCACGGTCGTACGAAACTGAGGATTCCTACTAAGAGGAGTGTCGATGTCGTCATACCCGATGAGTCCGTTAATGGGCCAAATGATGAGCCAGCCCTTGCTCATTTCCAGCATTCTCGACTACGCAGCAAAACACTATCCCACCACAGAAATCGTCTCGCGCCGCGTGGAAGGCGATATGCATCGCTACACCTACCGCGATTGCCACGTGCGTGCGCGCAAGATGGCCAATGCGCTCACCAGCCTGGGCGTGACCATGGGCGACCGGGTGGCAACGCTGGCGTGGAACGGCTACCGCCACATGGAGCTGTATTACGCTGTTTCCGGTTCGGGCGCGGTGCTGCACACCATCAATCCCCGCCTGCATCCGGAACAGATCGCCTACATCGCCAACCATGCCGAAGACCAGTACCTGTTTTTCGACCTGACTTTCCTGCCGCTGATCGAAGCGGTCGCCGCCCACTGCAAGAGCGTCAAGGCCTTTGTGCTGATGGCCGGGCGCGAGCGGATGCCGACGGACACAAAAATTGCCAATCTGCTGTGCTATGAAGACTTGATGGCAAGCAGCTCCGACGACTACCAATGGCCGCTGTTTGACGAAAACTCGGCCGCTTCGCTGTGCTACACCTCGGGCACCACGGGCAACCCCAAGGGCGCGCTGTACTCGCACCGCTCGACCGTGCTGCATGCCTATGGTTCGGCCATGCCCAACGCGCTGAACGTCTCGGCCACGGATACCGTGCTGCCGGTGGTGCCCATGTTCCATGTGAATGCCTGGGGGCTGCCGTATTCGGTGCTGCTGTCGGGCGCGAAGATGGTGTATCCGGGCGCCGCGCTCGACGGCAAGTCGTTGTACGAGCTGTTCGAGGCCGAAGGCGTGACGTTTTCGGCGGGCGTGCCCACCGTATGGCTGGGCCTGGTCAATTACGCGCTTGAAAACAAGCTGCGCTTCAGCACGTTCCGCCGCACCGTGATTGGCGGCTCGGCCTGCCCGCCGGCGATGATGGATACGCTGATCGACCAGCTCGACGTGCAGGTCATCCACGCCTGGGGCATGACCGAAATGTCGCCGCTGGGCACGGCCGGGGGCCTGCAATCGAAGCACCTGAGTCTGCCCAAGGCAGCGCAGCGCAAGATCTTGCAAAAGCAAGGTCACGCCGTGTATGGCGTGGACATGAAAATTGTCGACGACGACGGCAAGGAGTTGCCGTGGGACGGCGCCACCTATGGCCACTTGCTGGTCAAGGGGCCGTGGATCATCAGCAGCTACTTCAAGAACGAGGGTGGCGACGTATTGCAGGACGGGTGGTTTCCTACCGGCGACGTGGCCACCATCGACGCCGACGGCTACATGCAGATCACCGACCGCAGCAAAGATGTTATCAAGTCCGGCGGCGAGTGGATCGGCACCATCGACCTGGAAAATATCGCAATGGCGCATCCGGCCGTGCTGCAGGCGGCCTGCATCGGCATTGCCCACCCCAAGTGGGATGAACGGCCGCTGCTGCTGGTGATCAAACGACCAGGGCAGGACGTGACGCGCG
Organism: Massilia sp. TSP1-1-2; assembly: GCF_049896185.1. Taxonomy (NCBI): domain Bacteria; kingdom Pseudomonadati; phylum Pseudomonadota; class Betaproteobacteria; order Burkholderiales; family Oxalobacteraceae; genus Massilia; species Massilia sp. TSP1-1-2. Next base: position 18,607 of record NZ_JAFCTU010000023.1, read on the forward strand.
AAGACTTGCTGCACTATTTCGACGGCAAGATCGCCAGGTTCTGGATGCCGGACGACGTCATCTTTGTCGAGGCGCTGCCCACTGGCGCCACCGGCAAGATCCAGAAAAACAAGCTGCGCGACCAGTACAAGGGGCATTTGCTGCCCACTGCATGACCAGTTTGACGACGGCAAGTTCGACGATGGGCAGCGCTTTGCTGCAAATGGGCACAGACCCAACTACAAGAAGGATGGAGACACATGATCAAGACTATTCGCCCGCTGACCCTGGCTGTATCACTTGCATTGCTGAGCGTTGCGGCCCAGGCCGAAACGGTCAAAATCGCCTTTATCGACCCGCTGTCGGGCCCGTTCGCCCCGGTCGGACAAAACCAGCTCAAGAGTTTCCAGACCATCGCCGAACTGGCCAACGCGCAAAAATGGGCGGGCGAACACCAGATCCAGGTGGTCGGCTTCGACAACAAGGGCAGCCCGCAAGAGTCGCTCACCCAGCTCAAGGCCGTTATCGACCAGGGCTACCGCTACATCACGCAGGGCAATGGCTCCGGCGTGGGCCTGGCGCTGCTGGACGCGATCAACAAGCATAACGAGCGCAATCCGGGCAAGGAAGTGGTTTACCTGAACTACGCCGCCATCGATCCCGACATGACCAACAGCAAGTGCAGCTTTTGGCACTTCCGCTTTGACGCCAATTCCGACATGAAAATGGAAGCGCTGACGTCGTACATGGCGCCGAACAAGGACATCAAGAACGTCTACATCATCGGCCAGAACTACGCGTTCGGCCAGGCCGTCAGCCGGGCCGCCAAGGAATACCTCAAGCGCAAGCGCCCGGACATCAAGATCGTTGGCGACGACTTGCACCCGATTGCGCAGGTCAAGGATTTTTCGCCCTACATTGCCAAGATCAAGGCGTCGGGGGCGGACACCGTCATTACCGGCAACTGGGGCGCCGACCTGGCGCTGTTGATCCGCGCTGCCAAGGATGCCGACTTGAAGGCCAATTTCTACACCTATTACGCGGTGACCACCGGCGTGCCGACGGCGATGGGCGCGGCGGGTGCGGACCGGGTCAAGATCGTGGGTAATTGGCTGATCAATGGCGACGTGGCGAGCGGCAAGGAGATCGTCGAAGGCTACAAAAAGAAGTACAACGACGATTTTTACACCGCGCAGACGCACTCGAGCATCGGCCTGCTGTCGCAGGCGATCAAACAGTCCAAGTCGACCGACCCGAAAAAGGTCGCGTTTGCGATGGAAGGCGCCAAGTTCCAGAGCCTGAACGGCGGCGTGATGATGAACAAGGCTGACCACCAGCTGCAGCAGCCGCTGTACATCGGCACCTGGAGCAAGGTTGACGGCAAGGCTGTCAAATTTGACCAGGAAAATACTGGTTATGGCTGGAAAATGGACAAGAAGATCGATGCGTATTATGCGGCGCAGCCGACGTCTTGCCAGATGAAGCGCCCGGCGATGTAATTGCCTTCGTAGGGCGCAAAAGCGCTTTTTTTGCGCGCATTGCGCCATGTTTGCGTCAACGAGACGCAGGCATTGGCGGAATGCGCTTGCGCTTTTCTGCCCTACGTTTTCCTCTTCTTTTGCGATTGTTTCCATGGAATTTACGCTGTTCACCCTGCTGAACGGCGTCAGCTACGGACTGCTGCTGTTCATGCTCTCGTCCGGCCTGACGCTCATCTTCAGTATGATGGGCGTGCTCAACTTTGCGCACGCCAGTTTCTACATGCTGGGGGCCTACATGGCCTACACCATCAGTTCCGTGGTGGGCTTCTGGCCCGCGCTGGTGCTCGCGCCGCTCGCCGTGGGCCTGATCGGAGCGCTGGTCGAACGCTATGGCCTGCGCCCGCTGCACAAATACGGCCATATTCCCGAACTGCTGTTTACCTTCGGCCTGTCCTACCTGATCGTTGAACTGGTGCAGCTGATCTGGGGCCGCGCCGCAGTGGCGTACTCGATCCCGCCTTCGCTCGACGGAGCGCTATTTACCCTGTTTTCAACCAGCTTTCCCATGTACCGCGGCTTCATGATGTTAGTCGCGCTGCTGATGCTCGCGGCAATCTACCTGGTGCTCACGCGCACCCGCGTGGGCCTCGTGATCCAGGCCGCGCTAACCCATCCTGACGCCGCCGAAGCACTGGGCCACAATGTGCCGCGCATTTTCATGTGGGTGTTTGGCGGCGGCTGCGCGCTGGCGGCTCTGGCCGGCGTCATCGGCGGCAACGCCTTTGTCACCGAGCCGGGGATGGCCGCGACCGTGGGCAGCATCATCTTCGTGGTGGTCGTCGTCGGCGGCATGGGGTCGCTGGCCGGCGCCTTTGTCGCTTCGATCCTGATCGGCGTGCTGCAAACGTTCGCCGTGGCGCTCGACTACTCGTTGATGTCGGTGTTTAACGGCATGGGCGCCAACATCACGGACGCCACGCCAGGCTACGACCTACTCAAGCTGTCGATCTCGCAAAGCGCGGCGATCCTGCCGTACCTGCTGCTGGTGCTGATTTTGATTTTCCGCCCCAAGGGCTTGATGGGGACACGCGAATGAGGCTCACCTACACACCCGTGAACGCGGCGCGCTACCTGGTGTGGGGCGGCTTTGCGCTGGTCCTCCTGGCGGCGCCCCTCGTGTTTACTAAGGGCGCGGCGCTGTCGATCCTGTCGCAGATCGGCACCGTCATGATCTTTGCGCTGTCGTACAACATGCTGCTGGGGCAGGGCGGCATGCTCTCGTTCGGGCACGCGGTGTATTCGGGCCTGGGCGCGTTTTTTGCCATCCACATGATGAACAGCACCGGCGTCGGCGCGCATATTCCCACCACGCTCATTCCGCTGGCCGGTGGCCTGGCCGGGATGTTCTTTGGCGTGTTGTTCGGCTACGTAACGACCAAAAAATCGGGCACCACGTTCGCCATGATCACGCTCGGCCTGGTGGAACTGGTGTTCGCCAGTTCGCTGATGTTCCCGGGCTTTTTTGGCGGCGAGGGCGGCATCACGACCAACCGGGTGCGCGGCGAGGCACTGTTCGGCATCAGCTACGGGCCGCAGATCCAGGTGTACTACCTGATCGCGTTCTGGCTCTTTATCAGCACCATTGCCATGTTCGCGTTCACGCAAACGCCGCTGGGGCGCATGGTCAACGCAGTGCGCGACAATCCGGAGCGGGTTGAATTCATCGGTTACGACACGCAGTCGGTGCGCTACCTGACGCTGATCCTGTCGGCTTTTTTCGCCGGCATTTCGGGCGCCCTGGGGGCGATCAACTTCGAGATCGTCAGCGCCGAAAACGTCAGCGCCATCCGTTCGGGCGCGGTACTGCTGTTCGTGTTCATCGGCGGGATCTCGTTCTTTTTCGGGCCGCTGCTGGGCGCCATCGTCGGCGTTTTCTTTTCGGTAATGCTGTCGGACTATACGCCGGCCTGGCAGCTGTACCTGGGCCTGTTCTTCATCCTGCTGGTGCGCTATGCGCCGGCCGGGCTGGCAAGCTTGATCCTGATGCTGCTGCGGGTGGCAAACCATGGCCAGTTCGGCCGCATCTGTAAGCCGCTGCTGGCCGTGTGCGCGGTGGGGTTGGTCGGCTTGCTCGGCGTGGTGATGGGGATCGAAATGCTGTACCACATCACGCTGGAAGGCGCCAACGGCGCCATCATGACGCGCCTGGGGCACCAGATCGACACCAAGGGCGCCGCGCCCTGGGTGGTGGTGGCCGTGCTGGTGGGCGGCGCGCTGCTGCTGTACCGGAAAGTGCAGCCGCATTACGACGCCTTGTGGAGTGAAATACATGCCGACATCGTGGCCAAACAGCGCTCGGGGATGACTACATGAGTTACGCGCTTGAACTGAAGGATGTCAGAAAAAGCTTCGGCAAGTCCGAAATTATCCGCGGCGCCAACCTGACCGTGGCCAAGGGCGAACGGGTGGCCGTGATCGGACCGAACGGGGCGGGCAAGTCAACCTTGTTCAACCTGGTGTCTGGCCGCTTTGGCATCAGCGACGGAGATATTTTTTTAAATGGCAGCAGCATCAGAAACCGCAAGCCCTTCGAGATCAACCGGCTCGGTCTGGCGCGCAGTTTCCAGATCAGTAATCTGTTCGTCAATCTTTCGGTGTACGAAAACCTGCGCTGCGCGGTGCTTTGGTCGCTCGGTTACAAGTACTCGTTCTGGCAGCGCCTGAACGGCCTGCGCGACGCGCACGAACGCGCCGAGCAGGTGCTGGAACAGATCGGCATGCAGCGCCAGCGCAAGATGCTGGCCGGGGTGCTGACTTACGCCGAACAGCGCGCGCTGGAAATCGGCATCACGATTGCCGGCGGCGCCGACGTCATTTTGCTCGACGAGCCGACGGCCGGCATGAGCCGTTCCGAGTCCGATGCGGCAGTGGAGTTGATCCGCAAGGTCACGGTGGGCAAGTCGCTGGTGATGGTGGAGCACGACATGAGCGTGGTGTTCGGCCTGGCCGACAAGATTGCGGTGCTGGTCTACGGCGAAGTGATCGCCTGCGACACGCCCGCCAATATCCGCGCCAACGCGGCGGTGCAGTCGGCCTATCTTGGGCATGACGCGAGCGAGGAGCACGCATGAACGCGATTCTTGAAGTCAAAGGGCTGCACGCGTACTACGGCAAGGGTCATATTTTGCATGGCGTGGACCTGACGGTTGGCCGGGGCGAGATTGTGAGCCTGTTGGGGCGCAACGGCGTGGGGCGTTCGACGCTGGTCAAGGCGGTGATGGGGCAGGTCAGCGCCACCGGTTCGGTGCTGTTCAAGGGCGAACAGATGCTGGGACTGAAGGCGTTCCAGATCGCGCACAAGGGCCTGGCGTACGTGCCGGAGAACCGCGATATTTTCCCCACGCTGACGGTGGAGCAGAACCTGATTTTAGGGCAGAAGAAGACCGGCAAGCCGGGACGCTGGTCGCTGGCCGACATGTACCGCATGTTCCCGCGGCTGGAGGAACGGCGGACGGTGGCGGCGGGATTCTTGTCGGGCGGGGAGCAGCAGATGCTGACTTTGTGCCGCAGCTTGATGGGCGACCCGGATTTAATCATGATCGACGAGCCGACCGAAGGCCTGGCGCCCAAGATCGTGGCGCTGGTGGCGCAGTATCTGCTGGCGTTGAAGGAGAAGGGGATTTCGGTGCTGCTGGTGGAGCAAAAGCTGGCCATTGCGCTGGAGATTTCGCAGCGCGTGTATGTGATGGGGCATGGGGCGATTGTGTTTGAGGGCACGCCGGCGGCGCTGCGCGCCGATGCGGTGGTGCGCAAGGAGTGGTTGGAGGTGTAGGCACACAGTGTAGACATTGCATGCGTTATCGTAACGCCGGCAGTGTCGGAATGCGCTGCGCTTTTCCGACCTACGCGGTACCAATCAATTTGCGGAATCTCCTTGCGTCGGCACGACGTGGCGACGCTGTTGGGACTCTCAAAAAAATAATACGACCGTTCTATTATCATGTATAGTTGACAGATTGATTCAACCAATAAAGGAAGAGACATGAGTGCCGAATATCAAGTTCATGGCAGCGTCGCTGTCATCACACTCAACAACCCGCCAGTCAACGGACTGGGCCTTGAAACGCGCACCGCCGCCGTAGCCGGCATCCGCCGCGCGCAGCTTGATGCCGCCGTCAAGGCGATCGTCATCACCGGCGCCGGCAAGGCTTTTTCAGGCGGCGCCGACATCAAGGAATTCAATTCCCCCAAGGCGCTGGCCGAACCGACGCTGCATACCTTGATCAACGTTGCCGAAGGCTCCACCAAGCCGGTCGTTGCGGCCATCCACAGCGTTTGCATGGGCGGCGGCCTTGAGCTTGCGCTCGGCTGCAACTACCGCGTCGCCATGCCCGGCGCCCAGATCGCCCTGCCTGAAGTCAAGCTTGGCTTGCTGCCAGGTGCCGGCGGCACCCAGCGCCTGCCGCGCTTGCTGGGCCTGGAGATGGCATTGAACATGGTGGTCTCCGGTACCGCGATTGCCTCCGAACGGCTGGCCAAGACCGCCCTGTTTGACGAAGTGTTCGCGCCAGAAGCCAACCTGCTCGACGCAGCCATCGCCTTTGCCAACAAGGTCGCTGACGTGCGCCCCTTGCCGCGCGTGCGCGACCGCAAGGTTGACTATCCGAACCACGAAGCCTTCCTGCAATTTACGCGCAATACCGTCAAGGCCATGGCCGGTGCTTTCCCCGCACCGCTCGAGTGCGTTGAAACCGTGGCCGCGTCGGTCACGAAAAAATTCGACGATGGCCTGAAATTCGAGCGCGAGCGTTTCCTGCATCTGATCCAGACCCCGGAATCGAAGGCGCTGCGCCATGCGTTCTTTGCTGAACGGATCGCCAGCAAGGTCCCCGACGTGCCGGCCGATACACCGACGCGCGAGATCAAAAAAGCCGCCATTATCGGCGCTGGCACCATGGGCGGGGGCATCGCGATGAACTTCGTCAACGCCGGCATTCCCGTCGTGCTGCTGGAAACCAAGCAGGAAGCGCTGGACAAGGGCATCGCCACGATCCGCAAGAACTACGAAAACACGATGAAAAAGGGCAAGCTCACGCCCGAGAAATTTGAACAGCGCGTGGCGCTGATCAGCGGCACGCTGGCGTACGCCGACATCGCCGACGCCGACATCGTGGTCGAAGCGGTGTTCGAGGACATGGGCGTGAAGGAAGCCGTGTTCAAGCAGTTGGATGCGGTAATGAAGAGCGGCGCCATCCTCGCGTCGAACACTTCCACGCTCGACCTGGACAAGATTGCCGGCTTTACCGGTCGCCCGCAAGATGTGGTCGGCACCCACTTTTTCAGCCCGGCCAACGTGATGAAGTTGCTGGAAATCGTGCGCGGCAAGCACACCGGCAAGGACGTGCTGGCTACTACGCTGGCGCTGTCGAAAAAGCTGCGCAAAACGGGCGTGGTGTCGGGCGTATGCGACGGCTTCATCGGCAACCGCATGATCGAGCAATACAGCCGCCAGGCCGGCTTCCTGCTTGAAGAAGGCTGTTTGCCGGAACAGGTTGACAAGGCAGTCGAAAAATTCGGCTTTGCGATGGGACCGTTTCGCATGGGCGACCTGGCCGGCAACGATATCGGCTGGTACATCCGCAAGCGTCGTTATGTCGAGTCGCCGGAAATCACCTACTCCCAAACCGCTGACCTGCTGTGCGAAATGAACCGCTACGGCCAGAAGACCGGCGCCGGCTGGTACGACTACAAGGCGGGCGACCGCAAAGCTTACCCGTCGCAGGAAGTCAATGACATGATCGTCAAGCACTCGGCTGACATTGGTGTGGAGCGGCGCAAGATCAGCGACCAGGAGATCGTCGAACGGCTTGTCTATTCCTTGGTAAACGAGGGCGCGCAGATCCTGGACGAGGGCATCGCGATGCGCGCTTCGGACATCGACATGGTGTACCTGACCGGCTATGGCTTCCCCGTGTTTCGCGGTGGGCCGATGTTCTACGCCGATGCGGTTGGCTTGTCGAACGTGCTGATCGCGATGGAAAAGTACGCGGCGGCTCGCCACGGCGACGCCTGGAAACCGGCGCCGCTGATGGTCAGGCTCGCCGCCGAGGGCAAGGGATTTAACGGATAGACAGTGCTGTCGCGCTGAACAAAACCGCTAGCGATAGCGGTTTTTTTTCGTCTGATGCCATCGGCAGTGAACCACGCTTTGTTCGCCGGGTCCAAATGACTACTCAGCGGCGATCCGACATGATCGGGAATCGCCGGGAATAAATGCTCATCAGTAACTCGTTGTAATTCTGTCCCGGATGCAAACGTGCAGTGTTTTTTCGACAGGAATTATGTTCTAATGGAAGTACAATTTCGACAAGAGATGATGCCATGAAGAATTATAAATTCGTCGTTGGTTTATTGTTTTCAAGCGCGCTTGTGCAGGGGGCTCACGCGGCATCCGCCACCGCGCAGCGTCCGGTGCTGGCATCTGCGGCCGGCGCTTCTGTTGTCTTCCAGGACGCTCGTGCGTTCCCGCTTCCTTCCACAGTCGCAAATCCTGTCGCAGTGATGCGAACTGACGGCAGGGATGAACTGACAATCAATCATTTGCTGAGCTATGTGAACTTGCCCAACGCGTTTCATTACCTGGATGGGAATGGCGGTAGGGCCGAAGTTTTGCGTGTGCAGTCGACGCTGGCACAGCCAGGCGCGGCCGTCAAAGATGTCACGGAACCTGCGTCGGAAGTGTTACTGCTGGCCGGGCTGAGCGCGCTGGCCATTGCGATCCGGCGCCAGTCGCCTTCCTGAGGCGCGCGGCGACGGCCGGTCACACAGCGGCCCATGGCGGGCCGCTTTTATCACTTCAGCAAAATTGGCTTGCGGTAGCCGGCCATTGGCGGCTTGGGAAATTGCACGCCGGCGTACGCGGCGCGGAAGCAGGCAGCTTTTCCGTTTTCAACGTCGGTAGTGCTGCTGGCCACGCGGCCGGAAGCGTCGAGGACCAGGACAATGGTCACTGGATACATCGACTTGCCATGGCAATTGCCTTTTTCATCGAGCTTTTGGGCATTGTTGAAAGCGAGGGATTCGTTTTCGTATTTGCTCGCCTTGGCGCTAGGGAATTGCGCATCGAACTTGCTCATCTCGGTGGCAAAGGCCGGGTTTTTCGGCGGTGGCGTTTCCTGCTGTGCGTTGCCGCTGGTGGAGGTGCCGGTCGTTTGGCAACCGGCTGCAATCAGAAGGGCGCAAATGGCAGTCAATTTCAAAAATGGTGTACGCAAGGTCAATCTCCGGTTGGTCGCCCGGCTGCAAATGCAGGTCGGCGCTTCTTGATGTCATTGTACCAATAAACCAATTTGCCGAGAATTGTTTTTCCGTGCGGCAACATTAACCTAGTGCGAGCAGTACGGCAGACATGAAAAAGCCCGCGCGCGGCGGGCCTTTTCAGCTTGGCTTGAACAATTTACTTCGCGGGTTGCAAGTGCTTGTCCAACCATGCGTTCACAGTGTGATGCCACTGCACGGAATTGGCCGGCTTGAGCACCCAATGGTTTTCATCCGGGAACACGACCAGCTTGCTTTCGATACCGCGGCGCTGCAGCGCGCTGAAGGTCCCCAGGCCCTGCGAAGTCGGGATGCGGAAGTCGAGGTCGCCCTGGATGACCAGCATCGGCGTCTTCCAATTCTTGACGAAATGGACCGGGTTAAATTTCTCGTAGCTTGCCGGCTTGTCAAAATAGGTGCCGCCATTTTCCCATTCCGTGAACCACAGTTCCTCAGTCGAGTACGCCATGCCGCGCGTATCGAAGACACCGTCATGGTTGACCAGGCAGCGAAAGCCATCGGACCAGTTGCCGGCGATCCAATTCATCATGTAGCCGCCATAGGACGCGCCCAGCGCGCAGCTACGGTTGCGGTCCAGCCATGGAAACTTCTTGACCGCTGCATCCAGGCCTTTTTTCAGGTCAACCAGCGGTTTTCCACCCCAGTCATTGCTGATCGCATCGGTAAATTGCTGGCCGTAGCCGGTTGAACCGTGAAAGTCGATGAAAACCGTCGCGTAGCCGGCGCCGGCATAGGTTTGCGGGTTCCAGCGATAGCTCCACGCATTGCCGAAGCTGCCTTGCGGGCCGCCGTGGACCAGAAAGGCGATCGGATACTTGACGCCCGCAACCGCGTTCCACGGCTTCATGACGTGACCGTAGACCGTGTCGCCATTGGCGCCCTGAAACGAGAACTGCTCGGCCTGGCCAAAGCGCACGTCCTTGAGCGCCTCTGCGTTGAGCTGGGTAAGCTGGGTAAGCTGGGCCAGTTCGACGGGAGCGGTGGCGCCCAGCGTGGTCTTGAACAACTGCGCCGGGGAACTGAGGTTTGCTTGCGCCATCACGATCGTGTCGCCGCGCACGTCAAAGGCGCTGACGTAACCCTTGTCGCTGAGCGGCGTGACCTTGCCGCTGGCAACGTTGATCGAAAACAGGCGATGCTGCCCCACGTCGTCCGCAGTGGCGAGCACGGCGCTGCCGTCGGGCGTAAAGCGGAAATCGGCGATCGAGCGGTCCCAACTGGCTGCAACCTTGCGCTTTTTGCCGGTGGCCAGGTCCAGCATCATCAGCTGGAAGCGGTCCGCTTCAAAGCCCGGTTTGCTCATGGCCAGGTAAGCGAGCGTCTTGCCGTCGGGTGAGAACGTCGGCTTGGTATCCCAGGCCGGATTTTCCGGCGTCAGGTTGCGCGGCGCGGCGCCGCCTTCGGCCGGCACCTGGAACAAGTCGAAGTTGGTCGACCAAGCTTCCGTCTTGCCGGCGATGCGCACCGAAAAGATGACCGATTTGCCGTCCGGGCTGAAGCGGTATTCGTCGCGGTCGCCGAAAGGCTTGGACGGCACGTCACCGTCGAGCGCGCCTGACAGGCTGACCGGTGCGCCTTTGATGCGGCCGGTGGCGTCGAGCGGGGCCGAGAACAGCACCGCATTGCGCCCGTCGGCCCAGGTATCCCAATGGCGTACGAAGAGGCGGTCATAGACCTTGCCGTGTTGCTTGCTGTTTTCCATTTCATCGATGCGCTTCTTGCTGCATGGGAGGTCGGCGCAATCACGAAACACGGCCAGGCCGAGGGCGATGCGCTCGCCCGTTGGCGAGAGGCGGAAGTTATCGACATCGAGCGGCAAGTCCGTCACTTTCAAGGCGTCGCCCCCGCCTGCCGGCTGGCGCCAGACCTGGGACGAGCCGGAGCGGGAAGACAGGAAATAGACGGCGTCGCCTGTGGGCGACCATTCGGGATCGGTGCTGCTGGCCTCGCCCTGGGTCAGACGCACCGGCGCCGCGTTCGGCTTGCGCAGGTCGAGCATCCACAATTGCGTGTTGCCCTTGTTCTTCTCCATATTCGTGCTGCGCACCGTGTACACCACGCGCGAAGCATCGGGCGAAAGGGCCGGGCTGCCAACGCGTTCGAGCCGCACCAGATCCTCGACGGCAAAGCCGCGCGGCGCCGCCATCGCAGCATTCGCACCCAGCACAACGGGCAACACTGCAGCACCCATGATCAACAGACGTGACATCATCGCATTCATCCTCAACATTGAAAAAAGTGCCAGCAGGCACAGCTCTATCCCGCCATCATACTAAAAATCACCCCCGGGGTCAGTTCCCCCATTACGACACGAACTGGTCCGTAGAGGCCCGTTACGGCTGGGGCCGTGTCGTAATGGGGGAACTCCCGCTCGCTATAGCCCTGCATGCCGCTGGCATCCGGGTCAGTGTGTCAACCCAGCCTGTATTAAGGGGTTCGGGAAAAGCGAGAATATACGCAAAAAAAATGATGCAATTGATGCAGGACTGATTGCCCGCTATTGCCTTGCAATGCAGCCTTCATCACCCAGACCCAGCTGATGGCCAGCCTGCGCACCGCGCAAGCGATGGGCACGTACGAACGGCGCCTGCAATACCTCAGCAAGGTGGCGCTGCTGATCATTGATGACTTTGGGCTGAAACCGCTCCGTCCGCCCGAGGACGAGGACTTCCACGATCTGATTGCTGAGCGCTACGAGAGAACGGCCACGATCCTGACGTCGAATCTCCACTCCGACGAATGGGGTGCGGCCTTCGCCGCGAACAAGATGCGCGCTCTGCCGCCAGCATCGGAAGTGTCCAAACCACCAATCGAGAAGGGACGGAAGGCGTCGCCGAAATGAGTTGGCATTAACGATATAAATCGTTTATATAGGCAAGCGACGCGAGGGGGAATTCGTTCTGGGCCATCCCCGGCGTGAGTTCCCCCTTTCTACTTTGACCGGCGTCCAGTCTGGTCAAAATGGCGCGAATTCATCCACGCTGGGACTCTGCCCCAGACCCCGCACTGCCATGGGCTGCCACTGGGAAGAACCTCCCAGCGGCCTTCGCGGCACCTCGCGCCGGTCTCGCCGAGGGCCTGAGCGGCATTCCGGGCAACAAATTGCCAGCCTAAAAACTCCCATTTCCGTCAAAAACGATGTTGCCAAAACGCTCGAAATCGAGCATTCTTGCAACCCAGTTTGAGCCCCTAAAATTGGTGGTCAAAGTGGCGCCATTACGCCGGAAATGGGTGGCGCCTTAATGCCGGAAATTGACACCAGTTGTTCGCCTATCCGCACCTGTCCGGCATCGGTGTTGCAAAGGGTTTCGAGGTTGGCCGTATGGGGGGCGAGCTCGAAGCCCTTGGTCAGCGCCTGGCTGCTGTGCCGCGGTCCTAATATATAGGAAAATGGACTATGAAACGGTTCCTGGATGTCCTGCTTCAATTTTTATTCGGCCTGGCCCTGCCTATGCTCGCGTGGGTAATTTTTGGCAAGACGGTCGCGCGCATCGGCGAACCAGATGTTTTCGATGGGTTCGAATGGCAGGCTATCGGAATGGGTGTCATGGCCATCGTCGGGTTTGCCGTTGCTCGTCGACTTAACGCCAAAGAAAGTAGCGCCTGGATGGTCACGACAAATTTCATGGTCAATTTAGTTCGAGGGACATCCGCGCTTCCGCTACCGTTACCTGGCCGGCCGTCGGAGGAAGGAGAAACAAATGAGCAAATTTACAGATTTTTTTAGCGGTGGTCATGCACCCGCCTCGCGTACCTTACCGGCAGTTACTTTAAAAATTTTGAAGAAGGTATATTCTGCCGAAGCGTTCACGGCGCCCAACCCCTATATCACGGAGACCATCCACAATTCCGAGGGCGCGGCTGTAGGAAGCACTGAGTACGGTGTGTCGCCATTAACCGACCGTGTATACCTTTTTGAGATTAAGATTGCACCTCCTTTTAGGCGAAAAGGGTATGGGCTGGCGTTGCTTACGTCGCTTGCAAAGACATACAGCTTTCCGCTCACAGTCGTGCACCCAATAAGTCCAGCCATCTTGTTTTGGAATAGTGTTCGAAAAGCTTGCGGATTCGGTCCCTATGACACAAGGCTTGTCAGCCGGCGATATGTATAAGGAGAAGACTCGATGGCTTCATCTTCAGTCAAAGATCGATCAGCTTGAACAAGCGATATTGGAGCGGCATCTACGCGGAGAGCCATATGCTCAAGCGGTTGGCCGCGGTCTTGATGAGTAATCTGCTGGCGGGTAATGGCAGAAAAACGTATTACAGATAGGAAAATATGAGACATCCCGCCGACGTCCCGCCCTCTCCGCTGGCTGGCAGCAAGCAAGCGCTCCGAGATTCACTGCAAGAGCTGCAACAGGAACTGGATAAGCTTTCGCCGACGGCCAAAAAACATAGCGCAATGAGGAACAACTATGAAAGGACGATTCGATTGACGCAACAACTGCTGGACGAACATGAGGCGCGAGAATTGGCCTGTACTTCTCCCCCCCCAGCGTTCGGTTGGAATTTTCTGAAGCTACTCGGCATCTCCGCGCTTGGCGGGATAGCAACGCTGTGCATACTGTGGCTTACGCAGCATTAAGCTCGGTCCCCGACCTTTCAATCACGACAGTCGAACACCTAGGAAAACCACGCAAATGACTGAATCGAATCTTATGCCCGGTTCGGAACCAGATATCCCTGCACTGCTAGCTGAACTTGGGGAGCTGATCCGCGCGGCACGCCAGCGCGCGCTACGCGCTGTCGATGTCATCCAAGTGCAAACTTGTTGGGAGCTGGGCCGGCATATAGTTGAGTTCGAGCAGGGCGGCGCGGCGCGCGCAGCCTACGGCAAGCGCCTACTGTCTGAACTGGCCACGGCATTGACTGCCGAATTTGGTAAGGGTTTTGATGCGTCCAACCTTCGGTACATGCGCCAGTTTTATCAGGCATTTCCAAAGTGTGACGCACTGCGTCACGAATTGAGCTGGACCCACTATCGGACGCTATTGCGGGTAGACAGTGACACGGCCCGGCAGTGGTACATGAGCGAAGCGGCAGCGCAGAACTGGAGTTCGCGCGCGTTAGGGTTTCAGATCGGCACACTGTACTACGAACGCCTGCTGGCCAGCCAGGACCGCGCCGCTGTCGAACGGGAAGCCAGCGGCCAACTGACGGCGCTGAGCGAGAGTCCACGCGAATTCGTACGCGATCCAGTGCTGCTGGAGTTCCTCGGCCTGCCGGGTGCCGGCGCGCTGTTGGAGAGCGAACTCGAACAGGCATTGATGGGCCAACTGCAGGCCTTCCTGCTGGAACTGGGCAAGGGCTTCGCCTTTGTCGCCCGCCAGCAGCGCATCAGTACCGAAAGCCGCGATTTTTATATCGACTTGGTGTTTTACAACTACTTGCTCAAGTGCTTCGTCATTTTCGATCTCAAGCGGAGCGAGCTGAGTCATCAGGACATCGGCCAAATGGACATGTATGTCCGCATGTACGACGAACTCAAGCGCGGCCCGGACGACAACCCAACCGTCGGCATCATCCTGTGCACGCACAAGAATGCCTCGGTGGTGCGCTATTCCGTCTTGCACGGCAACGAGCAACTGTTGGCCAGCAAATACAAACTAGTCCTGCCCAGCGAAGACGAACTGCGCGCCGAGCTCGACCGCGGGCGCGCCCAGCTTCAACAAGCACAACAACACACCTGGGAAGATAAACAATGGAAAAAACCTTAAGGTACCCTTTCCAGAGTTTCTCCTGTTTTCCCCTTTTAGCACGCACCAACAAGCAGCACGATCAGGATTGAAAAAAGTGACAAATATCGACGAAGACACGCCCATTATCTATTCCTCTCTGAATCAGACCGTAAGCCGTAGCGGAAGGAGCGTGCAGGTGGAAATTTATCGCGCGGAGAATGAGGATTGGATACTCGAGGTGGTCGACGAGCACGGTAACTCGACCGTTTGGGATGATCTGTTCCCGACCGACCAGGCGGCGCTAGACGAGGCTATGCGTACTATTGATGAACAAGGCATCGATGCGGTGATCGGCCCGCCGTCTGGTCAGGACAAGCGCAACGCAATGCACGGCTTGTCCGATGCCGAACTTTGCCAACTTGATGATTATCTTGCCCACGAATCGATAGAATCGACGTCGATGGATCTTGCGATGTTCGATGGCTACCTTGCCGCGATCGCCATCGGTCCCGAGCTGATTCCCCCGTCCGCATGGTTGCCATGGGTATGGGACCATGTCGATGGCCGGGCCGAGCCCGTGTTCGACAAGAGCTCGGATGCGAACCGTGTCCTCTTGCTGCTGATGCGGCATTACAATGCGGTCGTCGAGGCTTTCAACACCGACCCGGCCGGTTTCGAGCCCATGTTCTTGCGCGGCGCAGACTACGGCGCCGCTGAATGGTCAGACGGTTTCCTCTGCGGTTTCCAGTTCGACGAGCGCGCATGGAGCCTGCTCGCCGTCGGACGACCGACCTGGTTCGCGCCATTCATGCGCTTGGGGACCGAAGACGGCATGGCGATCACCGACAAGCAAGGCGATGCTGCCCGATGGATCGATGCCGTAGTGCCGTCGTTGGTGGAGATTGCCACCTACTGGAAATCGCGGCGAGCAATGCGCGGCCACGCCCCCATGCCGGCGATGCCCATCGTCCGGGCGACACCGAAGGTCGGGCGCAACGATCCTTGTCCTTGTGGCAGCGGTAAGAAAGTCAAAAAATGCTGTGGCGGTACGCCGACGGCGCCATCAACACTGCATTGAGGAGGGAGCAGCGTGTCTGAAATCGTCTGTGCAGGGTGTGGTGCCGTCACGGCGGGCTACGACACCGTCAACTACGGGTCAATCGATGTGGGCTATCGGGTGCTGTGTTCCCGTTGTTTCAACAGCGAGGTAGCCACGCGTGTTGGTCTCGATAAGTTCGAGCATGTCCGTCTTGAACCAGTCAAGCTATCCGATTGCAACGGAGTGATGCACGAGTTTCACCTGCGTACCCATCTGCTCGGTGACATCGTCTCGCTGGAGGCATTCGAGCTTCGCGACGGCGCGCCGGGCGGCTACGAATTCCAGATCATCGGCGATCCGCGCGAAGACTTATTTGCCCTGTGTGGGCGTCTCGTGGAAAAAATGCGCCGCGCCTTGGCGGTGATGCACGTTAGACGCGGAAGGCTCGGTCTGGAAATCATCGAGGAGACCGTCCGAGGGCGCATCGGCTCTGACGATGCCGCCGAGGACCGCTTGCCGCTCGTTACGATCGATGGGCAAGAGTTCTCCTGGGACGAGCTTGGACATGCGTTGATGTGTTTCGAGGGATGGCAGTTCAAGCTTGAGGTTGCCGACCGCAGCGATGAGGTCTGATGTCGGCCGCAGCCGCCAACGTCGAAGTGACCTTGGCCGGCCGTGGTACCAGGCCGTGGTTCAATCGGTGGCTCCATGGCGGCACTTTTGCAGGAGAGGGTGCTGCACTTGGTCTATGAGATTGTCCACTAACGAATGTTGGTGCTATGTCCCGGAGCTCGATATCCAAAGGTATAGAAGCACCTTCCCTTGAGCCGCGCAAATAAATCCTTCCACGGGGTTTTTCGTTTTCGTAAAGGTCGTGGAGTAGTCCTTGCACGCAATAGCTGGCCGATAATCGTTTCTCGGCATGGACTTTTTCATCTCGGCTTTAAACGGTTCGGACAACCAGGGACGCGCAGATTCCGGTACCACCCGCATGATGAATTCACTCGTCGGCTCAGGCTTAAACCAGTTGGACTCGCTAGTCTGCATCTCTGCAACAAGGATGACGTTATCGGTTGGGCCTGGTGCCCCCGCGCCGAGGTATTCGGGTGATCCGAATTCCTGCCATTGCACGCTCTTGATCGGAATCTGAATATCTATCCGCTTGCGAAGCTCGGCGATGCTGGTCTCGATCGGCGGCGCAGGATCGGTGGGCGCAGGTGTTCGTGTCAGAAGATACATGATCGACAGAGCGAGCAGCGCCACGAAAATCAAAAATGCCCATTTCCCGATCCGGACTGCTTTTCCAAGGAGCGATCGGGAATTTGTTGCCTGTTGTGTTTTCATGAGCGCCTTGGTCGCGTTGTTGACAGAGTGCCGTCGGTTTTCGCAGCGGCTGCTTTGGCATGCCACGATCCCCCAGGTGCCCGTTGTCGTGTTCGAATACGGGGCGCTGCGCCGGTCCTAATTTATACGTGTCGGTTTCTTGCCTTCGGAATAGTTTTCCCTTGGCCAGTTTGTCCTTTTCCTGAGCTGGTGTCAGCTTCAGCCGCTCAGGGTTGCCCACGGCGCGCTTGCCGAGCGCGACGCCATTAACATCAGTCTTCAGTATGTTAAATGGCGAGCTCATGCTTTTGCCTTAAAATTTGCGATTAGTTTCATTGCCTCATGGCCGAAATCGACCTTCCCTTGGAGCGCGGCCTGGTCTTGGGCCAGGTCGGTAAGCCCATCCGAATCGGTTCGGCCGTGGTACACAACGCCATCGTCCAATCGAATGAAATAAGGAGTCTCAGCCAGGATTTCGCCAGTGTCCAGCGCACTGAGCTGCATTTGGCGATTGAACAGGCTCAATTTTGAAGATGGGAGCGGTGCCGACGACGCTTCGGCGCGCGCGCCCCCGTCAAACACATGTTGTCCGCCCTTGACAGAAAAGTTACCGGGACATGCAAACGTAATATTCCCGCCTTCCAACGTGATCGATGACTGTCCTGCTTGCAACGTAATTCGTTCGCTGCCCTTGATCTCGATACTGCCGTTCACCGAAACAATCGTGATGGCCTTGTCCGCCAAAATCTCCAGTTGGTCGGTATGCGCCTGCAGCGACACCGGTCCGTTGCCGGCGATGGCCTGAATGCCCCCGGCATGCGTGAACAGGTTGACCGCGTTCGCAGCCACCGACGACACCGTGTGCGCCGCAGCAAGGTGCAGGTCGGACTGCGTGGTCCACTGCATGTGCTGTCCCGCGAAGATGACGGTCGAGGCGGGCGTCGCCCAGTTGATATTGGTCGGCGACTCCATCACCACGAGCGGCGCCGCAAATTTCTCCACTGGTTGCTCGGTGTCGAGTTCGCGCTCGCCGGCTTGCGCCTTGGCCGCTTCCTGACCGTTGACCGGTCCGGCGTGCTTGCCTTTCGCCTTTGGATCGATCTGGGCGATGAAGTCCTGCTGCGCGTTGTCCGCGTCCTTGCTGAATAAGGCCTTTTGCTGCACGGCCGCGTCGCCCAGGTGCTTGCCCAGGTCGGCAGCCCCGGTGGACCGCGAAACCGCCTCGGCTACATCGAGCTGGGTCGAGGCCACGCCGCTGCCTTGCTGGTAGCGGCCAGTGGTCGAGAGCAGCACGCCTTCGCCGCCGCGCACCACGCCCCAGGCATCGGTGCGCAGCTCGAAGCCTCTGCCGCGATACTCGCCGCGCTGCGCGGAGGAGGGCGCCTGCGCGATCAGGTAGCCCAGACTGAGTTGCGTGGCCGCTGTGCTGGTTGCCAGGCGCGTGCGCACCTAGCCCGGCGTGTCGTCCAGCTGCCACTGGTTAAAGCCGCTGCCGTCGAAGTTATGGCTGTGGATCCCGGACAGCACGCCGGCATGGTTGACACCGGAATCGATGCCGGCCGCGAAGGGCGGCGCATCCGATCCGGTGTACAGCTGCGCGACGACGACGGGGCGGTCCATGTCGCCTTCGATGAAATCGACCAGCACTTCCGTGCCGATGCGCGGTGTGAACTGCGAGCCCCCGCCGGACAGCGCCGGCGCCGACAAAGACTTTGTTATCCAGTTCCAGTGCCTGCAGCATCAATGCGCTGTGCGAATCGGCCACACCGCTGTCGCTGGCGATGCGCTCGCCGCTGCCGTCGTAAATGGCCAGCGCCGGCAGTTCGCCCGCCTCCAGGCTGGACTCGTGCTCGGCCGCAGGCGCAACGAGTTGAAACGGATCCCAGCTGCTGATGCTGACCGCGTTGGCCTGCACTTGGCGCCGCGCGCGAAATTCGTCGATCGCGTCGTCCGTATCGGTGGCGCGTACGCCGTGGAAACGGATTGTGTCGCCGCCCGGCATTGCGGGCGCTTGCGCCTTGCTGTCGAATACGACCAGCTTGTGCTTGGGCTGCAGCAGTGCAACGGTCAGCTCTTCGCCAATGAACAGGTCCACGTCGAGGTCGGTCGACACGCTCAAAGCATCGACATCGAAGGCAAACAATTCGTTGACGGCCTCGCGGCCGCTGAATTTTTCAGCCATCAGCGACTCGGGCAAAGCCCGGTCTTCGGCGCTGGCCAGGGCTACGAGTCGTGAATGCTGGCTGAGCCCGGTGCCGAACAGGCCCAGGGCAGATACTTCGGCGAGGATGCCCATCAGTTCGGTGTGGACTGTGCGGTGGGTCACGGTTGGCGCGCGCTTGACCATAGTGCGGCGGCGACCAGGCGCAGGCCGCGCCAACGCGGCACAAAGCCATCCTGCTCGGCGCGTGCAATCGGCCAGTCGTTGAGTCCCGCAATAGTAACCAGGGACAGCTTGGCGCGCGCCTGCGCGAAGGCCTGTTCGGATACCTCGTGGGCCAGATGCACCTGCAGACGCAGATGCGCAAAAAAAAGTGTCCAGTTCGGCCTGAACGCGCATGCGCATGCCGGTCAGCATGATAGCGACCAAGGTCACCAGCAGCAGTTTGCGGCAGCGGGAGAACGCATAATTTACTGAAGTGCACGCCCATCGCTAACTTGGGTGGATTGCGAACTGCCCCCGGGAGTGGGGTGCACTGACGAAAAAAATGCCGCTATTGCTAGCGGCATTTATGGGGAGTGCTGCCGGCTTAGTCGGCGGCGTAGATGTCGTTGTCCTTGGTTTCCTTGACGAAGATGGCGCCAATCACGAAGGTGATCAGGGCAATGATGATCGGATACCACAGGCCGTAGTAGATGTCGCCCTTCAATGCCACCAGTGCGAATGCAGTGGTTGGCAGCAAGCCGCCGAACCAGCCGTTACCGATGTGGTAAGGCAGTGACATCGAGGTGTAGCGGATCTTGGTCGGGAACATTTCAACCAGCATCGCAGCGATCGGGCCATATACCATCGTGACGTACAGCACCAGGATGAACAGCAGTACAACGGTCATCGGCTTGTTGATCTGCTCAGGATCGGCCTTGGATGGGTAGCCGGCTGCCTTGATGATGCCGCCAACTTCCTTCTTCATGGCCGCTTCCTTGGCCTTGCTGTCGGCATCGAAATTCAAGCCGTCAGCCGTCATGACGGCGTCAAACGAGCTTACTTCCTTGTCGCCCACTTTGATCCGGGCAACCGAACCCGGTGCGCCGGCTTCAGCCGTGTAGCTGACCGATGCGCCAGTCAAGATGCCTTTGGCAACGTCGCACGACGATGGGAATTTCTCGGTGCCGGTCAGCTTGAACTGGAAGTGGCAGGTAGCTGGATCGGCAATTACCGTCACTGGCGAATTGGTCAACGCCGTTTCGAGCGCCGGGTTGGCGAAGTGCGTTAAGCCCTTGAAGATCGGGAAGAACGTCAGCGCTGCAATCAGGCAGCCGCCCAAAATGATCCACTTGCGTCCGATACGATCCGACAGGATGCCGAAGACGATGAAGAACGGCGTTGCCAGCAGCAGTGCCACACCAACCAGGATGTTGGCCGTGAGCAGGTCCACCTTCAGCGTTTGCGTCAGGAAGAACAGCGCGTAAAACTGGCCCGTGTACCATACCACTGCCTGGCCCATTGTCAAGCCGATCAGCGCCAGCAGGACGATCTTGGCGTTCTTGCCTTTCAGGAAGGACTCGGTCAGCGGCGCCTTCGACGTCTTGCCTTCGGCTTTCATTTTGGCGAAAGCCGGCGACTCGTGCATCGACATGCGAATCCATACCGACACGCCCAGCAACAGCACCGACACCAGGAACGGCACGCGCCAGCCCCAGGCTTCAAATTCGGCTTCGCCCAGCGCAGTGCGGGTGCCGGTGATCACCAGCAGCGACAGGAACAAGCCCATCGTGGCCGTGGTCTGGATCCATGAGGTGAAGTAGCCGCGCTTGCCTTCCGGAGCGTGCTCAGCCACGTAGGTAGCCGCGCCGCCGTATTCGCCGCCCAGCGCCAGGCCCTGCAAAATGCGCAGCGTGACCAGGATGATTGGGGCAGCAATGCCGATCGTAGCGTAATTCGGCAATAGGCCGACGACGAAGGTCGAGGCGCCCATGATCAGGATGGTGATCAGGAAGGTGTATTTACGCCCAATCATGTCGCCCAGGCGACCGAACACGAGCGCGCCGAAAGGACGCACGATGAAGCCGGCCGCAAAGGCGAGCAGCGCGAAAATAAAGGTGGTGGTTGGGTCGCCGACAAAAAACTGCTTGGCGATAATGGCTGCGAGCGAGCCGTACAGGTAGAAATCGTACCATTCGAAGACGGTACCAAGTGAAGAAGCGAAAATGACTTTCTTTTCTTCCTTGGTCAGGTTTTTGGACGCAGGAACCGCCTTCATTCCGTTGGCCGTGGTGCCAGAGGATATTGCCATAATGTGTCTCCGTCTATTTGAGTTATGTGCTTCATCGGATCAGCCGGTAATTGTTCAGCTGCATGCAGTTTGTTCCGATAACCTTACGTCATCCTTGCTTGAAACTTACGCGAAACTGACGCCACCGCGACCCTACCTCGCCGGACGTTTTCAAGCGCACGCCGCGCGCCGAAACTTGAATCGCAAAATTTGCGAACGACCGTACTAAAATGTGCTATTCTCGTATCAATCAACAGGGCCCAGCGCCTCACTAACTAGCATGTCCACATACATCAGGAGACACAAATGATAGATGCCGTCATCGTATCGACCGCCCGCACCGGTTTGGCCAAATCATGGAAGGGCGCCTTCAACATGACCCATGGCGCCACGCTAGGCGGCCACGCGCTGCAGGCGGCCATTGCGCGCGCCGGCATCGAAGCGGGCGAGATCGAAGACGTCATCATCGGCTGCGCCAATCCCGAAGGCGCCACGGGTGCCAACATCGCGCGCCAGATCGCCTTGCGCGGCGGCTGCCCGGTCACCACCGGCGGCATGACCATCAACCGCTTTTGCTCGTCCGGGCTACAAACCATTGCCACCGCGGCCCAGCGCATTTTGGCCGGCGAAGGCGATATTTACGCGGCCGGCGGCGTCGAGTCGATCTCCTGCGTACAGCAGGAAATGAATACCCACATGCTGGCCGATCCATGGCTCAAGGAACACAAGCCGGCACTGTACTGGCCGATGCTGCAAACGGCCGAAACGGTCGCCAAGCGCTACAACATCGGACGCGACCGCCAGGATGAATACGGCGTGCAAAGCCAGCAGCGCGCCGCCAATGCTCAGGTTGCAGGCAAGTTCGACGCCGAAATCGCGCCGATGACCACGGTCATGGGCGTGGCCGACAAGGAATCTGGCTTGTTGACAACGCGCGAAGTGACCATTTCAGCGGACGAAGGCATTCGCGCCGACACCACCATCGAGGCGGTGTCCAAGATCCGCAGCGCGCTGCCGGGCGGCGTGATCAGCGCCGGCAATGCCAGCCAGTTTTCGGACGGCGCCTCGGTCGCCGTGGTCATGAGCAGCCGCATGGCCCAGGTCAAGGGCCTCACGCCCTTGGGCATTTTCCGCGGCTTTGCCGTGGCCGGCTGCGAACCGGACGAAATGGGCATTGGCCCCGTGTTCGCCATTCCCAAGCTGCTGAAAAAAGCGGGCCTGACGGTTGCCGACATTGGCCTGTGGGAACTGAACGAAGCGTTCGCCGTCCAAGTACTGTACTGCGCCGATGTGCTGGGCATCCCGATGGATCGCCTCAACGTCAATGGCGGTGCCATCGCCGTGGGCCACCCGTACGGCGTGTCTGGCGCGCGCCTGGTTGGGCATGCGCTCATCGAAGGCAAGCGCCGCGGCGTCAAGTACGTGGTTGCTACCATGTGCATTGGCGGCGGGCAGGGCGCCGCCGGCCTGTTCGAAGTCGTTTGAACCAAACCGGGGGGCAGGCAATTGGCGCCGTGTACCGCGCCCCTGCGTAGCGAGCCTGCCTTGCAAGGCAGGCTTCCTTAGCCCGTTATGACAGGGCACCGCCGGCCCGGCGGTGCCCGCACTCGCCAGGACACCCAATGCAATCGAAAATTCTGTCGCGCCGCGACATCGACTTCCTGTTGTATGAATGGCTGGATGTGGAAACGCTGACCAGCCGTCCCCGTTTCCAGGACCATAGCCGCGAAACCTTCAACGCCGCGCTCGATACGGCCGAACAGATCGCCACCGACCTGTTCGCGCCCCACAACAAAAAGAACGACAGCAACGAACCCCATTTCGATGGCGAAAAAGTCACCATCATTCCCGAAGTAAAGGTCGCGCTCGACGCCTTTTCCGCCGCCGGACTGATGGCGGCAAGCCAGGACTATGCATTTGACGGCATGCAGTTGCCGTGCGTGGTAGGCAAGGCGCTGTCGGCTTACTTTACGGCCGCCAACATCGCCACCTCGGCGTATATCTTTTTGACGGTCGGCAACGCTAACACCTTGCTCAAGTGCGCAACGGCGCAGCAAGTCGAACGCTTTGTGCGGCCTATGCTTGCCGGAAAATTCTTTGGCACCATGTGCCTGTCGGAACCACAGGCCGGCTCCAGCCTGTCCGACATCAGCACCCGCGCAGAACCGGATTTTACTGCGGCGCCGGAAGGCGAACGCCAGTACCGGCTAAGCGGCAACAAGATGTGGATTTCCGCCGGCGAGCACGACTTGGCGGGCAACATTGTCCACCTGGTCCTGGCCAAGATTCCGGGGCCGGATGGGCGCGTGATTCCAGGCGTCAAGGGCATCTCGCTCTTCATCGTGCCCAAGTTCCTGGTGGGCGACGATGGCGCGATCGGCGAGCGCAACGACGTCGTGCTCGCCGGCCTGAACCACAAGATGGGCAACCGCGGCACCACCAATTGCCTGCTCAATTTTGGCGAAGGGCGCCACCGGCCAGGCGGGCGCGCAGGCGCGATCGGCTACCTGGTGGGCGAGCCGCACCAGGGCTTGATGAATATGTTCCACATGATGAATGAAGCGCGCATCGGCGTGGGCATGTGCGCGGCGGTGCTGGGCGTCACCGGCTACCTGCACGCGCTCGACTATGCGCGCAACCGGCCGCAAGGTCGCCCGCCCGCCGAAAAAGATCCGGTCAAGCCGCAGGTGCCGATCATTGAACACACCGATGTGCGGCGCATGCTGCTGGCACAAAAAGCGTACGCCGAAGGCGCAATGGCGCTGGTCATGTATTCGGCCCGGCTGGTGGATGAACAGCAGAGCGCCCCCGCGCCCGAAGCGCGCGCACGCGCCGGCATGCTGCTCGACTTCCTGACGCCGATTACCAAGTCTTGGCCATCGCAATGGTGCGTGGAGGCGAACAGCCTGGCAATTCAGGTGCACGGCGGCTACGGCTACACGCGTGAATACAATGTAGAACAGTTTTACCGCGACAATCGCTTAAATGCCATTCATGAAGGCACGCATGGCATTCACGGGCTCGATTTGCTGGGCCGTAAAGTGTCGATGCAGAATGGCGCTCTGTTCAAAGCCATCAGTGCCGAGCTTGCCGCCAGCATCGCCAAGGTGCGCGCGGCCGATGTGCCGGCCGAGCTGCATGCCAGCGCCGACTTGCTGGAACAAGCGTGGGAACGCATCGGCCGCGTTACCACCACGCTGTATGGCGCGGGCGACATGAACAAGACCTTGGCCAACGCCAGCCTGTACCTGGAAGCGGTCGGCCATACGATCGTCGCCTGGATGTGGCTGGAGCAAGCCCTGGTGGCGGCGCGTGCCTTGCCGGGGGCCAGTCGCGACGACACCAACTTTTACCTGGGCAAGCTGCAAGCGTGCCGCTATTTCTTCCATTGGGAGCTGCCGAAGGTTCAGCAACAGCTGGAACTGCTGGCCAGCATCGACACGACCACGCTGGACATGCAGGATGCGTGGTTTTAAAGGAACAACATGATCAAACATATTGTGATGTGGAAGCTGAAAGACTTTGCCGAAGGGGCCGACCGCGCCGCCAATGCCGTCAAGATGAAGCAAAAGCTCGACGCCTGCGCCAAGCTCTTGCCAGGTACGCTCAAGTTCGAAGTGGCGCTGGCGCAACCCGGACTGGAAGCGACTTACGACGTGATTCTGTACGCTGAATTTGCCAACAAGGAAGCGCTGGCTGAATACGCCGCCCATCCAACCCACAAAGCCATCATTCCATTCATTGGCGCTGTGCGCGACGAGCGCCAATGCATGGACTACGACATTTGACCTGAAGGAAACCCTATGCGTACTACCCAAGAATTGTTTTCGCTGGTCGGCAAGACGGCCCTGATCACCGGCGGTTCGCGCGGGCTGGGCCTGCAAATGGCCGAAGCGCTTGGCGAAGCTGGCGCCACGCTGGTGCTGTCGTCGCGCAAGCAGGCCGACCTCGACGAAGCGGTCGCCCACCTGAAGGAAAAAGGCATCACGGCAACGGCAATCGCAGCCGACCTGTCGCAGGACGCGCACATCGGACCGATGGTCGACGAAGCCATCAAGCGCCTCGGCCACATCGATATCCTGATCAACAATGCCGGCGCCAGCTGGGGCGCGCCGGCCGAAGACCATCCCATTGAAGCGTGGGACAAGGTCATGAATTTGAACATCCGCAGCATTTTTCTGGTGTCGCAGGCGGTCGGCAAGCTGTCGATGATTCCCCGTAAGTACGGCCGCATCATCAATATTGCATCCATCGCGGGCCTGGCCGGTAACCCGCCGGGTACCATGAAAACCCTGGCCTACAACACCTCCAAGGGCGCCCTGATCAACTTTACGCGCACCTTGGCGGGCGAATGGGGCGAATACGGCATCACCGTCAACGCCATCGCGCCGGGCTTTTTCCCGTCCAGGATGACGCGCGGCGTGCTGGCCAGCATTGGCGAGGAAGCGCTGGCCAAGGATGCGCCGCTGGGGCGCATTGGCGACGACGAAGACATGAAGGGCGCCGCGCTGCTGTTCGCCTCCGACGCCAGCAAGCACATCACCGGCCAGACCCTCGCGGTCGACGGCGGCGTGACGGCGGTTTGAACATGACCACGTTTCAACGCATCGTCCTCGCTTCGCGCCCGCGCGGGGCAGTTAGGCTTGACAACTTCCGCTTGGAACAAGTGGAAGTGCCGCAAGTGGGCGATGGACAGGTGCTGGTTCGCAACGAGTACTTGTCGCTCGACCCTTACATGCGCGGGCGCATGAGCGAAGCGAAAAGCTATGCTGCGGCGCAAGCGCTGGACGAGACCATGCTCGGCGGCACCGCTGGCGTGGTGGTGGCGTCCAGGCATCCGCGCTTTGCGGTGGGCGAGAGCGTGGTGGGCATGCTCGGCTGGGCCGAGATGGGGGTGGCGCATGGCGACACGCTGCGCAAGGTCGATGCCAGCGGCGTTGCCCTGTCGGCTTACCTGGGCCTGCTTGGCATGCCGGGCATGACCGCATGGTACGGGCTGAACAAGATCATGCGGCCCATCAAGGGCGAGACGGTGCTGGTGTCGGCCGCCAGCGGCGCGGTAGGCAGCGCGGTGGGGCAACTTGCCAAACTACAAGGCTGCCGCGTTGTCGGCATTGCGGGCGGCCCTGAAAAATGCGCCTACGTCGTCGGGCAACTGGGCTTTGGTGCCTGCATCGATTACAAGGCCGGCAACCTGGCGGCCGACCTGGCTGCCGCGGTTCCGGACGGCATCGACGCCCTGTTCGAAAATGTGGGCGGGGCCGGCTTCGATGCGGCCTTGCCGCTGATGAACGCGTTTGGGCGCATCGCGCTGTGCGGCTTGATCGCCGGGTACAACGGCGACGACCTGGCGGTGCGCAATATGCGCTTCATGCTGACCAGCCGGCTGTCGGTGCGCGGCTTTATCGTCACCGAACATCTTGACCTATGGCCGCAGGGCTTGGGCGAACTGGGCGCGCTGGTTGCTGCCGGCAAGCTCACTTACCGCGAAACGGTGGCGCCGGGACTGGCTGCCGCTCCAGAAGCATTCATCGGCCTATTGCAAGGCCGCAATTTTGGCAAACAACTGGTAAAGCTGACTTAAATGAAAAATTTCCAAGACAAGGTCGCCGTCATCACCGGCGGCGCGAGCGGCCTCGGCCGTGAATTCGCGATCACCGCACACAAGCTCGGCATGAAACTGGTGCTGGCCGATGTGCAGCAAGATATGCTGGACCAAACCCGCGCCGAACTGGAAGGGCAGGGCGCCACGGTACTGACGATGATCTGCGACGTGCGCAAGGGCGAGCAGGTGCAGGCGCTGGCGGATGCGACGATGGCAAAGTTTGGCGCCGTGCATTTGCTGTTCAATAACGCGGGCGTCGGTTCCGGCGGCCTGATCTGGGAGAACTCGGTCGCGGACTGGGAATGGGTGCTGGGCGTTAATGTCTGGGGCGTGGTGCATGGCGTGCGCATCTTTACCAAGCTGATGCTCGAATGCGCAAAAAAGGACTCTTCTTACGAAGGCCATATCGTCAATACGGCGTCCATGGCCGGCCTGTTGAACGCGCCGACGATGGGCGTGTACAACGTTTCCAAGCATGCGGTGGTTTCGCTGTCGGAAACGCTGTATCACGACTTGCAACTGGTCGAGGCGCCCATCGGCGCGTCGGTGCTGTGCCCGTATTTTGTGCCGACCGGCATCAGCCAATCGCACCGCAACCGTCCGGCCGACGTGGCCATGACGGAAGGCGCCACGGCAAGCCAGAAGGCGGCGCAAGCCATGACGGTCAAGGCCGTGGAGTCGGGCAAGGTCACGGCGGCGGACGTGTCGCAAATCACTTTTGACGCCATTCGCGATGGACAGTTCTATATTTATTCGCACCCGGGCGCGCTGGCCGGCGTCGCCGCGCGCATGGATGAGATTGTCCACCAGAAAAATCCTGGTGATCCGTACAAGGCAACGCCGCATGTGCGGGACATGCTGCGCGCCAAGATGCAGGCTGAACAGAAGAACTGATCCGCCGAGGCGCCCCGCGAGGATTATTTTTCGGGACTCGGGGGTGACTCATTGCCGATGACAATGAACACCATGCCACAGGCGATCAATACATCAGCAATATTAAATGAGTATGGGTTGTTGATGCTGCAGCAGCTCATATTCAGAAAGTCCACCACGGCGCCGTAGAGGATGCGATCGGCAGCGTTGCCAAGCGCACCGCCGACAACGGCGCCGGTTGCCAGCGGCAGCAGCCATCCGCGCTTGTTGCTGACCCATGCTGTCAGTCCGATTGAGATCAGGACGCTGAACGCAACGAGCAGCCAGTGGGCGTCGTAGTTGCTCAGAAAGCCGAAATTGATGCCTGTATTCCACGCCATCATCAAATTCAGATAGGGCGGCCATACATGGATCGTGTGCACCGACGCCAGATTGAGCCAGTCGAGAACGAAAAACTTGGAAAGCTGGTCGATGGCGAAGCCGAGAACTACTGCGAAAGCCATCCGCAGCATGGGTGTGGCTAAAAGTGTCGTGCGCTGTATTGCCATCAAATTCGCAAGCCTGTCAGTTTAATCAAAGATTCCCGTTGCGATATTATAGGGGCAACTGCCGTGGCAACTGCCGCGGCAACTGTCGCGGCAACTGTCGTGGCAACTGTCGTGGCAAATGCTGGCGGCGCTACTGCAGAACGCGCTCGTGCAGTTCTGCCGGCGCGTCGTTATACAGCTTGACGACGGTCGAGGTGCGCGTGCCGTAGCCAGCCGTTTCAATGCATACCGCCGACAATACCCGCTCCATTTCCAGCGCGATGCCGGTATCGGGCAAGCGCAGGTCCGGCGCGCGCGTGGTGTCGGCGAGCATTTCGAAAAACGCGTCTTCCGGTGCGCCCTGGCACAGCAGGCTGGCGAACTCGGCTTTTGCCCGCAACACTTTTGGCCACGGAGAATCCAGCAAGCTGTTGGAAATGCCATAAATGCCAGGCGCGAGTTCCTTGCCGTTGCGCGCATCTTCGCCGCCGCGGTTGGAATACCAGAACAGCCGCTCCCGGTCGCCGAGCACCAGGTTGAAACCATTGTAGGCGTCGCTGCCCCCGTCGATACTGGCGATATAGTGCTCGGCACTCATCTCGCCGGACAGAAAGTCCGCCACCAGCGCCCCGCGCGAAGGAGCGTCGACGCGCCGCTCTTGCGGGCCGCGAATGTTGGTCAGCGCCGCAAAACGGGGCCCGTGCACGCCGTCCTGGGTGATGCCCATCCAGCTGCCGCCGCCTTTCAGGTCGCGCCCGCCAAACACCTTGGGGTTGTTCGGCCAGGCGCCGGCGGCTGCGGCCGGGCGGTCATAGAATTCGTCGCGGTTGGCAGCGGCAATCAGTGGCGCGCCAGGAACAACCTGCCACGCAAAAACAATCAGGCACATTTGCTTAAGTCCATAAAAACTTCGGTATGGCGTTTGCCGTCGATTAATGCAGAGAGTGCGGCGTCCTGCGCGGCGGCGGCAAGCGCGGCGTCAAAGCCGGCTGCCGTATCGGGGTAGACTTCCATCCAGGTTTGCACGCCGTCTGGCGAGCCGGGCCGGCGTTTGAGCTGCCCGGCGACGCCGTGAGCGACGGCAAGCCGCTCTTGCATGGCGCGTACGCGTGGGGCCAGCAATGCGGCGTGCGCGTCAGGCACCCGGTAATAGATGTACAGGTCGGTCATTACTTACAGTACGAGCGCGTCCAGCGAATAGGGCATGGCCAGGAAACGCAGCGGCGCGCCGCCGGCCGAGCCAAGCCGCACTGCGCCGTCGTCGAGCGCGGCCAGCTTGATTTCGATCAGCGCATCGACGCCGCCCGCGCCGTTGTCCGCGGCATTGACCACCATGCCGCACGGCTGCTCGGGATCGGCGACGGAAAATACTTCATCGCCGGGGCTGGCGCTGGCATCGATGGTGGCCAGCACGGTGCGCCGCTTGAGCTTGCCAAGGTACTGGCTGCGCGCCACGATCTCCTGGCCCGGATAGCAGCCCTTCTTGAAATTGACGCCGCCGATCAGTTCAAAATTGACCATTTGCGGCACGAACTGTTCCTGCGTCTTGAGCGTCACTTGCGGCACGCCCGCGTGAATGTCGGCCAGGCGCCAGGCGTCATTGCCAGCTGCCGTCAAGGCAAGCGAGAGCGCCGGCCAGGCCGCCTGGGCCGCCTCGGTAGAGGCGATCCATTCATAGCGTGGTGCGCCGAACGCGTCGGCCAGTCTGATGAGCGTGCCCAGCGCGTGCTCTTGCTTGCCGTACGGCTGGTCGGGGATGCTGCCGAACATTTGCTCGAGCACTTGCTGCGCGCGCGCGCCGCCAAAGCCCAGCATGACCTGGTTGGCGCTTGCGCCCGAAGCATCGGATAATGTTGCCTTTGCGCGCATGACGAACATCGACAGGCGCTTTTGCAGCGGCATTTGTAGTTCGCGCGGCAATTGCAGCACGATGGCGGCGGCGTTGCGCCACATGAGAAACGTTGCCTGCAGACGGCCCTTGGGCGTGCAGTAGCCGGCCAGGCGCGCTTCGGTGGCGCCCAGATGGAGGACGTCGCTGGTGAGCTGGTTATGCAAAAACGTGGCGGCGTCGTCGCCGCTGACGGCGATCAAGCCCTGGTCGCCAATGACGGCGACAAAGCCTTCGGCCAACTCGGCACAGCTCAGTTCGCGACCAAAATCGCGCACATGGGCCGGCTCTGTGGCACTATGGCGCGCAGCTTGGGTCAGTAGATAGTCATTCCAGTCGGTCATAATATTTTATTGTTTCCTGATTAAAGCTTTATCATTACGGACTCATTATAGAGATGTCGAGAAAATCGCGCCGGACACCGCGCAAAACCAACCAGCCAAGTATGCGATCCATAAAAAAACTAATCAGCTTCGCGATCCTCTTTACGATCATCTCCACGGTCTATTTTTTCTATTGGGCAGGGCAGCCGATCACCAGCAGCGGCGAACCGATCGCCTTTGCCATCACGCCAGGCAGCGGGGTCGGTGTTGCCTCGCAGCAGATCGCCAAGGCGGGCGTGCCCGTCAACCCGTTCATGTTTTCGATGCTCGCGCGCATCACGCGCAATGCTTCCAAGATCAAGGCCGGCGCCTACGAACTGAAACCGGGCGCCACGCCGCGCTCGCTGATCGCTCAACTCGTGCGCGGCGAGTTTGCGCAAGAATCGCTGACGATCATTGAAGGCTGGACGTTTCGGCAAATGCGCGCCGCCGTTGCCGCCAACAAGAGCCTGAACCATGACACGGCAGAATTGTCTGACAAGGAATTGATGGCCAAGATTTCGACGGAGTACAAGGCACCCGAGGGCTTGTTTTTCCCAGATACTTATCTGTTTGCCAAAGGATCGAGCGACCTGAAAATTTACAAACAGTCGCATGCCCTGCTGATGGAGCGCCTGGCCGCTGCCTGGGCCAAGCGCGATGCCAGCCTGCCTTACAAGACACCGTATGAAGCGCTGATCATGGCGTCCATTGTCGAGAAGGAAACCGGACAAAAGTCGGAACGGGCGATGATCGCCGGCGTCTTCGTCAACCGCCTCAAGCAGGGCATGATGCTGCAGACCGACCCGACCGTCATCTATGGCATGGGCGAGAGCTATTCCGGCAATATCCGCAAAAAGGACCTGGAAGCGGACACCCCGTACAATACTTACGCGCACGTCGGCTTGCCGCCCACGCCGATTTCGCTGCCGGGCGTGCAATCGCTGGCGGCGGCGCTGGGCCCGGCCAAGACCGAGGCGCTGTACTTCGTCTCGCGTGGCGATGGCAGCAGCAAGTTTTCGGACAACCTGCCGGACCATAATAAAGCAGTCAATCAGTACCAACGATAAGTAGCGCGAGTTTTATGACCGATAGCAGCACAGAAAAAGACATGTTCGTAGGCACGCTCGCGGGCAAACCCGCAGGCAAATTTATCAGC
This sequence comes from Massilia sp. TSP1-1-2, assembly GCF_049896185.1. NCBI lineage: Bacteria > Pseudomonadati > Pseudomonadota > Betaproteobacteria > Burkholderiales > Oxalobacteraceae > Massilia > Massilia sp. TSP1-1-2. The sequence continues at coordinate 50,295 of NZ_JAFCTU010000023.1, forward strand.
TTCGAGGGGATCGATGGCGCGGGAAAATCCACGCACATCGGCTTCGTTGCCGACCTGCTGGCCGCGCGCGGCAAGACGGTTGTGTCGTCGCGCGAACCGGGCGGCACCGCCGTGGGCGAACAGTTACGCGCCTTGCTGTTGCACGAAAAGATGCATCTGGAAACGGAAGCCTTGCTGATGTTCGCCAGCCGGCGCGAGCACATCGCCCAGGTCATCGAACCGGCGCTGAGGCGGGGCGATTGGGTCATCTCCGACCGCTTCACCGATGCCAGCTTCGCCTACCAGGGCGGCGGGCGCGGACTGGACCGCAGCAAGATGGAAGCGCTGGAAAACTGGGTGCATCCCCATCTGCAGCCCGACCTGACCTTGCTGTTCGACGTCCCGCTCGCCGTGGCACGGGCGCGCCTGGACGCAACCCGCACCCTTGACAAGTTCGAACAGGAACAGGCCGACTTCTTTTCTGCCTGCCGCAACGAATACTTGCGCCGCGCAGCCCAGTTCCCGCAGCGCATCGTCGTCATCGATTCGACGCAGACCATCGCCGCCATTCGCGAGCAGATCGGCGCCATACTTGAGAAGCTGCTTTAACATGTTGCCAGACACCACTTTAACAAGAAGCGCCAAGTCGTTGAATGTATGAACAAATCGATTTATCCGTGGCAGGCGCATTCGTGGGAGCAACTGCAATTGCTGCGCCCGCGCATGCCGCATGCAATCCTGTTTCATGGCGCTGCCGGAACCGGCAAGGCAGACTTTATCGAGCGCTTTGCCCAGGCATTGCTGTGCGAGAACGTGCGACCCGACGGGCATGCCTGCGACACGTGCATTTCGTGCGGCTGGTTCACTCAGCACAATCATCCTGACTACCGCCGGGTGCGCCCTGAAGCGCTGGAGGACGAAGCGCCCGAAGGCGAGGAGGGCGCGGACGCCGACGCCGGCAAAAAGGCCAAGCCGATCAAGGGGCCGTCGAAAGAGATCAAGATCGAGCAGATCCGCGCACTGGCGCACTTCATGAACATTTCCACGCACCGGCAGGGTTTGCGCGTGGTGGCGCTGTATCCGGCCGAGGCGCTGAACACCCCGGCCTCGAACGCCTTGCTCAAGACGCTCGAAGAGCCGCCGCCGGGCACGGTATTTTTGCTCGCATCGAACAGCCTGGACCGCCTGCTGCCGACCATTTTGTCGCGCTGCCGCAAGTTTGCGCTGCCGATGCCCGACCACGCGCAGGCAACGGCCTGGCTGAATGCGCAAGGCTTGCCCGACGCCGACAGCTGGCTGCGCGAGCAGGGCGGCGCGCCACTGGCCGCGTTGGCGCAGTCCGAGGCCGGCAACCGCGAAGACATGGAACTGTTGCTGCAGGTATTGGCGAACCCCAGCATTGATGGCGCGCTGAAAACAGCCGACAAATTGAGCAAATCGCCGCTCAGTCCGCTAGTTTCTTGGCAGCAACGATGGCTTTACGATGTGTTTTCCTACAAACTGTCGGGAAGCATCAGATATTTCCCCCGATATCAGAAGGAACTTGCAGCCCTTGCCAGTAAAGTGCACACTTCCAACTTAATGCGGGCTATCAAGAGCGCCAATGAAAGGCGCGCGACTGCGGACCATCCCTTGTCGCCAAGGTTGTTCCTGGAAGATATGTTGCTCGATTACACCGCATGCTGTACTTGAAAGGAAATAGATGAACGGCAAACCAGCTGACCCCAATCTTGCGCAACCCGCACGGCCGTCGGTACTGTCCCTTGCCATCAAGGAAAAGGCAGCACTGTATGCGGCCTATATGCCATTTTTAAAATACGGCGGCATGTTCGTGCCCAGCACCAAGCCCTACAAGCTCGGCGATGAAATTTACCTGATTCTTGCCCTGATGGACGATCCGAACAAGTACCCGATAGCCGGCAAGGTCGCGTGGATCACGCCGGCCGGCGCCAACAATAACAAGGCGCAGGGCATCGGCGTGCATTTTCCTGACGATGAAACCGGCCAGCGCGCCAAGCTGCGCATCGAGGAAATCCTCGGCGCGGCCCTGCGTTCGTCGCGTGCAACCCACACTTTGTAACTTTATTTTTAGCCCTATGCCGTCCTTTATCCATCGTATTGCCCGCCCTGAAGACTTGCCTGTCATCGTCGACATCTACAATTCGACCATCGCTTCCCGTGAAGTTACCGCCGATACCGAACCTGTTTCGGTCGCGTCGCGCCAGCAATGGTTCGATGACCACAACCCCGAGCGCCGGCCACTGTGGGTGATTCATCGGTCTGATGACCAGTCCGCCTCGCCCGAGGTGGTGGGCTGGATGTCGTACTCCAACTTTTACGGCCGTCCCGCTTATTCCGGCACTGCCGAAGTGTCGATTTACATTGCAGAAGCTTGGCGCGGCAAGGGCATCGGGCGTTATTGCTTGGCTGAAGCGATCGCCTTTGCCCCCAACGTTGCCGTGCACACCTTGCTAGGCTTTATCTTTGGCCACAACTTGCCCAGCCTGGCCCTGTTCGAAAAGTTTGGCTTTGCGACCTGGGCCAATTTTCCGGGCGTGGCAAACCTCGACGGCATAGAGCGCGACTTGATTATCCTCGGCAGGCGCGTCGCCTAATTGTTACAATTGTGGGATGTACATCGATTCCCACTGCCATATCAATTTCCCGGAACTTGCAGCCCGGATGCCGGAAATCCTGGCCAAAATGGCCGAGAATAAAGTCACGCACGCCCTGTGCGTGTCGGTCGACCTGCCCGATTTTCCGCAAGTGCTCGCGCTGGCCGAACAATATCCCCATATTTATGCGTCGGTCGGCGTGCATCCCGACTACGTCGACACGCCCGAGCCGAGCGTCGAGCAGCTCGTTGCCCTCTCCGACCATCCCAAGATTGTCGCCATCGGCGAAACGGGTCTCGATTATTTCAGGCTGGAAGGGGACCTGGAGTGGCAGCGCGAACGTTTCAGAACTCACATCAAAGCTTCAAGAATCACCCGCAAGCCGTTGATTATTCACACAAGATCGTCCAGTGCGGACACCATTCGCATCATGCAGGAGGAGGGTGCCGGCACCGACAATGGTGGCGTGGCCGGCGTCATGCATTGCTTCACCGAGTCGCTGGAGGTGGCTGAAGCTGCCATTGCCATGGGCTTTTACATTTCCTTCTCGGGTATTGTGACCTTTAAAAGCGCCAAGGACTTGCAGGCAGTCGCCCGCCTCGTGCCCCTTGAACGCATTCTGATCGAGACCGACTCGCCTTATCTTGCGCCCATGCCGCACCGCGGCAAGATGAACGAGCCCGGTTTTGTGCGCCACGTGGCCGAGTACCTGGCAGACCTGAAAGGCGTGCCGCTGGCCCAGGTCGCCCAACAGACGACCGAAAATTTCTTCAATCTATTCAACATCGTACGCGATTAAGCTCATGTTCATTCTAACGCGCATTGTGGTGCTGGTAAGCATCTTGCTGGCGTCGCCGGCCTGGGCTGACCCGGTCCATGACCTGGTGCTTGCCGCGCAGATGGACAACTTTACCGAGGTCAAAAAACTGTTGGGCAAGGGTCTGAGTCCGAATACGATCGACCCCGTCAGCGGCGAGGCCGTGCTCATGCTCGCTTTGCGCGAAGGATCGGAAGGCGCCGTTGCGGAACTGATTGCCGACAAACGACTCCAACTGGAGCAGCTTGCCCCCAACGGCAACACGGCCCTGATGATGGCTGCGTTCAAGCACAACAAGACTGCCGTCCTGGCCTTGCTGGCGAGGGGCGCCGTCGTCACGCGCCCAGGCTGGACCGCCTTGCATTACGCGGCCGCGAGCGGCGACCGCGACATTGCCGCGATCCTGCTCGAGCACCACGCCTATATCGATGCAGAATCGCCCAGCCAGCTCACGCCACTGATGATTGCGGCCAGGGAAGGGCACTTGGACGTTGCCGAATTGCTGCTGCGCGAGGGCGCCGACGCGCGCCTGCGCAACAACGAGAAACTGACCGCGAGCCAGATCGCCTTGCGCGCCGGCTTTGACGGCATCGCAGCACTCATCGACAAGCATGTCGCGGCGTTGTCGAGCGGGCGGTGAACTTTTCGTCAAGCTAAGAACTGAGGCGTAAAAGCAATTTTCATCGTCGCTTCGATGCAGCTGCCCTTTACCCATAATAGGTAGGTCGAACTGACCCAAGTGCCTTAAAGGAAAACCATGTTGAACGAACGCGAAATCGAAAGCTGCTATCTGGGACAATTTATTCCTGTCCACTATCATCACAATATGCTGATGGACCAGAACCGAATGCACGGTTTCAAGTCCGCGATCAACTACGCGGTCAAGCCGGGTGCCAAGGTGCTCGAACTTGGCGGCGGCACCGGCGTGCTGTCGTGGTTCGCGGCAGGCAAGGCGGCCAAGGTGTATTGCGTCGAGTTCAATCCCGACATGGTCCAGGCGGCGCGCAAGATGCTGGCGATGAATCCAAACGGCCACAAGGTCGAGGTCGTGCATGCGGACGCCTTTGAATACCTGCCGCCTGAGCCGGTCGACGTTGTCATTTGCGAAATGATCCACGTTGCCATGGTCCGCGAGAAACAGGTGGAAGTGCTGGAATCGTTCAAACGCCGCTATCTGGCGCGCTTTGGCGGCCCGTTGCCCGTATTTTTGCCGGAAGCGGTCATCATGGCTGTGCAGCCATTGCAGCAAGATTATGATTTTGAAGGTTTCTACGCGCCGATTGTCCAGTTCCAGGAAACGGCTTCGCACGCGCCGGGTACGGTCGAACTGGCGCCGGCTGCGGTGTACAGCATTCTCGACTTCAGCCAGCCGAACGATACGCTGGTCGCTTGGGAAGGCACGTTCCGGATCGAAAAGGGCGGTTGCGTCAATGCGATGCGTTTCATTACCAAAAACATCCTGGCCGTCGTGCCAGAGGAAAACAGTACGATTGACTGGTTGAATCATTACATGAGCCTGCCCATGACCAAGCCGGTGCAGGTGCAGGCGGGTGATGTCATCCACGTTAGTTTCCAGTACCGCACGGGTGGTTCGATTCCCGCCCTGGAAGCAGCCATCAAGGTGGAAGTGCAGCGCGCCACGGTGGACGCCTCGGCCGCCGTGACGGCCGCGTACGCCTGATTTCCTGCCCGTTCGGACGGCCCAGGCCTTAAAATGTGGGCTTCAACTCCCACTCTTAAATATTGCACATGGAAACTATTGATCAGCGCTATCTCGTCCAACAGAACAAACTCAGCGACGAAGGCAAAAAGCCACCTGTTTTTGCCAAGGTGATGCGCAGCAAGGAAGGCAAGTTCGAAGGCGTGTCCTTTATCAAGAACAAGGAAAAGGCCACGATCATGACGGTTTCGGAAGCGCAGGAAGTCATCGACTGGGCGTCGAGCAAGAAAGTTGGCGCGCATGAGTATGCGACCAAGATCATTTGTGTCGGGCAGTAAAAGGCGCGCTTAATTGGGCGCCGGTGCGACCGCTTGTCGCAGCATTTTCCAGCTTCATCGCACCCAGTTGCAGTTGGTCGCACCACCATTGAACCGGTCGCAGGCCCGCGCTACAGTCACTTCACCTGAACGTTTTCCTGACTGGAGCAAATGATGTTAAGTTTCCTGCTGTGGCTTGTATTGCTGATCCTGTGCTGGCCGCTGGCACTGCTGGCCCTGATCCTTTATCCGCTTGTCTGGCTGCTGATGCTGCCGTTTCGCCTGGTCGGCATTGGCGTGGGGGCGGTCTTCGAACTGTTGCGCTCGATTGTAATGCTGCCGGCGCGCATCCTGCGCAGCAGCCCCGGCCGGTAAGATTGCCAGCCGCCTCTTCGTTCTAGGCATCAGTTCGGCAGCGAACCGCTAAGTGGGTCATTTAACAGACGTATTCCCGGAATACCGGTATGTTGGATTCTTTCTTTAACGGGATCCATCATGCGTCTTGATATCTATCGCAGAGCCGAAAGCGACGGCAAGTTTTCCTACCTGGCCGTACCTCAGGATCGTAATATTCCTAATGAGGCCATCAATACCGACTGGGAAGTGGAGGCGAGGGCGGTGGAAGTGGAAGACCAGGCCGACCGGATCACCGATTACGATATCGAGCACCTGTCGGACCAGATTGCCGAAAAAGGATATGCCGTCACGGCATTGCATTGATCAAAGGCGCTTGCAGCCGCAGTTGCCAATAGCCCACGTCCACCCAGCGACCGAATTTGAATCCGACTTCGCTGAAGTGGGCTACTTTGTCAAACTTCATGGATTCATGCAGACCGATGCTGGCGTCATTCGGCAAGGCGATGCCGCCAATTACCAGGTGGCGGCCAGCATTGCGCAACCGCTCGAACAGCGCGCCGTACAGCGCCCGGCCCAAGCCGTGCCGCGCAGCTTCCGGCGCGACATACACACTGCTTTCCACTGAAAACCGATAGGCGGGACGCACTCGCCAGGGCGTGGCATACGCGTAGGCGGCAACTTTGCCATCGATTGTCGCGACCAGCCATGGAAGCGCTGCGCTGTGCACGGCGGCAATGCGCATTTGCATGTCGGCCTCGGACACGGGTTCTTCTTCGAAACTGATGGTCGTGGTACGGACAAAGTGATTGTAGATAGCCGCGATGGCGCAGGCATCGTCGGCGGTGGCGTCGCGCAAATGCAATTCGAAGCTCCTGTCAATGAGATAAGTTTCCAGCTTACCGCCGCCGGAACCGGCCCGTCAATGGGCCGGTCTTACACACTGCTTACGGGTTGGCGCTGGCACTCATTGTCACGCCTGCAATTGCCTTGTAGGCGAGGACGCCTATGTGCCAAATACCGGCGGCCGGGTCTGTTACCACGCAGCTTTCGGCGTTGGCCGTATTGGTTGAACGGCAGGTCGCATCGGCGCTTGTTGGCTTGGCGTTAAACCGGACGTACAGATCGGCGTCACCTGTGCCGCCGCTGGTTTTGACCGTCAGCGTGTTGGCGCATTCAGGAACGGTGATGGTGTAAAACAGCCACGCGCCGGCAGCAGCTGATTGGTTGGGCTGGTTCACGGTCATGGGAGCGCACGTTGTGGCGGTCACGCTGGGGAGCGAATTCATCAGTGTGGTCGTCACATCGCCATCTTGGCCGATAGCGATCTGGTACAGGCGGTCAAATTCGGTTTCCGGGATGGCGGGAACCACGTCGCCGCTCAACAGGCGCACCAATTCCGGCACGGTGTTGGAGTGACCCACGACCAGGGTGTTGCCGGGCAGCGCCTTCAGCTGCGCAACGAAGTTTGCCATCTGGCTATCGTCATAGATTTGAACCGGGACACTGGTTAGCGTGCTCAGCGGCTGGGCTGTTTGGCGGGTACGCGCAAAATTGGTGCTGTAGATGCTGGTGATGCCGGACTTTTTTAGCGATGCAGCGATATTGTTGGCACGGGTGACGCCTTCTGCGGTCAGGACGGGGTCGGTGCCGGTGGCTGACTTTTCGGCGTGGCGCGTCAGGTAAATGAACTTGGCGTCTGCCGAGGCGAATGAAGGTGCCAGTGCCGCCAGTACCAGTGCGATCGAACAGAGCAGTCGTGATTGAAATTTCATGCAGATATCCTTTTGGTTGAGATGGTCGAGCCGCCAGCGGTATGCCTGGTCAGCCATTTCTTAATCTTCCATTAACGTTGCAGCCTGAGGTTAGTAGATACAAATCCCGCTGTCGAAACATTTGTGTTGATGTGTGACATTTTTACATCACGCACAAACAAAAGTTTAATTAATGGTCATGACAAAGGTCTTTTTTCAATTTATTAACATTTTGACGTGCGGAATTTGGGTGCCGCTGCGATGTCTACCAGACTGCGCGGGTCAGTTCCGGTGGCTCACTTGCACCCTTGTCGGATCAGGCAATTCGAGTGGGAGTGATGAACGCGACGCGCGCAAGCGAACGTACAGGCGTCTGGCTACGAGAAGACGCGCAGGGATATGTATGGGCGGCAGTTGCCGCCGCTGACACCGAGCAAAAACCGCGGATCGGCAGAACGACGTGCATGACGCGGCTGTTACGCCGGTATTGAAAAGGTTGCTACAACCATCCCGGTCGGCTGGTCTGGGCAGCCGGTCATGGAATTATGCTGGTTTCAAGTTCTCAGGAGCTGCGAGCAGTACCCACGGTATGGCCATCGGGCCCAGCAGAGCCGCTGTCATTGTTCGGAGAGCCGTTTCTTTAACGTTGCGGTGTTTCGCAATGCCGAGGCAGATCACGTTCGACAGCAGCCAGACCAAAGCCGGTAAATATGCATTCATGGAATCTCCAGGTACTTGTCTGTTAGATGATCACGCATGCTGACATGAAAAAACTGACAACGCAACAGTTGATCGCGGACCGGTCATGCGACAGTCGCGGGCAAGTATTTACACCAGCAGTCCAGGGCACACTAACTTCGCATAATTTATATTATGTCAAATCAGAGAGAGTCATGGCATCGATGTCGTTGGTGTGAACGTCCGGTGAATGGCGACAGTAAGCCGACACAAGGATCCCCCTTCTAACGACACAATTTTTGGTTCATATGATATTCGCGTAAATCCGCCCCATTATCGTGGCGCCGTTCTCGCCGCTTCAATGGAACCTCGCAGGTCGAGGTTTGCGATAGCAGATATTTGTTGACGCGCGTTGGTCGTGGCAACACTGTCGCGTTACCGGGATCCCCCGGCGATTCAGACTTTGGAGTCTTCCCATGAATCCTACATGGACCTATAAAGACGGCCAATTTTCGGCAACCTCGGTAGATGGAATTAAGTTGGTGACTCGGCCTGTCGACCTACCCTTCGCAGGTGTGGCCGACCTCTCATGTGCATGAGTTCGATGCCGGCGAGCACGCAAGCAGCCGAGCGGCATGATGTGAAGTTGAGCATTGCCTTGGCAGTGCGGTTCCTTGTCCATGTGGGAAACGTCAGCGTTGCCTCGAGCCCGCCACTATCGCGATTGACCAGGGTCAGCGTCCCGTCCAGCGCCAGACTCAGTTGCTGCGCGATGGCTAAACCTAACCCGGTGCCACCGGTACCTCTGTTGCGTGAACTCTCGATCCGGTAGAACGGCTGGAACACCTGCTCGATTAATTCGGGTGCGATGCCCGGGCCGCAGTCGCGCACGTGCACGGCCAACAAGCCTTCTTTGGCAATACCAACGTCAATCTCCACAGGTCCGGCGAACTTCAGTGCATTGTCAGTCAAATTCATCACAATGCGCCGCAGCGTGTGCGGGCGGGTGGTGGCCACCTGCGCCAGATCGCCGCCCAGTTGTACGCTGTGGCCGGCATCGACGTAGTCACACACCAGGGTGTCGAGCAAGGCGCCAATATCGACCAGGCACGGCGCTTCGGTAATCCGGTCGGCGCTGCGCGCGTAGGCGATGCCTTCTTCGACCAGCACCTGCATGGCATTGAGGTCAGATTCCATCTTGGCGCGCAGCGCCGGGTTGGCCATCAGGTCGGCGCGCAGGCGCATGCGGGTGATCGGCGTTTGCAGATCATGCGAAATGGCGGCCAAAATGCGCACCCGCTCGGCCAGGTGCTCCTTGATGCGGCGCCCCATGGCGTTAAACGCGGCCGCAGCCCTGGCTACCTCCAGCGGACCATCCTCGGCAATTGGCTCACATTGCATTGACGTGCCTAGTTCTTCGGCAGCTTCGGCCAGCCGCTGCAGCGTCGCGGTGGCCTGGCGCACGGCAATCCAAGTCAGCACCGCCACCGCCAGCGCCTGCAGCAGGAAGATCACGCCGCCCCACCAATGCACCTGCTGTTCGGTTGCGTGCAGCGCGACCGTGAGCAGGGCGCCGTCGGTAAGCGTCAGGTGCAGGTGCAGCGCCTGGTCCGAATCGGGGGAAGCGCTGGCGCCTACCGCGTAGCGGCCGTTCAATTCTTGCGCAATCACCCCGGTGAAGGCGCGCGCCCGCTCAGACGTCACCTTGTCTGCGCGCGGCGCACGCGTTCCCGCCGGCGCCAGATGAAAGCTGTACGCCTTGCGCTGCATCCGGTTCAACCATGCGCTACGCGCCTGCCAGTCTGACGACTCAAGCGCGGGAACCAGCAGCGAGAGGTCTTTGGCCAGGTAGTAGCTGCGCTCCGTAGTATGATCGCCGACCATCTGGAAGTGACCGGCGCCTGCGGTAATCAGGTGCGTGGCCAGCAATGTCAGGCACCAGGCCAGCGCCAGGCGCAAAAACAGCGTGCGTGGCATCAAAGCGGTCATGGCGCGCACACCTCGCACCCCACGTCCGCCGCAAAGATGTATCCCCCACTGCGCATGGTTTTGATCAGGCGCGGCTCGCGCGGATCGTCGCGCAGGCGCTTGCGTAGCCTGCTCACCAGGATATCGATTGAGCGGTCGAACACGTCCGCTTCCCGGCCTTGCGTCAGGCCCAGCAGCTGGTCGCGCGTGAGTACGCGCCCAGGATGCTCAAGAAAGACCCGCAGCAGCCGGTATTCGGCGCCGCTCAGGGCCACCATGATGCCTTGCTCGTCGAGCAGGTGGCGCGCGTGGGTGTCGAGCCGCCATGCGTTAAAACGCAGCACTTGTGCGCTGTCGCGCAGCAAGACAGTGGCCGGCACCATGCGCGCGCGGCGCAGCACGGCGCGGATGCGTGCCAGCAGTTCACGCGATGCGAACGGTTTGGTCAGGTAGTCGTCGGCCCCCATCTCAAGGCCGAGGATGCGGTCTGCCTCTTCATTTTTTGCCGTCAGCATCAGGATCGGGACCGGTGCTGCAGCGTCGGCGTGCAGGCTGCGGCACAGTGCCAGGCCATCTTCGCCGGGCAGCATCAGGTCGAGCACGATCATGTCGACCGCAGTCGCGGCCAGCACGGCGCGCATCTGGCGGCCACTGGCCGCCGTGCTGACCCGAAAGCCGTGCCTTTCCAGATACTGACCCAGCAAATCGCGAATTTCCTCATCGTCGTCGACGATCAGTATGTGATCCATTTTTTCCATAGTCGCTTTATAGCGTATTTCCTATCGGTCAATCCGGATTATTTGTTTCTCGATTGTTTCCCGCGCTGATGGATACACAAGCGCGTCAAAAAGCGGTGCGCTTGACACATTCAGGATACCTGTCCCGGTTCCAATGGTGCTCATGCCATCCCACCGTTGCCCTGCCCTATGAAAGCATTATGAAAAAACCCCTGATCACCCTGAAAGAGCTGGAGAAACGCTACGACACCAGTGCCGGTTCGTTCAGCGCGCTCAAGCGCATCAACCTCGAAGTGCAACGCGGCGAATTCGTGGCCGTGGTCGGCAAATCCGGCAGCGGCAAGTCAACGTTGCTCAACCTGGTGGCCGGCATCGATGCCGTCAGCGCGGGCGAGGTATGGATCGACAATTGCCCGGTGCACCGTATGAACGCGTCGGAACTTGCAAGCTGGCGTGGCAAGCACATGGGCGTGGTGTTTCAATTCTTCCAGTTGCTTCCCACTCTGACCGTGGCTGAAAACGTGATGTTGCCCATGGACTTTTGCAAAACCTGGCCGAGCGCCGAGCGCCGCGCGCGCGCATTGCGCTTGCTGGCCAGGTTGGGCATCGTGGATCAGGCCGACAAACTGCCCAGTGCCCTTTCTGGCGGCCAGCAGCAACGCGCCGCCATTGCGCGCGCCTTGGCCAATGATCCGTCGATCCTGGTAGCCGACGAACCGACCGGAAACCTGGACACAGACACGACCGTCGGCATCATGCAACTGTTCGCCTCGCTGGTGGCGGAAGGCAAAACGGTGCTGATGGTCACCCACGAGCGCGACTTCAGCCCCTACTTTACTCGCATCATTACGTTGTGCGATGGCGCCATTGAAGCGACGACGTCTAGCCGGGTGCAGCATGCTTAGCCCGCGCTGGATCAAATTGCTGCGCGACGCCCAAGCCACGCCGGGCCGCATTGCGCTGATGGTGCTGGCCATTGCCGCTGGCGTGTGCGGCATGGCTACCATGCTCAGCAGCTACACCATCCTGAGCCGCGAAACCACCCGCAACTACCTGGACACCAATCCCCCCTCGGCCACGATGCAGCTGGACCGCATCGACGCCCCGCTGATGGCGGCGGTGCGGCGCTTTCCTGGCATTGCTGACGCCCAGGCCAGTTCGATCGTGGGCGCGGCCGTGCAGGTCGGCGCCGCCTGGCTCCCACTCACCATATTTGTCGTCGATGACTTTAGCGCGCTGCGCATCAACACCGTGTACCGGGAGGCCGGCGCCTGGCCGCCGCCACCGGCCACGCTGCTGCTCGAACGCGACGTGCTGCCCATGATGGGAGCGCGCATCGGTGCGCCGCTTAAGGTCAGAACCGCAGACGGCGTGCAGTATGCGCTGGCCATTTCAGGCACCTTGCACGACCCGGCGTTGCCACCGGCCAGCCGCGGTTCAACCGTGTATGCCTACGCGACTGCGGCCACCGTGGCCGGCATGGGTCTGGATGGCGATTTGCGCCAGCTTAAGCTGAAAGTGCGCGACCGCCCCTTCGACATCGAGGCCATCGAAGCGAGCGTCGCCCCGCTCGCGCTATGGCTGCAAAGCCAGGGCCGCAGCGTCGAGCAGATCCGCATTCCGCCGCCAGGCCAGCACCCGCACCAGAAAGTGATGTCGTCGATCACGTTCATGCTACTCATTTTTAGCGGCATCGCGTGTGTCCTGAGCGCGATGCTGACGGCCACGATGCTAGGCAGCATGCTGGCGCAGCAGACGCGCCAGATCGGCGTCATGAAAACCATCGGCGCGCGCACTACCCAAATTGCTGTGCTGTATCTGTCGATGGTGCTCATGATAGGGCTGTTGGCGACAGCGCTTGGCACGTGGGCCGGTCTGGCCGCCGGGCGCGCGTTTTCTGCCGTGGTGCTCAGGCAAATCTTGAACTTCACGATGTTCAGCGACGCGCTGCCCTGGTCTAGTTACCTGTTGCTGGCCGCCACCGGTGTGCTGGTGCCGCTGCTGCTGGCAACCGTGCCTATTTGGCAGGCAAGCCAAATGACGGTGCTTGCCGCCATCACCGATTTTGGCAGCGCGCGCCAGGATTACCCCGTCCGCGCTCGCTGGCTGAACTTGCTTCCTTGGCTGGACCGCAACTTGTTGATGGCGCTGCGAAACAGCTTTCGGCGTCGGAGCCGCCTGCTGTTCATCCTCGCCTTGCTGGCCATGGCGGGCGCCATGTTTGTCAGCAGCCTGAACGTGCGCAAGGCCTCGCAACAACACCTGGTAGAGGCGGCACTGGAGCGCCACTATGATATGGAAATCGCGCTCAATCGCTTTGAAGCGATCGACGCGGTGTGCGCCATCATCGGTGCGGTGCCCGGCGTGGCGCAGGTCGAGCCGTGGAACAGCAGCGCCACCAGCAAGGCGCGCGCTGACGGTCTGGAAATTGAACGTGTCTATCCTGACGGTGTCCACGGCAGTTTGAGCATGGCGGCGCCGCCGCTATCGAGCACGATGCTCAAGCTGAGCATGCGCGAAGGCCATTGGCTTAGGGCAGACCAGCCCGGCACAGTGGTGCTCAACAGCGCGGCATTGGATTTCTTCCCGCATGTGAAGGTCGGCGACGACATCAGCTTGGCCAGCCACGGCAAAGTAGCGCGCTTGCGCCTGGTGGGCATCGCGCGCCAAGCCATGGCGGCGGCCACGGCCTACGTTACGCCAGCGAGCTATGCCGACCTGGCCGGGCAGGCAGGACGCGCCAGCACGTACCGGGTAGTGATGCGTTCCCATGACGAGCGCAGTATCGCGGTGGTGACTGCTGCTGTCGAAAAGGCGCTGGCGCAAAATCGTATCGGTACCCGCATCAGCATCACGGAAGTCATGCTGCGCAAGGACAGTGATGGACATTTCGACTTGCTGATCGCGGGGCTATTGTTCATTTCTGTCCTGATGGCACTGGTTGGCAGCGTCGGCCTCGGCTCGGCCATGAGCAGCAGCGTGAGCGAGCGCAGCCGCGAATTTGGCATCATGCGCTGCATTGGCGCGCGCTCCGGTGTGGTGCTGCGCAATATTGTTTGCGAGGGCGTGTTTATTGCACTGCTTAGCCTGCCGTTGGCCATCTTGCTGGCTTTGCCCATATCGGCGGCGATCGGCACCTTTTTGGGCGAAATGCTATTTGGCGTCGCCTTTCCGCTGGCGCTCTCTGCCAAAGCCGTGTTGATCTGGATTGGGCTGGTCCTGGCCGGCGCGGTTATAGCGTCTGCAGTGCCCGCTTGGAAGGCATCGCGTTTCACTATTCAGCAATCACTGTCGCATCTTTAAAGGAAATGTCATGAAAAAATCACTGTGTACCCTGTTTATTGTTGTACTGGGCTTGCTGGCCATCTATAGCGCCGCGCAATTTGTCGATGTCACAGAGATTGTCGCGCGCTTGCATGGCGGGTAGTCTGGCACCGAGGAACTGGCGGAATCTGCGGCGTGAGCGAGAATATTGTGCTTTTCGGCAATGTAATGAGGGGGGAGCTGTTAACAATGGACCGTCAGTGCCGCGGCTTGAACAATGAAATGAAGGAATCTGTTCGCTTCAATCCGCACTAGCGCCCGGACGGTACACAAAACGCGGTCGACTCAATCTCCAAGCTTGTGGACTCGGGGGCAATCCTGGCGGCGCGATGATGACTTAGAACTAAGCAATGGCCTGCTCAACCGCTTGATAGCGCGATGGTCCTGCCCGACAAAAAAGGAAGCCTCAGCCTCCTTTTTTGCGCAACCCCGCCCTCCTCTTTTCAGGTAGCGCCCCTACTCTTGCGCGATCAGCAAAATGGCGCTAGCTGCTGCAAACACCACCTTACCGCCCGCCACCGTGGCGCGCTGGCCGGAATACCAGTCCTTCACCACCTGCCCGTCGCGAAACACACCGCCCACCGGGATCGCAATCGGCTTGTCGCCGCTAAGCCCGAGCGCTACCACCACGCGGTCGCTCACCTCCGCGGACTCAAAGGTCCGCTTGAAAACGTAAGGAGACGCCTGCAACATCTGGTGCACGCCGGCGCCAACAGCTATATGCGCGCGGCGGAACTGGCCAAGGCGTTGCCAATGCTGGTGGATGCGTTTCGTTTCCGGATCGTTGGCCAGCGCGTCCCAGTTCATGAACGAGCGCAAGGTGGCATCACCCGGCGCGCTTGCCACCACCAGCGAGCGGGCGGTCTCGTCCCCGTAATAGATTTGCGCCGCGCCCGGCGCCAGCAGCAGCTTGGTGGCAGTTTCGAAAGGACGCTTGCGGGTCGGGTCGAACGGGCTGTCGTCGTCATGCGAACTCATATAATTGACCACGCCCCTCCCCTTGAGCGGCCCCTGCAACAGCGCCGAATAGCTGGAAAACAGCGTCTCCTCGTCGGCCCGGGCGTCGCTTTTCATGCTGAAATTGATCAGCGCGTCGAAGCCGTAGTCGAAATAGTTGATGCGCATGCCGCCGCCGATATCGAACAACTGCCCATGACCGATCGCATAGTTGTACACCTCGGCCATCATGTAGAACTTGTCGTCGCCCAGTTTCTGGCGCGGATGGGCGCCTTTCCACTCTTCATAGGCCGTACTCGCTTCGCGCTTGAGTTCCTTCCAGGCGATGGGATCGACGTGCTTGACCGTATCGGCGCGAAAGCCGTCAAAGCCGTACTTGCGCACCCAATCGGCATGCCATTTGATCAGGTAGTAGCGCGGCGCGCGCGCATAGCCGGTGCGCGCGAAGAAAGCGTCGAGCTCGGCCGTTTCGCGCTCGTAGCGCCCTTCGGCCTTCCATTTCTGCACCAGCGCGGGCGGCAACGCGACCGCCGTGTTGCTGTCGGTGCGAAAATCCGGCAGATTGGGCACCAGCATGCACTCGACCGTGCTGCGGTAGTCCTTGTAGCTGCACACGGGATCGGTCCTGACCCACTCGGCCGGCCACACCGGGTCGACGGCGGTCACAGGGCCGGTCTGGTTCATGACGACGTCGAGCAGCACGCGGATGCCGTGCGCGTGCGCCGTATCGACCAGCGTGTGCAGCTCGGCCGCCGTGCCGACATTGGCGTCCACGCTGGTAAAGTCCTTGGCCCAATAGCCATGGAAGCCGTACATGTCGCCCCTGCCGTCGTCGAGCGCGCCGTGTATCTGCTCGACCGGCGGCGTGATCCAGATGGCGTCCACGCCCAGGCGGCTGAAATAGCCATCCTTGATCTTGGCGCTGATGCCGGCCAGGTCGCCGCCGGCAAAGGAACGCAGCGGCGCACCTTTCGCCTTGCGCCCGTACGGGAAGTCGTTGCTCGGGTCGGCGTTGTTAAAGCGGTCGGTAAACGCCAGGTAGATGGTGGCGTTGTTCCACGAAAATGGCGCCTGCGCCGCTGCGGGCAGCGCGCTGGCCAGGGCTAGGCCGCAGGCGACGGCTGCGTTCAAAAAATGCTTGCTTGTCATACGGTCTCGCTTGTCAGTTGTTGTGGTGTGGCCGGTGTTGGAGTGGATGGTGGTGGCGTGGCGCGCCCTCCCGTGAGCAGTGCCGATAGCGTTGGTGCCCAGCGCGTCATTGCGCGTCCGGCCAGCACACACACGCCGATGCTGCCGGCCGCGCTACCGGCGTAGACGGCAAAGCGCATTGCATCGGTGTTGCCAAACAGGGTCAGCGCCGCCTGGGTCGCCAGGTTCAGCAACGGCACGTGCAGAACATAGACGATGAAGGCGTGCGATGCCATGCGCAGCGCGGCCGGCGCCGGCGCCGCGCCGCGCATGACGCGGTCGTAACCGAACCAGACCACGGCAATGCCCATCACCTGGCTGAGGCGGTACAGCGCGATGATGGCCAGTGGCCGGGAAACGTCCCAGTGCGCGAACGCGAGCCCGGTTTTCAGCGCGATCACGGCGAGCCACAGCACGGCCCACCAGCGCAGTCGGAACCAGCGCGGCGCCTGCTGCACGTCGGCCCCGCAGTGGGCCAGCAGCAGGCCGGCGGAAAAGAACAGCAGCCCTTCCCCTTCAACCAGATAGAAATCGGCGCCGTTGAAAAACAACACCGCGAACCCGGCAAACATGAGCGCGACCAGCGCGCGCGGCAGCGCAAAGGCAGCAATGAGCAAGGGCGCCAGCAAGCTGCACACGAACAGGTCGCGCAGGAACCACAGCTGGAACGCCACCGGGTACACCACCGAACGCGTCCACCATTGGCTGGCGCTGTAGTCGGCCAAGCGGGTGGTGGCAAACGGACCAATCGGGTTGGCCTGCATCAGCGCCCACATGAAGTCATTTTGCTGCGCCAGCCAGAATACGAACAGGCTGATGGCGCTCCACAGAAAATACGGCAAGGCCAGCGTGCGCAGGCGCGTCAGCGCCAGATCGGCAAACGCGCCGCGCGCCTTGCGGTAATTGAGCCAGCCGGACACCAGGAAGAAAAAGGGAATGCCGTAGCGCGCCACCCCGTTCGAAATGAACAGCTGCGCCCAGGCGTTCCAGTTCTCGCCCGTCTTGACCAGCTTCCATGAATGCAGCACCCGTTCCGGCTGGTTGTATGCGTGGACCAGCACCACCATCACGATGGCGAGGAAGGACAGGATCTTGATTTTTTTGCTCAGATAATCGGTCATCGGGGAATTGCGCATGTAGTATTCATACAAATTGTTTCCGGGAGTTCAAATGGAAGACCTGCAACTGCTCGCGGCCGAGCTTCTGCAACAGGAACAAGCCTTGCAGTTCGTCAGCTTTGGCAACGCGCTGGCGCTCGACGCGGGACTGCGTCTGATCGAGGCGGCCAAGCGCGCCGGCAAGCCGATCGCCGTCGACATCAGCCGCAACGGCGCCCAGCTGTTTTTTCATGCCATGGCCGGCACCACGCCCGACCATGTCGAATGGATCGCGCGCAAGAACCGGGTGGTCGAGCGCTACTGCCACAGTTCGCTGTACATGGGTGCGTGCTACCGGGCGCGCGGCACCACCTTTGAAGCGCACACCGGCCTGGACGCGCGCGTGTATGCGGCTGCCGGAGGCGCTTTTCCCATGCTGCTCAAGGGCGGCATCTGCATCGGCACCATCACCGTCTCGGGCTTGTCGCAGGAACAGGACCACGCGCTCGTGGTCGACGTGCTGCGCCAGCTGGCCGGTCACTAGCGGCCCTGCGCCACGATGCGTCCGCCGTCGAGGAAAGCGATATCGTTTTCCCACGGCGTGCCATCGTTCTTGCAGATCACCTCTTCCGAATACTGGGCCAGGTAGACGCGCCGCATTTTGCCGCTGAGATTGGGCCCGCTGCGGTGGAAGGTGGTGCTGGCGAAGCAGGCGATGGTGCCCGCCGGCCCCACCACCGGTACGCCCGGCTCGCGTCCGAAGTAGCCGACCATGTCATTGGTGGCCGGCTCGCGTTCATGCTTGACCCAGGTGCGAATGCCGCTCACCGATTGCGGCAGCAAGTACACCGTGCCGTTCTCTTCGTCCACGTCGTCCAGCGCGATCCAGCACGTCATGAAGGGCTTGACCTTGTGGCCGATATAGCCGCTGTCCTGGTGCCACGAGAAACGCATGTCGCCCTCGGCGCACTTGATCACGTACTGCTCCCAGAACAAGTGCGCCTGCTGGCCCAGCGTGGCGCGGCACAGCTCGGCCATCAGGTCGCCGAACAGGAAACTTTCCAGCGCCGGGCGCTGGCGGAACACGTTGGCGGCGAAGTAGCGCCGGTTGCG
Organism: Massilia sp. TSP1-1-2; assembly: GCF_049896185.1. Lineage (NCBI taxonomy): Bacteria > Pseudomonadati > Pseudomonadota > Betaproteobacteria > Burkholderiales > Oxalobacteraceae > Massilia > Massilia sp. TSP1-1-2. The sequence goes on from NZ_JAFCTU010000023.1 coordinate 68,853, forward strand.
GTGGCTGATGCCGATCATGTCGGTCTGCAGCGCGTCCATCTGCGCGTCCATGCGGTCGATGGAAAACTGCGCTTCGGCGCGCAGCAGCGCCAATTGTTCGGGCGACAGTGCCGACTGGAGGAGGAAATAGCCGTCGTTGCGGAACTGTTCGATGTGCTGCTCGGTGATGCCGTAGTTGCTTGGTTGTTTAGTCATGCTTGCTTTCCTTGTTAATGATGCGCACGGTGCGGGTGGCGCCGGCGGCCAGCGTCAGCGTGCAGCTGAGCACCTTGCGCGCCGGGTCCCAGGCGGTGGCCACTGGGCCGCCGTCGAGCAGCACTGCGTCCGGCGCCGCCTCGACGTTGTGTACTTCGAGCGTGATGGCGCGCGCCGGCCCGCGGTAGGCGGCGCCCGGCGCGCTGGCGACGCGGATCGACAGTGTGCCGTCCGCGCTTTCGCTGGCGAACTTCAGCAGCTCGAACTGCCCCTGCTCCCAGGCCTGTGCGGTATGGCCGTCGTCGTCGTACAGCTGTCCGGCTGACGCCTTGACGGCGCGGTCGTGGTAATAGCGCAGCGTCAGCTCGCTGCCGGTATAGGCGTCGGTGCTGGCCATAGGCGGGGCCATCGGCAGGAAAGCGCCGGCCCGCACAAACACCGGGATATGCTCGTCGACCACGGGCACCAGTTCGCTGCCGCCGCCCGCGTGGCGCTGGCCGGTGTAAAAGTCGAACCAGCTGGCCGTGGCCGGGAACACCACCTGCTGTTGCCGCACGCCCGCCGCGAGGATGGGCGTGACCAGCAGCTCGCGGCCCCACAGATACGTGGCCGACAGCGTACGCAGACGCACGTTGTCCGGCTCTTCCATCATCAACGGGCGCATCAAGGGCATGCCGGTGCGGCTGTTTTCGAACGCCAGCGTGTAGTTGTAAGGCAGCAGCGCGTAGCGCAGCTTGATCGCTTCGCGCGCCAACGCCAGCGCGCGCGGCGCGCGGTAGACCGGTTCGGACGGCACCTCTTCCTGCGCGTGGGGGCGGAACACGGGCTGGAACACGCCGTATTGCAGCCAGCGGGCATACAATTCGTCGTCCAGCGTGGGGCCGACAAAGCCGCCCAGGTCCGAGTGCATGTAGGCCAGTCCCTGCATCCCCATTTGCAGCGCGATTTCGGGCTGCGGCTGCAGGCCGCCCCAGCTGCGGTTGACGTCGCCCGACCACGGTATCAAGCCGAAGCGCTGGGAGCCGGAATAGCCAGCCCGCATTAAAATGAAGGGCCGCTCTTTCGGAAACTCCTTGCGGTAGCCTTCCGCGATCAGCCCGGCCCAGGCGTGGCCATAGATATTGTGCACCTGGTTCGCCGTGCCAGTGGCATGCAGCAAGTCGGCCGGGTGGACTTCCGGTTCGCCCAGGTCGCCCCACCAGCCGCGCACGCCCATCTGGTGCAGCCGGCGGTAGGTATCCCATAGCCAGCTGCGCCCGGCATCGCTGAAGATATCGACCAGGCCGGTGTTGCCGAAATAGAAATCGTAGGTGTACGGCGCGCCGCTTGCGTTGGTGGCCAGCGCCTTGTGCGTGACCGCGTCCTGCCAGCGCTGCGACGTGGTCAGCACGAACGGTTCGGTGATCAGGACGGTCTTCACGCCGGCCTTGGCGAAGTCGCCGATCATGCCTTCCGGGTGGGGAAAGGCCTCGCGGTCGAAGGCCAGGTTGCCCATGCTGCCCTGGATCTCCTTGCCGAACCAGTACAAGTCGAACACGATGGCGTCGAGCGGAATGTCTTCGGCGGCGAAGCGCGCCACCGTGGCGCGCGCCTCGTCCTCGCTGTGGTAGCCGAAGCGGCTGGCGAAGTTACCCAGCGCCCAGCGCGGCGGCAACGGCTGGCGCCCCGTCAGCGCCGTGTAGCTGTCGAACAGCTCTTCCCAGCGTGCGCCGGCGATCACCTGGTACGTCTTGCGCCCGCCGCCCGACTCGTAGCGCAGTACGTTGCGGTGCTGCTGGTCGAGATCGAGCCAGCCGGCCGTCGCGTTGTCGAAATGGATCATGTAGCGCTTCGAGGAGAGCACCAGCGGCATCGTGTAGTTCAGCAGCTCGCTGCGGCTTTCATAGGCGTAGTGGGCCTTGTTGTACAGCTGGAGCCGGTGGCCGCGCCGGTTCATGCCGAGCGCGCGCGCGCCGCCGCCAAACAGCGCCTCGTCGGCGTCGAGCGTGAAGTCGACGCTCTCGCCGTCGGCGCCCTTCTGGTAGCCGCCGCGTTCAACCACCAGCGGGCGGCCCTGGTAGGAATAGGCGATCTGGAATGGCGCGCGCGATATCGTCACCACAATGCCGGCAGTGGCGTATTCGATCCGCTTGGCGTTCTGGCGCAGCGTGGTGCGCACCGCTTGCGGCGCGGCCACCACCGCGTGCGATGGCGGCGCCGGCTGGTCGTCGGTGGCGATGAAGGTGGTCTGGACCACGCGATCGGAATACGCGGTGAGCACGTATTTGCCGTCGCTGGTGGTCAGCTCAAGGCTGCCGGCGCGCTCGCTGACCGCTTTGAGCGTACGCTGGGCAGGTCCGGCGTGGGCCGGCGCCGGCGCCACCAGCGCTAGCGCGACGCCGGCCAGCAAGGGAGTGGCAAGAATGGTCATGGCGCTCCTTAAACGGGAATCTGGTCGATGGCGCGCGTCGGTGCGGGGGCGCGGCGCAAGGTGTCAAACAGGGCAAGGTAAGCGTCGATCGGCCCGTTCCAGCTGCAGTCGTGCTGCATGCAGTTGGCGACGATGCGCGGCCACACGGCGCTGTCGTGGTGGGCCTGCAGCGCGCGCCGGATGGTGTGCATCATTAGCCAGGTGCTCTTGAAGTCGAAACTAAAGCCCGTGCCAATGCCGGTGGCGCTATCGAACGGCACCACCGTGTCGCGCAGGCCGCCGGTGGCGCGCACGATCGGCACGGTGCCGTAACGCATGCTGATCAGTTGCGAGATGCCGCCCGGCTCATAGCTCGATGGCATCAGGTACATGTCGGCCGCAGCATACAGCCGGTAAGCGGTGCGCTCGTCGTAGTGCAGGTAGACGAATTTGTCGGGCCGGGAGGCCGCCAGCTCAGCGAAAAAATGCTCGAAAATGGGTTCGCCGTCGGCGCAGGCGACGATCTGGATATCTTCGTCGAGCAAACCATTGCCGACCGCCAGGCGCAACAGATCGACGCCCTTTTGCGTCGTCAGCCGGTTGATCCAGCCCATCAACGGCACATCGGGCCGCACCGGCAGTCCCAGTTGCGCCTGCAAGGCGCGCTTGTTGGCGGCCTTGCCCTCGGCCACGTCGCCCTCGCCGTAGTTGTGCAGCAAGCGCGGGTCGGTGCGCGGATCGTCGACCTGCACGTCGAGCCCCTCGCCCACGCCGTGGATGGCGTCGCGCCGGCGCAGCAAGGCGTCCGTTAACGGATCGTAGCCGGGGCTCTGGATCTCGAGCGCATAACTGGGGCTGGAGGTGACGATCATGTCGGCGTAATGAATGCCGATCTTGAGCAGGTTGACGTAGTCGTAAAAGGCCAGGTCCGCAGCTTCCAGCTCGGCCCAGTCCACGCCCAGCAGCTCGCACACCTGCTTGGGGAAGACGCCCTGGTAACGCAGGTTGCGAATGCTCAGCATGACCTTGCTGCGCGATAGTTCCTGGTGGTCGTGGAAGCGGGTGCGCAGCAGGAACGGCAACAGGCAGGACAACCAGTCGTTGGCATGGAAGATATGCGGCGCGAACACGCCGCGCGCGGCCATCTGCACGATCGCTTCGTTAAAGAACAGGAAGCGCTCGGCTTCGTCCGGGTAGTTGTACAGGTTCTCGCGGTCGAAGTAATGGTCGTTGCCCACAAAATAGATCAGGTTGCCGCCATGTTCGAGCAGTTCAATCTCGCAGCGGCGCGTCACGCCTGCCACGGTGATGTCCCATTCGCCCACCTTGTGCAGGCGATCGGCCATGCTGCCCAGCAGGCGGCCGAACTTGGGGGCGACGATGCGGGCGTCGACGCCGCGCTCGCGCAAGTGCTTGGGAAACGATTGGGCGACATAGGCCAGCCCGCCGGTTGAACTGAACGGCGCCAGTTCCGAGGTAACGAATAACAGTTTCAAAGGCTGCATGGGATGCTCTCCGGTGAAGTCGAGGCGCCGGCGCCAAGTGGCAGGCCGGCGAAAAATAAGGCGATCGCAGGGTCGAGCGCGGCCAGGCGTTCGAAGTACAGCGCGCTCCGGGGCGCCGATGCGATCATCGGGTTGGCCAGACAGGCGCGCAGCACGGCGCGGCCGTCGCCGCTGCAGATACCGGCCAGCAGCGTCGTTTCAGCGCGCTTCATGGCGCGGCAGTAGTCGAACAGCACGCTGCGGCGCAGCGCCTGCGGCAACGCCAGCGCGCGCGCGCCGGCGGCGTCGACCATGGCATTGGCTTCCACCACGCAGTGTTCCAGACCAAGGTCGAATACATCGCCGGTGGCCAGGTTGACGATCGCCTCGCCAGGCCGGCGGCCCAGGCACAGCGCCAGCAGCGGCACCACCGCCAGTTCGTACCAGGCGCAGTCGCGCTGCGCCAGCAGCGCGAGCAGGCGCTCGGCGCCGGCGCCGGCGGCCAGCAGGCGCTCGCAGTCGCGTTCGATATCCAGCAGCGTGCCGGCGCGGTTACGCTCGGCGCTCTGGCGCGCGTGCAGCCGCGCCGGATCGAACACCATGTTCCAGGACGGCACCACCAGGTAGTCCAGCCAGCGCTGGGCGCCGATCGCCAGCGCGAAGCCCCCGGCCAGCAGTTGCTCGAGCCGCTGCCGGCCATCGACCCGTACCTCGTAGACGAAGGCGAAATGGTTCAGGCCGAAGTAGCCGATCTCGACGCGCTCGGCGCCGAGCTTGAAATGGTCCGCGATCTTGTTGCGAAACACTGCCGGATAGTCGCAAATACCGATCGCCGAACGCGGCCCCAGCGTGTTGACCAGGTGCTGGGTGACGATCGAGCACGGGTTGGTGAAATTGATCCAGCGCGGCTGGTGGGCGCGGCCGATCAGCGGGGCCAAAAACGGCGCCATGCCGCTGATCGTGCGCAGCGCGTTGCTCACGCCGACGATGCCTAGCGTTTCGTCGGCCGCAAAGCCGCACGCGATCGCGGTGCGCTCGTCCAGGTCGCGCTTTTCCAGGCCGCCGAAGCGGATCTGGTTGAACACAATGTCGTAGTCCTGTTCCACGCAGCTGGCGTAGTCGGTCGCAAAATCGACCTGGCAGGCGCCCGCCACCTCGGCGCCGGCGCGCGCCAGGAACGCCAGGCGCTCGGCCGAGCGGCCGAACAGTGTCACGCGCTGCAGAGCGTCCCATAGCCCGGCTGCGGACATGGCCTTGAACAGCAGCAGCATGTACAGGCTGCTGCCGCCCAGTACCAGCATGCTCTGGCGTGGGGGCGTCGATTGCAGCGCCATGTCAGAGCGCCGCCGTGGCGGCGTAGTCAAGCAGCTGGCCGCGCGTGAGGAAGCCCTCGGCCGTGCCTTCGATGCCGCAGGCGTAGGCACCTGCCACCGCGCCCAGGCGCATGCAGGCGTCGCTGCCCATGCCATTGAAGTGGCCATACAAAAAGCCCGACACATAGGCGTCGCCGGCGCCGTTGGAGTCGACAATCGTGCGTCCCAGCTGGGCACAGCCCATGTAGCGCGGCGCGCTGTCGCCGCGGCGCAGCAGGTAGCTGCCCTGGTCGCCGGCCATGGCGACCACGGTCTGCGCCCTGCCCTGGTCCAGGATGGCGCGCATCACTTGTTCGTGGCGTCCGCCCAGCGCCGCCGTGCTGACAAACACCAGGTCCGACTGCAAGGCAAAATCGCGGTGGTAGTCGCTGGCGCCGTCCCAGTCGTGCAGGTCGCTCGAGACCGTCACGCCAAGCGCGCGCGCATCCTCGTACAGGTCGCGCGCCCAGTTCATGATCGAGAAGTGGGCGTGGCGCGCGCGCCGCAGGAAAGGCAGGTAGAACGCGCTGTCCATGCGCAGTTCGTGCGGATGGCGCCCGTCATACAGCGACAGGCGCCGTCCGCTCGGGTCGACCAAATTGACGCTGCGCCGGGTGCCGCTCGGGTGCACGATATAGCTGAAATCGAGGCCGGTGTCGCGGTAGCGCGCGTGTATCAGCTCGGCCTGGGCGTCGGCGCCGATGAAGTCGACCAGCTTGGTGCGCAGGCCAAGCGCGTGGCTAGCCAGGGCCACGCCGTTGCCGGTGTGGGCCACGTAGTCGCGCACCGGTCCCACGTGGATCGAATCGGCCAGCGGCAGCGGCAGCGCGGGAACCCGCACAATGGTGTCGATGCCGACCCCGCCTACCACCAATACATCGTAGTCATGCTTCATAGCGTTTCCCTTTCTTGATGCGCCAGCGTATGGCGCAGGTAGCGACCGGCGCCGGTCAGGCCGTGGTCGTCGTCTTCTTCGGTCATTTCCAGCACATCGGCGACGGCCTCCGGCGCCACGCCGAACAGGCCGATGGTGCGCAGTTCGGCTGCCAGCCATTGGTGGTATAGCTCGCCCAGCGCCAGGGCAAAGCCGCCCATGAACAGGTAGCGCCGCACGCCGATGGCCGCATAGATGGTGGCGATGGCGCGCGCCATGAAGCCGATCCCGTGCCGCACGCAGCCGGCGGCAAAGGCGTCACCGGCCTTGGCCGCTTCGACCAGGTGGTAGGTGGTGATGGCGTCGGCCTCGCCGCCGCACAGGCGCGCCAGCAGCGAGGCCGCGAATGCGTCGGGATCGGCAAGTGCAAAGCGGCGCGCCACTTCCAGCGTGCCGCGGCCGGACGCGAGCGCGCCAAGGTGGCCCCGTTCGCCGCAATCGCACAGCGGCGCATCGGGGCCGAAGTCAACCCGTAAGTGGCCGATTTCACCGCCGAAGCCGTCGCCGTTGACCAGCGTCTGGCCGTCGTAATACACCTTGTTGCCGATGCCGGAGCTGACCGTGATCAGGCAGAACGGCTCGTCGACCTGCTCGCTGTAGCGCCAGGCGGCGGCAGTCACGTCGTTGAGCAAATGGACCGGCATGTCCAGCGCCGCGGAAAGGCGCGCGCCCAGCGCCAGCGGCGCGCCGGTCTTGCCCCAGATGGTTGGCGCGCCGACCACCCGGCCATCGGGCGCCACCGGGCCGGCAAACGAGATGCAGGCGGCGGCCGCCGGCGCGCATGCGCGCTGGGCCGCGATGCAGCGCTGCAGCTGCTCGAACACCTTGTCCTGAAGCTGCGCCAGCGTCAGCTCGGGCCAGCCGATGAAGTTGTCGGTCGGCTCGCGGCGCGTGTTCGACAACACGCCGCTGGCCGGATCGTACAAGGCGCTGCGCAGCGTGGTGCCGCCCATGTCAAGCACGATATAGGCGCCGCTCATGAAGCCTCCAGCTGGATCACGTCCAGCGGATCGGGGACACCCGGCTGGTCGGACGCGAGCACGATCGCGTTGTCCAGGCGCGTGCCCGGCGCCACCACGGCGCCCGGCATCACGATGCTGTTGCGTATGACGGCCGAGTCGGCGACGCGCGCCCCGGGGTACACGATGCAACGCTCGATGCTGGCGCCGCTGTCGAAATCGGCGCCGACGATGGCTTGCCTCAGGCTGCCCTCGGCGGCCACGTAGCGGCGCGCCACCTCGGGCGCGATCGTCACCGGCAGCTGCGAGAGCGCCATTGTCGGCGCCGCGTCCAGCATGCGCAAGTTGGCGCGCAGGTAGCGATCAACCGTGCCGATGTCTTCCCAGTAGTGGTCAAAGCAAAAGCCCTTGATCGTTTCGCCGCCGGCCAGCATGGCGGGAATCACGTCGCGGCTGATGTCGTGCTGCCAGTTGCTGCCGTCGAGCAGGGCCAAGTAGCGCTGCAGGACTTCGGCATTGAATACGCACACGGCAGAAAACACGGTGTTGGCGGTCGGCGCCGCGGGCTTTTCGACGAAGCTGCGCAAATTACCGTCGTCGTCGAACTGCACCATGCCGAACAGCTTGACGTACTCCAGTTCGATCTCCTGGTAGCCGATGGTGAGCGCGGCGCCGCTGCGGCGGTGATGGTCGAGCATCGGCTGGTAGTCGAACTGGTACACATGGTCGGCATGCAGCACCATCACGTCGCGCGTGGCGGGACCGAAGATATAGGGCGCATTCTTGATCAGCGCATCGGCCGTGCCGCGTTCGGTCGGGCGCTGCACCCGCTCCAGCGTGGCGTCCACGTTATCGGCGCGCACGCCCTGGTAGGCGCCCAGGTGCACCTGGAAACCGGGCCCGCTGCACCAGGTCTCGAGCATGTAGCGCAGCAGCTGGCCAGTGTTGTACTGGGGCATGAGCAGCACTTCGCTGGCGCCGCTGCGGCGCGCGTTTTCGATACTGAAGTCGATCAGGTGGCAGGCGCCGCCAAACGGAATCAGGGGTTTCAGGCGGCCGTGGCCCAGGCGTCCCATGCGCACGCCCATGCCGCCGGCCAGCAAAGTCAAGCGGGTTTCACGCATGGCCGCTCCGGTCCCAGCATACGCGCCCGTTGGCCAGCGTCAGGCGGAAATACAATTCACGCTCGACCGGCTGCTGCGGCAGCGCCACTTCAAACTGCGCGCCATTGGCTTGCATCGGGACGCACTCGAAGCGGTCAACGCCGGCGTCGAAGCGGGCGAACAGCTCCACGCCGCGCACTTGCTCGTGCCGGTACGACACCGTATTGGATGCCACGCTGAAGCGGCGCGCGAGCCGCTCGGACAGGGCCGGCGCGTCCAGATGGCCGGCCAGCGCCGCGCAAGCCTCGAAATCGGCGCGCGCGTAGGCTTGTTCGAACTGCTGCGCGGCGCGCGCGGCCGGCGCTTCGGTATCGGCATGGCGCGCCAGGCGCTCGGCCTCGGCCCGCTCGAATACGTCAAGGTGGGCGCGGGCCGCCATCTCCCACGTAAATTGGGATGCCACCGCGCGCGCATTGCGCACCAGCTTGCGGTAGCACGGCTGGTCGTGGCGATACAGCGCGGCCGCCTCGATGATGCGCTCGGCCAGCGCTTGCGCCAGCAGCGGGTCGTCCTCGGCGAACGAGCGGTTCACGGCCAGGCCGGTGGCGCGCGGGTGCGTCACCGGCAGCGCGTGTTCGAAGTGGCTGGTGCCTTCCTGGGCGGTGGCGATCGGCACTGCGCCGCACAGCATCGATTCGCCCTGCGCGATGAGGAAGGTGTCCATTTCGAACTTGGACGGAAACAGGCTGAAGTCGGCCGCACTGGCATACTGCATCAGCGTTTGCTCGCTGACCATGCTCCAGTCGAGGTGAATACTGGCGGGGAAGCGCGCCTTGACCTGATGGAAGTACGGGTTGTCGATGCCGGTGCCGGAAATGCAGCGCACGATGAAGTTGAGCTTCGGATCGCGCTCGAGCGCCTGCTCGATGGCGCGCATCAGCTCGACCTGCCCCTTGTGCTCGACCGCGTAACGGGCGTTGTGATAGAAGGTCGGGTTGGCCGGGTCGAGCCCGAGGCCGCGCAGCACGTCGTCGCGCGCCACGCTGGCCGGGTCGAACTGGTGCCAGCTGTCGCTAATGGCGCACCAGCCTACGAACAATTTGCTGCGATGCTCGGCCAGCACCTTGGCAATGGCCAGTTGGCCGAACAGCTGCTCGAACGGCGTGTCGGCAAAGCTGGTGTAAAAGCGCAGCTGGCCGGGCGAGAGGAAATCGACATAATCGCTGTAGGCGACGATTGGCGCTAGCAGGTTCAGATAGTCGTCCCGGTACGGATAGTAAAGATGGGACGCGGGCAGGTGCTGCTCCATGCAGCGCAGCAGCGGATCGCTGCGGTCGAGCCGGTCGTCGAACTGATCGAGGTCGGCCTCGATGCCAAGCAGGGCAAGCAGGCGCGCCACCTTGGGTTTGTAGACCTTCTTGTTGACCGGCATATTGCTTTGCACGGTACTGACCATGATCCGGTCTGGGTCGTCGCGGAAGGCGAACGGCATCAGATATTGGTAATACGGCTCATGCGCGTGGATCAGCAAAGGCTGGCCGGCAAAGTGCTTCTGGATGAACTTGATGCAGTCGACCTGGAACGCGAGCGGCTTGTAAAAGCCGATGTCGCTGCCCTTGCTCTGGTAGGGCGGATAGCAGGTGTCCGGATACAGGCGCAGCATCTCGTTGTCGAGGAAGTAGACGTCGATGCCTTCCAGCGTCATCTTGTAGACGCTGGTCTCAAGCGGCACCTCGACTTCGCTCTGGCCTTCCCACACCAGGGGATCGAGCACCAGCGGCAAGCGGTAAGCGTAGCGGTAATCGACCGTTTCAAGCTGGTAGTGGCTGGCCAGGTAGTCGAGCCGGCCGTTGGTGGCGGTGATGATCGATACCCGGTGTCCGGCCGCGACGAACTGGCGCGACAGGTTCCACATATAGACCGAAATGCCGCCCTTGAGCAGATTGAAATCGAAACCGCCTGATTCGAAATAGCATTCAACGATATGCACGCGTGCCCTCCTTTGGTAAATGTAAAAATTGTTTGATCAGCGAACAGAAGTCGATGCAGCGGTAGTAGGGCCGCTGATGATCGTAGTTGTATTCGAGTTCCTGCAGCAGGCGGGCGAAGTAGAAGCGCCGCCGCACCGCGCTGGCGCGCTCCGGGCCGCACAGGGCGGCGCGCACCTGCGTGCGCCACTGTCCGGCGCGCTCGACCAGCGGCGCGCTGGCCCCGATCAAGCCCTGCATGGCCAGTTGCTGGTCCTGCCCCGTGTGTTGCGACAGCGCCAGTGCCGCCTCGTCGAGAAAAAAATAGTCGAGCGCGCGTTCCAGCGCGGCCCAGTCGAGCAGCTTGCTGCTGGCGCGAAAGCGCGCCTCGTCCTTTGTCAGCGCAAGCGGCGAAAAGTCGATCAGGCGGCGCTGCGTGCCCTCGGCCTGCACCAGCAAATGCGACAGGTGCAGGTCGCCATGGCAGGCGCTGGCGCGCAGGTCGTTTGCTGCGCCGGCCGCAAAGCAGCTTGACTCCAGCTGGTCGAACAAGCGGGCCACGCGGCCGCTGGTCTGCGGCCCGAGCAGCGGATCGCCGTGCAGGTGGGCCCGCAGGCGGCCCAGGCGCGCGCGGGCATCGGCGCAAAAGGCGGCCAGGTCAAAATCCGGAGCGGCCGCGCCGCCGCCAAAAGTGCGCTCGATGGTGTCATGGAAGCTGCCGAGAAAATCACGCCACCCGGCCAGCTGCTCGAGCAAGTGCGGGTCGGCCTGGCGTGCGTCGCCGGACCAGAGCGCGCGCAGGTCGCGGCTCATGGCGGCGTACACGCCCTCGCCTCGCACGTATTCGGTCACCAGGCCGAGCACCAGCTGTTCGCCGTTGGTGCTACGGTAGCGGTAGCCGCCCAGGCAGCGCGCCAGCACGCCGGGCGCGGCCTGGTCCAGACGCATGCTGGCATCAAGTTCGACATTGGCGGGCGCTAGCTGGCGGTACACTTTGTGCACCAGCGGGACGGCGCCGGCCAACAGGCGGCTGACGCAATTGCTCGATGAACCAGTGTCGCGCGCCGCCAGGGACCAGGGCAGCGCGGGCAACACTGAAGCGGCTTCGAATTCGATCACGCCATGCCGGGTCGGCACGCTCCCGCATGCGATCAACCGGCCCAGCACCTCTTGCTGGAACAGGGGCTCGGCCAGCACGTCGCGGCTGCCGGAGACGGCAAAGAAACGCAGGGCGCCAGTGGTACCGGCAATGCCGATCCGCACCGACGCCGACAGGCCGTCAATGGCCACCTCATCGACAATATCATCCATTTTCAGCTCCCCGTCATGTCGTAGCGTTCGATACCGGCCAGCCAGAGCCGGTAGGCGGCGGTAAAGCTGAGCAGCGCCACCACCGGCGTCCAGTACACCAGCGTGCAGTCGTCGTGCAAGATGTACAGCACCGGCACATAGGCGGTAAAGGCGAACGGCAGCACCCACAACAGCGCGAACTGGATTGCGTGGTGGAAGATATCGAGCGGGTACTTGACGAAGCTCGATAGCTGGTAAGCGGCGTTCATGGCCGGCAGGCTGTTGACGGTCCAGAAGGCGAGCGAGGCGAACGCCAGCTTGACCGACAGGTAGATGAGCGCTGCCGACAGCACCAGCAGCAGCATCATCAGCGCCTTGGTCGGGCTCATCGCGATCGGCAAGGAACCCGCCGCGTAGATGGCAATCGCGATGCCGGCGCCGATTTCGCCCAGCCCGTCAGGGTAGAAGAAGCGCTCCGACACCAGGTGGAACAGGGGATTGATGGGGCGGATCAGGTACTTGAAGAATTCGCCGCGCTGGATCAGCTTGCGGCCCAGTTCCCACAGCTGGTCCGAGAACATGTGATCGAGTCCGCGCGGGATCAGCGAAAAACCGAATAGGAACAGCACCTGATGGTAGCTCCAGCCCGAAATCGTGTTCACGTGCCGGAACACCAAGTAGATGAACAAGGCGCGGGTCGAGACCGACACGACGAAGCCGAAGGCGCCGATCAGGAAGTCGGCCCGGTACTGCATCAGTTTGCGCAGAAATACGCCGCCCAGAAACAGGGACAGGCCCAGGTAGTGCTTGTAAGTGTGCATGCTAGCCCCCCACCGCATCGAGCCGCTTGCCCAGCTGGCGCCACAGGGCGGCGCAGGCGGCGCCCAGCAGCAGCACCCAGCACAGCTGCTGTCCAATCAGCGCAAACGCCGCGCCCAGGCCGCCGGCCTTGCCCAGTAATAGCGCGACCGGCGTGTGAATCATCGACTGGAATGGCAGCCAGTCAGCCACCTGCCGCAAGGGCGGACTGAAAAAGCTGAGCGGAATCAGATAGCCCGACAGGATGCCGACGGTAGCCGTTTTCATCATCTGGATGCCCCACAGATTGGTGGTGACGAAGGCCAGCGCCCCGACGCAGGCGTTGAGCAGAAAGCCGATCAGCAGCGCCAGGGTGGCGCTGACGGCAAACAGCAGCACGTCGGGCCCGCGCGGCATTGTCAGGCCAAACAGCACGGCGCCCAGAACGCACAGAGGCAGGCCGACCAGCACGCCGTTGCTCAGCACCGTGGCCAGCGAGGTGAAAAACTTTTGCACCGTGTAGCTGACCGGGCGCACGAAGTGGATCAGAATATCGCCGCGCATGATGTCGGCGGCGATCTCGTGATCGACCCGGTTGTCGAGCATCAGGAACAGCAGGTTGCTAAACAGGAGGTAGCTGGTCATGTCGGCCAGCCGGAATCCGGCCAGCACCGCGTGGCCGTCAGCGCCGTAGATGGCGCGCCACAGGTACAACTGGGCCAGCAGGCTGGTGGCGCTGGCCACCAGCGTGAGCACCAGGCTGGCGCGGTAGGCAAGTTGCGCCTGCAGTGCGCAGGCGGTCAGCAGGCCGTAACGGCGAAGCGTCGTCATGATGCGGCTCTCTGTCATCCCGCTCTCTGTCATCCCGCCCTCCGTCATGCTGCCCTCCGTCATGCCGCCCTCTGGTTGGGCATGCCGGCCTGGTAGACGCCGCGGATGATCTCTTCGAGGTCGGGCGCGAGCGAATAGAAGTCGACGATGTCGAACTGGCGGAACAGGTGCGCGATCAGGGCCGGCAAGTCCAGCGCGTCGCGCCGAAAGTCGATGCGCGCCCTGCCCTGCGCCTGCGGCGTGACCGCGTCGATCGCTGGGAAATGCTGTGCCAGCCGGGCCAGCGCCTCGGCCGCCGCCGGCGCCGGACGGTAGTCGAACAGCACCGAACGGCGCTGCTCCATGCTATTCAAAGCGGCCACCGTGCCCTGGTAGACCACGCGGCTCTTGTCGATCAAGATCAGGTCGTCGCAAATTTCGCTGACGTCATCCATGTCATGGCTGGTCAGCACGATGGTGGTGCCCACTTCCTCGTTCATGCGCCGGATCAGGGTGCGGATGGCTTGCTTGAGAATGGCGTCCAGGCCGATGGTCGGCTCGTCGAGAAACACCACCCGCGGATCATGCAGGAAGCTGGCGGCGATTTCGACCCGCATGCGCTGGCCCAGGCTCAGTTTGCGCACCGGCACTGCGGCCAGCTGGTCGATGTCGAGCAACTCGCGAAACAGGCGCATGTTCTTGTCGTAGACGGCCGGTGAAATGGCGTAGATGCGGCGCAGGATGGCGAACGAATCGGCTACCGGCAAGTCCCACCACAGCTGCGAACGCTGGCCGAACACGACGCCGATATTGGCGGCGTTGCGCACCCGTTCGCGGTACGGCACCACCCCGGCCACTTCGCAGCGCCCGCTGGTGGGCGTGACGATGCCGGCCAGGATCTTGATCGTGGTCGATTTGCCGGCGCCGTTGGGCCCAAGGTAGGCCACCCGCGCGCCGGGCGCTACGTTGAACGAGATATTGTCCACCGCGCGCACGATGCGGTGGCGGCGCGAGAACAGGGTCGACACGCTGCCCCACAGGCCCGGCTTGCGCTCGTACAGTTTGTATTGCTTGGTCAATCCCTCGACCCGGATAATGGGTGCCATCTCAAGCTTCCTGTTGCTGTTGCGCGATGGCGCGCTCGAGGATGGCGAGCGCTTCGTCGACGCTCTCCTCGGCCACGTTGAAGGGCGGCGCCAGGCGCAGGATATGCCCGCCCAGGCACAGGCGCAGCCCCATGTCCAGGCACAGCGTAAACACGCGCCGTGCCGCCTGCGGGTTGGGCGTGCGGCTGGCCTTGTCGCGCACGAATTCAATCCCGTACAACAAGCCCAGGCCGCGCACCTCGCCGACCGCCTCAAAGCGCTCGGCCAGTTGCTGCAGCTGCGGCGCGATGCGCAGCTCAAGGCGCAGCACGCGCGCCAATAAATCCTCGGCCACGATCACGTCCAGCGTCGTCTGCGCCGCGCACAGTCCCAGCGGATTGCTGGCGAAGGTCGACGAGGAACTGCCCGGCGCGCCGAAGGCGGGCGAATTCATGATCTCCTTGCGCCCGGCCAGCACCGCGAACGGAAAGCCCGAGCCCAGGCCCTTGGCCATGGTCACCAGGTCGGGCTCGATGCCGAGCCGGGTCGAGGCCAGAAAGGTCCCGGCGCGCCCGCCGCCGGTGACGATTTCGTCAGCCACCAGCAGCACGCCGTGTGCGCGGCAAGCTTCGCCGATGATGTCCCAGTAGCCGGGCGGCGGCACGATCACGCCGGCCGCGCCGAGCACCGGCTCAAAAAAGAAGGCGGCCACGTTGTCGCGCGCGATATGGCGCTTGGCCAGCTTGGCGCACTGCAGATCGCAGCTGGGGTAGCTCAATTCGAGCGGGCAGCGGTAGCAATACGGCGAATAGGCCAGAATGCTGTTGCCCGAAAAGCTTTGGTGCCCGATATCCCAATGCACCAGCTGGCGCGCGCCGGCGGTCTTGCCGTGAAAGCCGTAGCGCAGCGCGCCGACCCGGTTGCGCCCCGGTGCGGCGATCGACCAGACGGCGCGGATCGCCGCCTCGACCGCCTCGGCCCCGGTCGACAGAAAACAAAACGCGTCCAGGCCGTGCGGCATCAGGCTGGCCAGCATCTCGCCCAGCGCGGCGCGGCCCGGCGTGGCGCAGTCGTGCACGTTCCACAGCTTGCCGATCTGCTCCTGCATCGCCGCCACCACCTGCGGGTGGCAGTGACCGACCGACTGGGTCAGGATGCCGGCCGCGAAATCGATATAGCGATTGCCCTCGGTGTCGAACAAATGGTCGCCGCTGCCGCTGGCGAACACGCGCGCACCCACTTGCGCTTCTTCGGAAATGCCACTGGCCAGGTGGCGCTGCTCGCGTGCGAGCTGCTCGGCCTGATGCGCTCCCGGCGTGCTCATGGCGCCTCGGCGGCGGAGACCTGGAACACCAAGAGGCCGATAGCGGCCGCCGAATCGTTGCGCAAACCGTGTTCGCCAAAGGGCGGGTTGACCAGGATATCGCCCGGTTCGACTCGGCGCTCTTGCTCGGCGAACCACATGCTGCCGCTGCCGGACAGGATCACATACCATTCCACGTTGTCGCCGTGGCGGTGGCGCCCGATGCTCGCGCCGGGCGGAATGACGACCAGGTCGATGAACTCGACCCCGGGCGCGCCTGCGGAGCGCTGGAACGGACGGAACACGGAAACGCTGCCCTGGCCGTCATGGCAGTGCGGCTGCTCGGCGAGATGGTCACGGTACAGATTGCTGACCGTGCCGCTGGCGGCCTCAGGCAAGCGCATGCACGTCCTCCTCGCTGAGCGCGGCGCGGGTATTGCAATAGCGGCGCAGATCGTCGGCGGCGGCGGCCACCAACTCGGCCGGCAGCGCCTCGCTGTGGCGGATGAAATCGGCGCACCCCAAGCCGGTCGGCACCACCAGATTGACGCGCCCGCCGCGGTGCAGCACCATGTCGCGCAGGGCTTCGCCCAGCAGCGCCGCGCTGCAGGTGGCGGCGTGGTAGACCGGCAGGCCGCTGGCCACCAGCAGCGCCAGGATGCGCGCGCAGTCGGCCTCGCTCAGCAAGCCCAGACGCACGGCGATGCGGGCCGACAGCGCCATGTCGATCGCCACCGCTTCGCCGTGGTGCAGCTGGTGGTCGCTTTCGATTTCCATCATCGGGGAAAAGCTGTGGCCGAAATCGACCAGCCGCGCCAACTCGCGTTCCTGCAGGTTGGGACACAGTTCGTCCATCATTAGACGGATCGCCATGGTCAGCACCTTCAGATCGCGCTGGCCGTCCTGCACGCTGCCATCGGCGAAACGGCGCGCGCGGATCGACGCCACGTGCACTTCAAGCAGTTCGAACAGCTCGGCGCTGACGATGATCGCCATCTTGATGATTTCGGCCAGACCGCAGCTGATCTGGCGCGCCGGCAGCGACTGCAGCAGGCGCGGGTCGTTGATCGATGCGTGCGCCGGGTAGTAGGTGCCCACCATGTTCTTGGACGCGAGGAAGTTGACCCCGGTCTTGATGCCCACGCCGACGTCGATCTGGCCCACCAGCGTGGTGTTGACCTTGATGAAGCCGATGCCGCGCTTGTAGATCGAGGCGGCGAAGCCGACGATGTCGCACACGATGCCCCCGCCGACGGCGACCAGCAAGCCATGGCGGTCGATGCGGGCCTGTTTGGCATGCTCGCAGATCGCTTCGACGCTGCGCAAATTCTTGTTATGCTCGCCCGTTGGCAGCACCACGTACTGCCAGCTGCCCTCCGGCAGGTGGGCCGCAAAATAGGCGCGCACGGCCTCGCCGTACAGGGAGTCGACCACGCCGCTGGAAAACACCAGCACCTGCCGCCCTTCGCAGTAGCCGGCCAATAATTCGTTGTCGGGGTCAAAAACACCCTCGGTCATGTCGACGCTGTAGCGCCATTCTGCCGCGGCGCGGGAATGGAAGGTACCGTCGATGTGATGTACGCCTGTTTGCATTGGGTTCTCCTGCTGGGGATTTAGATTTGCCATGACAATTTGAGAAATACCTCGTTTTGCGCCGTGTGGGGCGCGCTGCCGGGGGCGTCGCCGCGCGTTAAGGTCAGGCCGGCATAGGCCGCCGTGCCGAACGATGCAGTGTGGCCGTAGACGAACGAGGCGACCTGCTGGGTACTCCGGGCAGCGACCGGCAGCGCATACCACTGCGGCGCGCGCTCGGTGCGCGTCCACTGCGCGATCATGCGCAGCGAATCGTGCGCGCTGAAGTGATAGATGCCATTGAGCTGGGCCGCCTGCGCCGTGTACAGGCGCTGGCCCTGTTCAGCCCCGTCCTTGCCATCGATCCAGTTGATGGTGTAGGTCGGTTCGAACTCGAGTCGTTCGGACGGGCGCACGCGCCCATACAAGGTCAGCGTGCCGCCCTTGCCCACGCGCGTGGCCAGCACGTCGATCTGGTCGCCGTACGTCAGTTCGGCCTGCAGACGCGCCAGCACCGGGCCCGGCGTGATGCCGACGCGCCCGCCCGCCAGCGCCGTGGTCAGCACCTCGCCACCGGCCAGGGTACGGGTGCGGTTGGCCGGCTTGACGTGCAGTTCGAATTCGCTGTCCAGGGGGCCGGCGATCCAGATGCCGGGAAAAATGTCGGTCGAGATCAGCGCGCCGCTGCGGTCAACGCGGCGATCGGCGTAGAAATAGAGATTCATTTCATTAAAGGGACCGGTGCGGCCCAGCTTGCGCGAGGTCTGGCCGTTGACGAAGCGGTAACCGACTTGCGAAAAGAAGCCGTTATCGGCGCGAAAGCCATCGCTGACGTCTTCCAGGCTGCCCTGCAGGGACCAGTTCTGCGGGTCGTGGCTCCAGTCGAGCATGGCGGCGTGGCCGCTGCTGCGCTCGCCTGCCACCAGCGCGCCGTGGCCGTCGGCCTTGGCGGTGGTGGCGCTCACCAGCAACTGGGCGCGCACGCGGTCGTAGGCGCCCGGCTGCCAGCTCAGGTCGGGACCGGCCAGGCTGTTGTAGCCGCGAGCGCCCGCATACCGGCGTTCGCTGCCGGTCATGCCCAGCACCAGATCGCCCCGCTTGAACTGGATGCGCCCCAGCGCCGCTTTCGAGCCTTCGCTGACGCGGGCATACCCGGTGCCGTAGGGACCGGGCAATTGGACCAGGCTGTCGCCGCGGTCGTTGGCGTACAAGGCGGTCAGGTCGCTGCTCTCGCCGCGCCGGGTGTAGCGTGCGCCGAACCCGATCTGGCCGATGGTGCGGGTGTTGATGGCGCGCAGCGGCGTCTGCAGCAGGTCGCTCCCCTCAAGAAAGAAGGGGCGCTTTTCCGGCACGAACAAGCCGAAGCGGGTGTTGCCGGACAATTGGGGTGCATCGAGTTCGACCTGCGAAAAGTCCGGCTCGATGGTGAGGTCGACCACGCTGGCCGAATCGGGCCGCAGCTTGACGTCCAGGCTGAGCTTGCGCTTGTCGGTGCGCACATCGGCGGAGCCGGTCTGCTCGCTGCGGTTGCGGCTCATGACCAGTTGCGGGGTGGCGCTCCAGCTCAAGCCCGTAGGCAAATCGTTCAGTTGGGCGACCGGAGTGGCGAAGCACAGGATGCAGTTGGTATTACGGGTGACGGGGGCGCTGTACATGCGGTAGCGCTGCTCGCGCGTCAGGTTGCGCATCACCAGCAGCTTCCACGGCGCCGTGCCGTCGCGCACATAGGCGACCGAGGCAAACGGAATGCGCGCCACCATGGTCCAGCCGCCGTCGAAGCGGGCGGTGGCGGCGTCGACATCGATGTCCGGCGCGAAGTTGTCGCCGCCGGCGGGACTGTGGGAGCCGTCGCTGATGGCGCCGCGCGCGTTGACGTAGATGACCTGGGCCGATTTGGCGCTGCCGCCGGAATCGAGGAACAAGCCGATGTAGTCCTGGTCATTGCTCAGCTTGTCGCGACGGGCGAAAGGACTGCGGATCCGGCCCGGCTCGCCGTCGTGGGCGCGCACGCCGATATACAGATAGCGCTGGTCGTACAGCACCTTCACTTCGGTGCGCACTTTGGCGGCCACGTTGTCGACCGGTTGGGTTTCGAAGAAGCTGTCGTAGACGGGGGCGCTGGCCCAGGCGGCGTCGTTGAGGGTGCCGTCCAGGTGGATCTGCTGGTTCGCCGGCAGCCGCCGGGCCTGGAAACCGTCGGCGCCAAATGCCATACCTGAGAGAAGCACGCACAGGCTGAAGAGCGCCGGTCGCGGCCAGCTGCGCACGCCATCCAGCGACTTCGGTCGCGCCATCGCTGCCCATTTATCGACCTTCATGTCTGCGCTCATCCTGACCGTCACCGAGATTATTGTGTAGTAATAATACATGGATATTTTGTAGTAAACCTACAACCCGGCAGAAAAACATGAAATTTTTATGAGGACGATTACACAAAATGTAGAAATAGCTCTAAAAAACAGCAATTTGCAATGTGCTGCAAACTTGTTTTTTACTTCAATGTAAACTAGAACGTTGATCGGCGTTGTATTACTACATGAAATGAGGGCTTGGGGGGTGGTACGGAGGGAAAGCGCTTTGCAGCACGCCGAAGCGCACCGGCGGGCAGGCGGATTGCCCGCCCTGCCCACTTCAAGCGAACGACGCTACCACTCAATAGCGAGCGAGGTCATCGGTTTCATGGCCAGCGGCGCACGCAGCGACACGGTCTCGTCCGTCAAGACGTTACGGCCGCGCGCGGCCTGCTTGATCATGCTTTTGAAACGCGTCAAGTCGAGCGTGGCCGGACTCGCATTCTTGTTCAGCACGACCATGACGGTGTGCGCGCCGTCGTAGCGGAAGTAGACATAGCAGCCGTCCTGCGGGATGAAGTGGGTCAGCTTGCCGCCGGCGATGGCGGCGCTGCCCTTGCGCCAATTGAACAGCTTGCGCGTGAAGGCTTGCATGTCGGTTTGCTGCGCGGTAAGGCCGGCGCCGGTGAAGGCGTTCACATGGTCGCCTTCCCAGCCGCCCGGCATGTCGGCGCGCAGGCGGCCGTCGTCGCGTTCGACCGGACTGCTGGTCAGCACTTCCGTGCCATAGAAGAACTGGGGAATGCCGCGCGTGGTTGCCGTAAACAGCAGCGCCGTCTTGAGCAGGTCGACATTGCCATGCACTAAAGGCAGCATGCGCGAGCGGTCATGGTTGTCGACGAACACGAGCAGATTCATCGGGTCGGGGTACAGGAAGTCATTGGCGATCATGTCGTACAGCTTGTGGAAGCCGTCCCAGCCTTGTTCGCTGTTGTTCAGCGTGGCGGGCAGCGCTTCAACAAGGGGAAAGTCCATCACGCTCGGCAAGCCCGAATCGTAGCCGTCGCGGTTGCGGGCGCCCTTCTGCCAGTACGCGACCAGCTGGGGCTGCGCATCCATTTCCTCGCCGACGATATTCAGGTTCGGATACTCGGCCAGCACCGCCTTGCACCAGGCGGACAGGAAGCGCGAGTCGGCGTAGGAAAACGTGTCTTCGCGGATACCCGACAAATTGGCGTATTCAACCCACCAGATCGTATTCTGGATCAGGTAGCGGGCCACCAGCGGATTGCGCTGATTCATGTCCGGCATGGAATCGACGAACCAGCCATCCTGGAACAGCGCGCGGTCTTCGGGTGCGGCGTGGATGTCGTGCACGGTGCTGTGCTGGTTGTTGGTCAGCGCGCGCGTGGCGGGCACATTGAGCCAGTCGACGGCGGGCATGTCCTTCATCCACCAGTGGCCGTTGCCGATGTGGTTGAGCACAACGTCATGGATGACGCCCATGCCCAGGCCATTGGCGGCGGCGACATAGCGCCGGTAATCGTCATTGTTGCCAAAGCGCGGATCGACGCGGTAAAAATCGGTCAGGGCGTAGCCGTGGTAGGAATACGCTTGCTGGTTGTTTTCCAGCAGTGGCGTCGGCCAAACCATGGTGAAGCCGAGCTGCTTGATGTAGTCCAGGTGCGCCGTCATGCCCGCCAGGTCGCCGCCGTGGCGGGCCACCGGGTTGGCGCGGTCGGCCGGCTCCACCATGCCGGGCAGCGTGTCGTTGGCGGCGCTACCGTTGGCGAAGCGGTCGGGCATGAGCAGGTAAATGGCGTCGCCGGCGCTAAAACTTTTGCGCTGGGCCGAGCCCTGGCGCCGCTGCTCGAGGCGGTAGCGGGTGCTGGCCAAGGTGGCGCCGCCGCGCTTGAAGGCAATGTCGAACGCGCCGGCGCGCGCACTCGGGGCAATCTGAAAGTTTAGAAAGACATAATTCTTGTTGTCCGTGCGGTCGACGCGCACCAGCTTGACGCCAGGGTAATTGACCTCCGGCTTGAGGCTGGCGATGTTTTCGCCATGGACCATCACCTGCAATTGCGGATCGTGCATGCCGACCCACCAGTGCATCGGCTCAACGTGGGCGA
The DNA here is from genome assembly GCF_049896185.1 of Massilia sp. TSP1-1-2. Classification (NCBI taxonomy): domain Bacteria; kingdom Pseudomonadati; phylum Pseudomonadota; class Betaproteobacteria; order Burkholderiales; family Oxalobacteraceae; genus Massilia; species Massilia sp. TSP1-1-2. The sequence goes on from NZ_JAFCTU010000023.1 coordinate 90,514, forward strand.
TTTGGAAGTCTGCAGCGTGGGCGCTGGATAAAAACACGCTGGCAAGCAGCATGAGGGCTAGTCGTTTCATCACATCTCCTTTGGTTTTTGTAGCAAAATAACATAGATTCCTATCAAAACAATGAAAATCTTTCCAGGGTTTTTGGTTAGATGTAGTGAAATTACATTGCCTCACCCTTTCCTTGAGACTGGCAGGAAGCAAACAAGGGTTTGTTACAGGCTAGGGGTATGAGGTGTCGTCGAGCGTTTATGGAAAGCTTTGCATACGTTCTTATGAAAAGGATATTGTTATGCGGAGTAAACCGATCTGGGGCGACGGCGACGCCTGTTTGACTTGGGTCCGATCTGTCACACTGCTCTGATTCGCTTCACAGAATGCCGCCGTCCTTCAGGGCAACCAGGAAGGAGCGCAGCATGGTTACTGCCTATTTCAAATCTGCGCCAACCATTGCGCGGTATCGGGCCGGAAATGCCGGCCCGCATCTCGACCGCTTCGTCGCTTGGCGGTCCAACCAAAGCTACCGACGTGTCTCCATAAGGCCTCATGTTCGAGAGGTGGCCAACTTTGCCGCGTGGGCGGTGGCCGGAATCGGTCGGACTCGGTACGGCTCCCCTCGACCGTGCTGCCGTGACGCAACTGCGCGACTTCCTTTCGGCCCGCGGTCGTCTGCACTACCCAAGTGGCAATTGCCGCCATGTCCACCAGAGTGCCTGTATTCTTTCTCGCTTCTTGATTTGATTGGCGCTGTCCCACCACCGGCTGATCCAATCGAAAAAATAGAGACCGTTGAAGGTATAACGCCGTTAAGGCTGAAGCGAGGTCGATTTACAGTTCCAGACCAGCTGATCGAATCATTAAAGGCCAGGTAGTGCGCACGGGCGCTTGATCGCCACAGGCGATTGTAGGCGCTGACCGGCGCCTGTGGAGCCTCGTACTGTTGTGTCGGGTACAATCGACGGCAACCGGCCATGAGCGGACATTCACTGTTGGCCTATGGTTGCCTAGGCCGATCCCAAGCTCGCGTTCCTATATTCGAAAAATTCCAACAATGTCGGATCGCTTCATGCTGAAAGCCCGCCATCTTTCGCAATAGTAAATTGCCCTAACAGCGCTTCCAGGTCCGCAGGCAGTACCGGCTTGGTCAAGTGAAAGTTAAAACCAGCTTCGCTTGCCAGCCGTCTGTCCTCATCCTGGCCCCACCCGGTCAGGGCGATCAGCACCATGTCTTTGCCCCACGCCTGCAGCCGAATTTGCCGGGCAACTTCGTAGCCGTTGAGGGTAGGCATTCCGATATCTAGAAAAATTACGCTCGGCTGGAGCTGCGCCGCAAGTTCCAGCCCACGGGGCCCGTCGTGCGCTGTCAGCGTCCGGTTTCCCATGAAGGTGAGTAACATGCTCAAAGTTTCTGCGGCATCGGCGTTGTCGTCCACCACCAGGATATGGTGGTGAGGTGCGTCAATGTGGGGGGCGGGCAGCATACTTGGCTCCGGGGCCGCAAGCGAGGTCGCTATGGGCAGGCGCACCACGAATTCGCTGCCATTGCCCTTGCCATCGCTTAGAACCTCGATCGACCCGCCATGCATCTCGACCAGGCGCCTGACGATAAATAGGCCGATACCCAGGCCCCCCTTGGACCGGCCCATGCTGTCGTCAATCAGTTTAAACATGTCAAATACGTGCGAGAGTGCTTAACTCATCACGGTATCGGTGAGCAGATCATCGGCGCTGACCCGCATTTTCCTGGATTTCATCGCAGTGAACTGCGTTTCGTCGCAATTGGGGTGCTACGTGAATTGACGCGTGACATACTCGATTCGACGGCTGCACTTCGGCGGTACTCGCCAATCTCTACGAAGTTGGATAGCCCGACCCACATTGCCCGAAGAACATTCTGAAGACATTTCAGGAATGATGTTCGAGGTCATAGACGGAATTTCACCCTACCGCTAAAGCCCAGAACCATGAAGCGACTTTTAACTATTCTCTCAAGTGTCTTCGGACTGCTACTCGGCGCTTGCCAATATAACCCAAGCCAGCGCGCTGCCCCGGATGCGATTCAAATGCACACTGATGGCCTTTTCGAGAAGCTTGTCGCCGTCAGGCGAGATCTCCACCAGCACCCTGAACTGGCGGGCTATGAATCTCGAACTTCAGCGACAATAAGCGCGCACTTGCGTGAAATGGGGCTAGAAGTTCACACTGGCCAGTACGGCCACAGTGTTATCGGAATACTACGAGGCGTGCACCCGGGAAAGACGGTTGCATGGCGAGCCGAGCTTGATGCGCTTCCTGGCGAGTTCCGTGATCCCGCACTCTTCAGGTCGCAGAATCCCGGTGTTCAGCATGCCTGCGGGCACGATATCCACATTGCAATTGCTCTAGGAATCGCCGAGGTCCTTGCAAAGCAGCGGAAGTCCTTGCGTGGCACGGTTGTCTTCGTGTTTCAGCCGGAAGAGGAGACCTTCAAGGGCGCAAAGGCCCTGATCGACCGGGGCGTTTTCTCGTCCATCACCCCGGATGAGATCTACGGCCTGCACGTGACGGCATTGCCCGTTGGACAGATTGTCGTCCGGGCGGATGAGATGTACGCATATCAGCGGCGACTGAGCATCAGGCTGAAAAACGAATTGTCGAGGGCGGATGTAGTGCAGTTGACGAAGAATGTGAACGGTGAGCTGTCTCGGAGCCGGACTGGCGAGAAGCCTTGGGAGATTCAACATATTGGCGATCCTGTGATCGGACTGACTTCCCGGAGTACGGTGTTTCAGGACTACCTGATCATGGATGCGACCTTTGACACTCGCACAGAAAACGACGAGCTTGTTCTTGACTTCAATCTATATGAAACCACCGCATCGAAGCTGGGGGGCATCATTTCTCGCGTCGAGCGCGTGATTGATGCCAGCGGCCACAAGAGCCAATTTGTCTCCGTGTCATACGTACAAGACAATCCCACTGTGCTCAACAACGCCTCATTGACTCGCTTTGCCATCCGCACACTGCAGCGAAGCCGCGGAGTTGGCGCGGTCAGGCAAGCTGTTGGGCAGGTACCGTTCTTCAATGATGACTTCGCCTACTTTCAACAGAAAATTCCCGGCGTGTACTTTCTCCTCGGCGGATCAAATGCCGAGAAAGGTTTCATTGCTATGAACCATGCTCCAGATTTTCAAGTAGATGAAGAAAGCATCAGAGTCGGAGTAAGCAGCTTCTCGTCCTTGATCATTGCGCGGCTAGGAACGCCTGACCAGGCTGAGTGAGACTAGGGGACACTACGCGCAGCGTGAGTGGCCGCTTTGTAGCGGTCAGATCGACTGGCGCTACGTCTGCTTCGGGGCGTTACCGGTCATTCCAGATTTATCTTGATCGTGCCAATTTCGGCTGACACGTGGCATTTTATGGAAAGCAAAATCAAGGTCTGCGCCTTGCATCTACGGGGTTGTTCGACCGCAACCTGGCATAACCACGCACTTCCATAGAACGTTCATGGAAAGTTTTGCATAACTGTTCCACTGCACCTCAAACCCCGGCTACGCCCACAATTGTTACGTTCCGCAGTATTTTAGGGGCGGCGTACCATCCTATTCGAGGTTGAATTTTGGAACTTGTCGCGATGTTTTTTCGGAGGACCTTTTCCGCCTGCGTTCATGGGGCGGGAGCATTACAGTGGCGGCAGATTTGGTTCCGTGGCCGACCGCTCTGGAGGAGCTCCGGACGAACGCAGGGGTACGCCCTGAATGGGCGACCTCGCATCCGCTCGGCTCGAATCGCCCCTGCCGGATAGACCACGTTGAAAGCGGCTGGCAGGGGCCATGCTTGAATTTGTGCGCGCCACTTAATCCGGAGGGCGGCGCTCCCAAGGGTGATCCGGATCATGGTCCCGACTCTTCGCCCCCAGCTTGACTGCCTGGTGGCGCAGAATCTTGTCCAGATAGCGTACTTCGCAGACACTGGCCAGTGCAAACATGACCCCGGTCAGCACCGCCGCAGTCTCGTCCGAGATGTCATCTGGCGCCGGCAATAGGGATTTGTAGCGTGATGTCA
>NZ_JAFCTU010000024.1:0-88065 GCF_049896185.1 Massilia sp. TSP1-1-2
TGCCCCATGATGCGTTATCTAAGATTTGTTTACAACAACTTTCTACACTGTGCGCTCAGGCTGAATAGTCACGTTTTCCAAGTCGGTAGCTCATTTCCTCAGCGATCCCTACATTGTCAGCGACAGAGAATTCTTTGATGACTTCGATGGCCTCACGCTTGCCAATTTTGGCTAGAGCATGACTGAACCACTTTGCGATTACCTCGTCGTCAGAGGATGTATAAGCGAGGAAGTCAAACCCACCTTCGAGTACTGATCGAATGCAGGGAACGCTCGAGAGGCTTTTGAGCCTCTGAATCTCCATCGTCACTTCCTGATGCAGTTCGTGTCCAGGCATAACAAGGAGGCCATTGAGGACATCTGCCTTTACCCATATCGTTATACACAACTCTGAGCTGATCTGGCGACCCCTGAACCCCGTTGGCCGGTCAAAATCCCCCACCTCTGGCCACCTCAAATTCCCCCACCCCTGACCGCTTAGCGGCGCTGTAAAAGCGCCCAGCAGTGGCCACCGAGAGCATCCCGCTGCGGTCAATGACTGAGATTGCCCAGTCTCTAGCTTCTTCCGGTTCACACAGCCCGACTTCTAGCCCGATACGGAAATACAGCGAAAAACTTGCTAGCAGCCTGTCGGACTTGCGAAACTAAAACACGATTGCGCGCCTGAAACGAAAAATATTGGCTCTGGATACCATTCGTGGCATTTAAATGCGGAAATTTAGCCTAAATTTTCAGCAAGCGGTCAATAAAGTTTCTTTTTTACCCATAGTCCGACAGGCTGCTAGCGACTGTTTCATATGATCTTAGTTTGACTTGCAATGTCCGCTTCTGGCCGGCTCCGGCCGATTGTACTTGACTGCAGTCTGACGTCTGCCGTCTCCGCCGCTGGCGACCCAAGGCGGACCAATCAATGCCCGTTAATTCCTCCTGGAGGACAGCGCCCTGACCGGTTCAACGGTACATACCAACACGTAGTCTAAGAATTCAGCATTTTTCGCAACAAAGCGGAAAGCTCTTCCGGTATGAATTTGGCAATATAGGCGTCGGCGCCGACCCCGTCGACGTGCGCCTCGTTTGCTGCGCCCGACAGGGATGAGTGAATTACGACGGGGATGGACGAAAAGCGGATATCCTTTTTTATTTTACGGGTCAGCGTAAAGCCATCCATTTCAGGCATCTCCAGGTCGCTCAGAATTAATGCGACGCGTTGGCGAGCCGAACCGCCACTGGACGCGGTTTCGAGTTCGATCTGCTGAAGCCTATCCCACACCTGCTTGCCCGAAGCGAGCATCTCGTAATTGATTTGCAGCTCTTTCAGTGTAGCTTCAATTAGCGTGCGGGCGATTATCGAGTCGTCTGCGGCGATGAGTATCTGGTCGTTCTTCAGCACGATGGCGTCGCCGAGCTTACCTTTGGTTGGCTCTGCCGGTCGCTGGAACAGGCGCAAGATCGATTCCACATCCAGCACCTGGGCCAGTCGCCCGTCAACACCATCGCCATTTATTTTCGCAATGCTGGTAATAAGTGCCGTCGATGTCGCCGCATCGCTGGGTAGCACATCGGTCCATTCTAGGCGCACGATTTCGTCAACGGCGTCGACCGCAAAGGCCTGGGTGGTTCGCGCGAACTCCGTGATCAGCATGAGTTGCAAGGGACCCGTGGGAATGCATCCCACGACGGACGGCAAATCGATTACAGGAATGATTTCGCCGCGCACGTTGACCACTCCCAGCATATGCGGATGGCTGTCAGCAATCTTGGTCACCTCGGGCATAACAACGATTTCGCGCACTTTGAATACGTTGATCCCGTACAGTTCGGTGTGCGCGCCGCTGGCATCGCCCCCCAATCTGAACAGGAGGAGCTCCATCTTGTTCAAACTGGTTAAGTTGCTGCGTTCGTCGATTTCCTGTTGAAAGCTATTCATCTGTCACCACAAGTGAAAACGCGGCGCACGGCCACGCTTATTCGGAAAAAATGGATTGCGGCAGACGGGGCCGGCAGGACGACCTAGTTTCAAGGGCATGGAAAACAGGAGACTAGACTATATCTGGAATTGATTTCACTAGCTTACACTTCTGCGCTGGCAAAGTGATTTGTACGCCACGCGGCGACGGCAAAATCGCGCTTCGCCTTATGGAATATGGGCGTACTGAGAATTATTTGCAACTTAGCCAGCGTTGCTGTGCGCCCACGGGGACGCGAATTGAAGAGAATATAGTTTCCAAAATGAAATAATACATGCTAACGTTGACCCCGTTCCTAATCGTATTTGCAGGATATTCCATGCCCGATTTCAGTTCAAACATCGCAGTCAATCAGCATTACCTCAACAAGGTAATCGACTTGAGCGAGAACATGCGGGTTGAAGCGAGTGAAGATATTTTTGACGCCCGCGGCAACAAGCTGTTGGCGAAAGGCACGCAAGTGTCTCGGGCGCTGCAGGAGCGACTCATTGTCCATAAGCTGAAAAAACCGTTGGAAGCGTGTATTTTTGTCGAAGGGGGCGTCAACGGCAAGTCGGTCAGGCAATCGGCGGATCGGGTGCTGGCGACCTCGGCCGCCTTAAGCCACATTCTTGCCGTGACCCAGACAGACGGCGTATCGCCGGTCGGCTTGTTATCTCATCTGAAATTTGGCAGTGCTTTGAGCATGATGCTGACCATTGCGGATCGCGAAGGCGGTAGTGCGCTGGACCATGCTGTGACGGTGAGCCTGCTGTCGATTGCGATCGCGCGCAAAGCCAGGTTGAGCCAGACGGACCAAACGATTGCCGGCCTGGCCGGATTGCTCCACGACATCGGCGAACTGTATATCGATCCGGCATTTCTCGGGAAGGGAAAGCGCTTGCTACCCCACGAGTGGGCGCACATCGTTGTCCACCCCCATACCGGAATGATGCTGATTAACCAGCTGGAGTCATATCCGCAAGGCGTAGGGCGTGCTGTGGCCGAGCACCATGAGCGCAGTGACGGAAGCGGCTATCCGCGTCGGCTTACTGGCCCTGCCATCAGTATGGCTGGACATGTCGTTGCCATCGCCGAAACCGTGGCAGGCGTGATCGTGAAGGATCATCCGTTGGAGCGCGCTGCGCTCGCGCTGAAGATTATCCCTGGTGAATACGCTCGGGAAGTGGTTTTCGGCCTATCGGGGGCGTTCCGTGGAGGTCCGCCTCCCGTACATGAGAACGATGAGCGCAGTTACAAGGTGGATGCAGAGGATGTGCCCAGACTGCTTTCAAGAATCGACGCGGCTTTGAAAACCAGCCAAACCATACTGATTTCATCCGGTTCAAAGTCAGCCCGTGTAAAGGAACTGCTGGCAGTAACAATCATCCGCATCCAGCATATACAGCGGGCGGTCATCAGCACCGGTTTGGACCTCCCGTTGGGTCTGGACCCTGAACGACTAAGCAGCGAAGATCTCGCACTGATGTTCGAACGAAACGTCGCAACACGAGAAATACAGTGGCATTTGCGCGATATCGCGCGTGACCTAGCGTTGCAGAGTGTCCAGTCGGACGATCGGCTTCTGCTAGTTCCGCTCATTAATCTGCTCGACGACGACTACTCACAGCATCTCAATTCTCTACTGCATGCTCATCCCGCGCAAGCTATGGAGGAGTTTATCTAGCAGAATTAAGTGCGCTAGCTGTCTCACGCAACAAGATTTTCGCCCGCAAAGGACGCCAGTCTGCACTAACATTTCGTCATGACTCGAACGGCGGCTTTTGGCCGATCACTGCCGATTGTACTCGACGGCACGTCGGCGCCGGCCCGCTTGGTTTTTGCCGCCCCACAGCGGTCGTAGACCTATCAACTACAATAGGACTACGCATACTGCCACACGCTCCACTGTCGAGCCGCAAATCAGCGTAGTTTGCCGTTTTTGTTCACGCTCCCGCTTACGACTTTCTATGCAAACCAAAGTACTTAGCCCGTCCGATGTCAATGCCTATCGCAGCTTGCGGCTATCGGGCATCCTCGAATCGCCCGGTGTCGCGTGGGCATCGCATGAGGAGGAAAGCTTGATGTCGCTTCAACAAATGCAGCAACGACTGACGGCCACCCCCCTCAATCTAATTTTTGGCGGCTTCATCGATGAACGCTTGGTCGCAATCGGAGGATTCAAGCGCGAAGCCATGTCCCAGGTTCAACATCGCGGCAATATCTGGGGTCTGTACGTTTCACCGACGGTTCGCGGCCAGGGAGTGGGCGCTCGTATGCTTACTGAAATGCTCGATCATGTGCGACAGATTCCGCAACTTGTGCAGGTAACCTTGGTCGTCAGAAGTGACAATGACGCCGCCAGGTTGATGTACGAAAAATTCGGCTTCATCAAGACGGGCGTCGACCGCCGTTCCACGTTTATCGACGGCGGCTACCATGACGAAGATCGTATGGTGCTTTTCCTCGATACCCCTTGAGCTTCCCATCATGCAACGTATAACCAACCCACAATTTCGGCCCCATCGGCCGGCGCAAAGTTAGCGAGCGCCGCTATCATATTTTCAGTGATCAATTTCCATGCTTCCTGTTCATGCGCGCCTACGGTGACCGGCAGCTTTTGGCCGATCTCTGTCGGATTGTACTCGACGCTTACGTTGCCGCACCTATCTCGACAACTGGGGCGCCGTGGCGGCCGTGCGACGCTTAAATAATGATGAACTCGGGATAGATCTGGACACTTTCGACTGCGTCGAACTGTCGTGGAGACGCAGTCGCAATTCCCTTTGCCGGCGGCGTGATTCACGCCAACCGCCCGGGCTTGCTACAGGATGGCAACATGGCGGTGTACTGGTATGGCCTGGCATCGTACTTGGGCCATGCGCTGGCCCGACACAACCTCGGAGCCATGATTGATAGCGGACGCGCTGCGGTGCGCGACACCATGCGCTGACACCAAGAATTACCGGAAAAGCATGTTCTTATGAACGTGCGCTATTGGCGCCGACTGGAGCATTTGAAACGGGTAATGTCATCACTTCTGAGTGCGGCATGTTTGCTGCTTCTGCCATGCGTGCGCTGGCGCCACATACGAAAGCTTGATGCTTTCATTTCCGTGCGCATCAGTTCGATCACAGCTTGCTGGTTCAAGCCAAATTGCATCTCGATGGCATCGAAGGTAGTACGGTCCTCCCACGCCATTTCAACAATACGATCGATTTCTTGGTCGCTTAAAGCACGCTTTTGCATAATTCTCCTTTTTCTTCCAAGCACGATAGATAGGATATATTGCTGACACGAGCGCACCATCGCTTCGACCGGCGTCCATCGGGGCTCTGTCGCATTAGCAAAATATACCATTACCTGTAGTATGGCTTCGTAGAGGCCGGCCTTCCTGTACCAACGAATACATGCTGCTTCGAGCAGAAAGAAGACTACGAAGCCCGCGAGACCAAAGACCCCGTGAACTAGCAATCTCGCGCAGCGGTGCTTGCAATTTGCTTACGCCAATTCTAGAAAGGTCTCCTCGCAGCTCATCAAATATCCTTCTCTCGCCCATGAACCAGGCCTCACCCATAGGCGAAACCGGCTTGTGGAAATGCCCGCGAAGTCGGGCCAATGCAAGGTCATCAATCCCGTTTCCCGGCTGGGAGTCAAACCGATCCATTTAGTCTCTCGTTTCATTTTTACTGGCATGTCGATCCCAGCGCAATTCAGATCGCGTAACGCCTCGACACTTTGTTGAGGATGGTGTCGCTGCATGGGTTCATAATTTCGAGCGTACGAATGGCCGCTGTCGGCCGGATGCCGTCGATTGTACTTGACCATCGGCGAGCATCCCGAGCGCGGCTGCTGTCGTCGCAAAACGGATATTTTTTGTGACAGAAAAAGCATATTTTAAAATACCTATTCAGCACGGCGCAGACCCGCTCAACCCGCCGGAGGTACTTGGATTTGGAACTCTATCTTCCAGTCGTGGCGGCCCGTACAGCGTCGTCTCAGCCAGCCACCAGCCGACACCTGCGGCGCCAAGGAAAGACCGAGCAGCAGCGCTGCCATCCCGAAAATCTCTCGCAGCATTTCGTTCACGGCAAGCCAGCACACTGACTTTGTGCGCGGTCCAACGCCGGCCCTGCTTTCCGCGCTACGGTCACTAGTGCCGAGTCTGTTTGAAGTATCCACGACCTGCGGCTGTCGACTTCATACTGGGGATCAAATCATGAAAACGAGCAAAAAAAACGGAGCAACATCCAAGGACCCAAACAACTGCGAACCCGTCCACGCAAGCGCTTGCACCATCAATATTCACATCAAAAGCCGTGGCGACGTGAACATCTATAACTGCGCCCCGCAGCGTTCACCGGACACTGCCTGCCCACCACCAGAGGACGACACCTGCCCGCCCGGGGTTCCCGGCGCCTGCGTACCGGTGTCGCTGGGGGGCAAGCCCAAGCAGAGCCGCCGCAACAAGCTCGACAAGCTGCTGGCAAACAATCGGGTCCCGAGCGCGCTGGGCGCCTCGCTCTTTCACATGGCGCGGCGCTACCTGGCAGGCAAAACGCCGGCCAATGCGCTGGAGGAACGCGGCTTTGCCACGCTGCGCAGTTTGCCCAAGGAATTGAAACGTGTGCTGTCGTGCGCCAGCGAATCGCTCGACAGCCTCTCCAGCGGCGAGCGCAACCGCCTGTTCGATGCAAGCCTCCTGCCAGCAATCGAGCAACCGGTCGACCTCGCGCAATTGGCAACCGCGTTCGCCCAGGAAATTGCCGCTCGCGTCGGCATCCAGGCTTTCGACGACGCAGCCTGTGCAACGAACGAACACGCGGGCCGGGTGCGGGTGCGGCCATTCGTGCCGGGAGAAGAAAATTTCGATCCGCTGGTGAGGATCTGCCGAGTCAACGGTCTGCGCACCAGTTCTTTCACGCCGCCCCTTGCCCTCGGCGACTACACGCCGGCTGAAGTGCAGCAGCGCTGCCGCGTGATTCTGGAAGGCGGCGAACCGCGGCAAGTGTGCGACGTACAAGCCGTCGACTGCCCCGGCAACGATCTAAGCGGCGCCTGCCAGCGCGTGCTCGAGATCGAAGCGGGTCAGGGCGTGGTGGTCGAGGGTGTGAACTTTTCAAGTGTCGACGCCACGGTGAGAATAGCGACCAGGGCCGCGCCTGAAACAGTGCTGCGTGAAGTTCCCGCCCAGTTGTGCGGCGACGACGAAACGCCGCTCACGGAACGCATTCAAGAGCAGGACCGCCTGATCCTCGATTGCCGCGTCCATGATCGTCTCACGTTTCAGGTACCCGGCGACCTTGCCCCCGGCGTGTATTCGTTCCAGGTCGCCGTTCCCAATGTGAGCCCCTTCCCGGGCCATGGCCCCGTGCTGCTGTCGAATGTCGAATACATCAGTGTGGCGACGCCGTCGAGCGCACGCTTCGAGATCAAGAGCGAGACCTTGTTCGCGCGTGCGGAAACGTCGCCCGCTTCCTTTGGCTCGGACGAAGTGGGCATCCGGATCCTTGCAGTGCCGCTGTTTCCCGACCTGTCATCGGGCGACGCGCAGTTGCCCAACGGCGGCGCGGCAATCCGCTTTACCGACGTCGACAGCGGCGAGACGCGCGCGATGGACCATGTGCTCTTCTCGCACCAGCAGCCGATTGCCGGCGTGGCGCTGTCGATTCGGGGCTTCGAAATCGATGGCGAGGAGGCATTCGAAAAACAGATAGAGAACACCCTTGATGTTTTCATTTCGATTCTGAAAAACCAATTGGCATTCGTGCTCGACCATCTCAAAGAGGCCGGCGGCATCGCCAGCAAGCTGGCAAGCTACGGCCTGCAGGGATTGATCGCGGGCGCTATTGCAGCAGCGGTGGTCGTTGCGATTGATGTATTTGTTGCACTGTGGGCGCCGGCCGATCCGATCATCGAGGATATGATCGGCCCCAGCACACAGGATCTGGTGGAGCTGACCAGCATGAACTTTGCGCTGCCGGCAGCGAGCGAGCATGTCACTCCGCAAGGAATCAAGGTCAAGGTCACGCCGCTGGGCAAGATTGCCGGGCAGTACCGTGAACGGCGCGAGTACATCAGCGACGATGAAGACAGCCGCTACGAAATTGTGTTCCGCTACACTCGGCTGGCATAAGGTCGAACCGCCGGGATCACGCCCACGCCTGTTGCGCCGGAATGCTCAGTTTGGTAGGGCTTGAAAGGCTACAACTTTCTGATGCCCTGCTCGATCGTGGCAATGTCATCGACCAGGTATTGATCGGCGGGCGCCAGCGCGAGTTGCCGGCGCTTGGCTTCCAGCAAATGCAACAGTTCGGCGCGCGCCGGGGCATAGCGCCGCGCCAGCTCGACCAGCCCCGACAACACATAGGTCCGCTGGAATAAATTAAAAAAAGGAAAGGCTTTCGGGTCGGCACGCATCAGCGTCGCATAGCGCTTCAGCGCTTCCGGCTTGTTCCCGGTGATCTGGTTTTTCCTGGCAAGACAAAGCAAGTCCCAGGCAATGTCGTCGTCCATCAGTAGCTCGCATACCAGCATTCACGCTCGCATTTGAAATAATATTTTGCCGTGTAGCGATAACACATTTCCTGGTTTTGAACGGGCTCGCGCGCGCAAATTGCTCTGAAGTCGACGTTTTGATTTTCGCAGTTGGACTGCATGCAACGCATGTAATTGTAGTCGCCGGGCGACGGCAGCAGCGGGTCGCTGTCCATCGATCCGGGGCCCGCCCCGCCGTACCAGGGGTCGTCGCCATATTCTCCCTCGCCGTTTCCAACGCCCCAGTCGGCGGCGACATCGTCGTTGTCATTCCATTCATCGGCGCCCGCGCCCCAGCCGTCGTCGTAACTGCCGCTACCGCCGAAATCACCGCCGTCGTACCAGTCGCAACCGGCCTCCCCCCACCATGAGCCGCTGCAACCGCCACCGCCGCCACTGTCGGCCAACATTGCGTGCGGTCTCGACTTGCCCATCATTGCGGCATACGACGTGCGCCCTTTCTGGATAATCGGCGTCATGTCGAAGTGGTAGTTGTTCGGCCCCGTTACCACCACGCTGCGCGACTGGCCCGCACCGGTCACGGTCAGGACATAGCCGTCGCTACCGATGATCTTGGATAACTTGCCGTTGCGATCGTAATACCGCGTCCGCACCAGTCCGTTGGAGAAACGCGTTTCCACCAGCTTGCCGTCCCGGTCATGGAAATAATCGATGGTGATGCCGGTTGGAAGTATCTTGCGGCTGAGTTTACCCGATGGCGCGTATTCGTACTTGGTGATACCGCGCGGGGTCTTGAGCGTCAGCAAGCGACCATGTTCGTAGGTGGTGTCAAAGTGAAATCGGTCGATCACGGAAGGCGGCGGTTTAGCAGCTTCCTGCGCACGTGCCGAGCACAGAAACGTCAATGCGGCCACCGCCGCCAGCACTCTTCTCATCATTTTCTCCGGTAGTACGCCAGTCGGTTGATTGGCAGTGTACAAATCCAGATTATTGATTTATTAACTTATCAACTTGCGAGCGCTCAACTGTGTGTGGGGAACTACAACAGTCGCCCAGAAAGCCACAGGCAATCCCCGCTGCATAGGCGACCAGGTCCAGCCATTGAAAGCCCGTTCCAAGCACCAAGTGGCCAGGCGTGGTGGCGCGCAGCGCATTGATCCACGGTGCCTGGTACAGCTGCGACGCTTCGACCAGCCACGCGAAGGCCAGTGCCGCGCCCGCCAGGCGCGTGCGTGACAGCGCCGGCTTGAAGAAGGCGATGCCGAGAAACACCATCAGCGCCCACAGCGCGTCGCCCGTGTAGCTGCCCAGGCTTGCCGGAAACAGCGCCGGGTAGGCGCGCGACGCCAGGCCGAGCGCGACCACCAGCACGAGGCCCAGGGCAAGCCAAGGCCTGGGGCGTCGGTACGGGGCCAAAACGCTATTGCTCGTTCGGGTGCGGGTCAAGATTTCCTCATCATCCCAGTTTGCGGGCAGCCCAGATGGACGGGGAGCCCAACCTGAAGTAAGCTGCAATATTGACGAATATTACACTTCGCATGGCGTTCAAAACGCCATTCAAGACATGTGCGAATCAACTGGCAGAAAAGAGAAGTGATGTTCGGTTTTTTAAAAAAATTTTTCACCCTCAAGGTTGCGGTCCCGGCCCCGCCGGAAGTCATGCCGGTAGTCACGCCAGTGCCCATCACATCGGCAACCGTTGAAGACGACTTGCTCATCAACGCCTACTGTTCGGTCAACACCTTGCCCGCGCTCGACTTTCCGCATACCGTGCAAGGCAGGCGCGATGGGTCCGACCCTGCGCTCAAGGAACATCTGCGCGGTTTCGCCGGCTGGGTCCGCAGCCTGGCCAACGGCGCGATGACGCCGGCGCGCTATGCGGTGCTGCGCCACCTCCAGAAAGTCAGGCATCACGTCAGCATCCTGGTGCATCCTTCGCACATGGACCGGTACAGCGCCTGGGCGCTGCAAGCCAATGCCATCGCATTTTTGCCAAGCGGATTTATCTGCGATCCCGCCACCGCTGTCCTGCTCTCGCCCGACGGCGCCGACGATAATCCCCAGGCCTGCGTTCCCTACCCGCAGGCGGCGCACCAGCGCAAGGCGCGCACCGAGGCGTTGCTGGCCAACCGCAACTTGACGCCGGCCCCCAGCCTGCCGCCCGTTATTGCAGAATCGGAAGTTGTGCTGCGCAGCGCCGGCGCCGTGGCCGAGCGCCTCATGGCGCTGTTCGCGGTGGCGGTGCGGGCCGAATCGGTCGCCTCGAAAAGCCCGATGCCGGGCGACGAGATCATGCACCGCCTGGGCCTGGCCGACACGGCGTTCAGTGCGCAAGAGCGCAAGTTCATGGCCGACACGATGCCGACCCAAAAGGATACCGTCAAGTTCGGCTGGTGCTACGAATGCGCCTATACCCTGGCGTGGGCGGCGGGCGTGTTCGACAAGTTGCCTTTTCCGGCGGCTATTTGCGACGTTGAACTGATCGCCCAAACACTGCTGAAGCTGCGCGCGGCCGGCGTGCACGAAGCGGCGCGCCTGCGCCCGGTTGCGCAATTGCTCGATTGCCTGGACCTGCACCAGCGCCTGCATTGGATCACGCGCCAAGCGCAAGCGGACAAGCAAGCGACGAGCGCCGGCCTGGAAGCGGGCGTGATCCAGGAACGGCACCGCGCCTTGAACTGGCTGGTGCAGTTTGAAGACGCCGCGTGGGACGACGTGGATACGCCGACCTAGTGTCCCGCATGATTGATGGCGGCCCCGGCCCTGGCCTGGGCCGCGAGCGCTGCGGCGTTCTCGCCCGTTAGCGAGCGCAGGAATGCGGCCAGGTTGCGCTTGTCCTCGTCACTGAGCGCCAGCGGCGTGACCAGCGGATCCTTGCCAGGGTTATCGATGCCGCCGCGCTCGTAATACGCAATCACATCTTCCAGCGTCGCAAGCGAGCCGTCATGCATATACGGTCCGGTAATGGCCACATTGCGCAGGCTGGGCGTGCGATAGGCCCAGCGGTCGGCCCGATTGCGGGTAACCTCGAAACGCCCGCCATCTTCCTGCAGCGCCTCCGAAACGCTGGCCAGCGAGCGCTGCGATACTTCCGTAAAAACCCCGGGCGCCAGTTGCACCTTGTAACGCCGCTCGGCATCGGGCTGGCTGCGTAACCAGCCCAGACCCGTGTTGTGAAAGCGCCCATCTGACAACAGCGCGTGCCGCTCGCCCACCGTATGGCAGGCGATACAGCGGCCTTTGCCTGCAAACACGGCAAACCCGGCTTGCTCGGCGGCCGTCAGGGCTGCCCTGTCCTTGCCATAGCGCCAGCGGTCAAAGCGCGAATTTCCCGATACCAGCGTGCGCTGGTAGGCCGCGAGCGCTGCTGCAACATTGTCCCGGTCGGGACCGGCGCCGCGAAAAGCCGCCTCGAACAAGCCGGCGTAGTCAGCCATCGCACCGATCCGGGCCAGCACATCGGGCGCGCCGACGTTGCCCATTTCGATGGGGTTGAGCAACGGCTCCCAGGCCTGGGATTCCAGCGATGGCGAGCGGCCGTCGTGGAACAACTTGCCCACATAGGCAACGTTGAGCAGCGTTGGCGCGTTGCGCCGCAGCGAGCGGCCTTCCAGGCCAATCGACGTGCCCAGTTCATTAGCGGCAAAACCTTGTTCGGGGACATGGCACACGGCGCACGACAAGGTGCCGTTGCTCGACAGGCGGCGGTCCATGAACAGCTTGCGGCCCAGCGCGATCTGGGCCGGCGTTGCCGCCCCGTCCGAAGGCACTGGCAATGGCGGCAATCCCAGCGCCGGACTGGGGAGCGACACGGTCGATGGTTCGCGGCAGGCAAGCAGCGCTGCCAACAGCACCATCACGGAAAGACGTTTCACTTGCGTGGGCCGCGCGGTTCGAGCAGCAGCGTGCGGATGTCGTTGAGCAAAATGGTCGGATGCAAGAAGGACGTGCTGTAGATTTCGCGCACCTTGCCATTGGTGTCGATCAAGAAAACCTTGAGCATGTGCGCGAGCACGGGCACGCGCGCGCCCTGCGGCTGGTCCGCAGCGACGGTCACGTCTTGCCCGAAGCCATCGAGCAAGGGGGCGAGTTCTTTCCCCGAACGGGTGGTCAGGAAATGCCAGCGCAAGCCTTTGCGGTCGCGCATTTCCGCGTCGCCATACAGGCGCATGGTCTCGGGCGTGTCGTTGCGGGGATCGAAACTCATGCTGACGAAGCGCACCTTGTCGCGCAGCGTTGCGTCCTGCTCAATCACCGCTTTCAGGCTGTGCAGCGTTTCATAAGCGAGCGGGCAACCTTTGGCGTCCGTGCAATAGGTGTAGATGAAGGAAAACAGCGTGACCTTGCCCTTGGTGAACTCGGACAGGGCGTGCGACTTGCCATCGGTCTCGAGCACGGCGCCCTCGGGCGCGGCCATGATCTGGTACAACTTGTAAGTGCCCGGCGCCGGCGCCTTGAATGCCAACGCCGGCACGGCGGACTGCGCCGCCAGGCCAGGCGCAGGCAGCGCGGCGTAGAGTAACGCCAGGCAACTTGCCGCGTTGAGAAAATTTTTCATGAACTTGTCTGAATCGATAACAACAAGCCGTACCCGGCAACGCCAAGTACGGCCCCGCGTACGGCCCAACCTAGGCTTAACGCAACGCCAGCGCGGCCGCTTTCTGCTGCGGGATCGCGGCAGTTGTCATCGCCTTGGCGCCGAACTTCATGTGGTGCGCGCGGCCCAATTTTTCTTTGTAAAAGTCGATCTTCCAGGTTTCCTTGAGTTCCTTGCCGTCCCACGCAAACAGCTTGAGGAATTGCTCGTCGTCGGCGCCTTTTTTATCCCAGTTGGCCAGCAGCGAGCTGCTGATGTAGACGCGCTTGCCGTCCCAGCTTTGCGAAACCATGTTCACCTGCGAACCGGTGTGCTTGGTGTAGGTCTGCTTGGGCGCTTCCGGATTGGTCAGGTCGAAGTAGCGGGTGGTGCCGTCCATGAAGGTGTTGACCCACAGGCCCTTGCCGTCGGCGGTGATCGAAATGTCGACCGGCAGTGGAATCTTGGCCGGGTCGCCGATGGTGGCCACGTCCTTGGCTTGCCATTCGCCCTTGGCATCTTTTTTCACCAGCCACAGCTTGGACGTCAGCGCGCTGGCGGTAATGGCCCAGTCGTCGCCAGGCTTGAGCGACCAGCGAATTTCCAGCGGCGCACCTGGAACGTTCAACACCTTTTCTGGCTGCATGGCCTTGAGGTTCCACATTACCATGGTGCTGCCAAAATTTTTCATGGCGCCCTGGTCCTTGATCAGCTTGCCAAGGTCCATCATGTAGTTGTTCCAGCCGGTAAAGCTGGACGTGAGCATCGCGTTCTTGCCGGGATTGATGGCAATGTCGTAGCCGTAGCCATCGCCGCCATTGGCCACAGGCATGTCATGCTTGCTGACAAAGTCGCCCTTGTTGTTGTACATCGCCATGCCGGTCACGCCGCCGTGATCCTTGGCGTTCGACAAGCCGCCAATCAGCATGCGGCCGGGCATGGCGTAAAACGTGTGCGGGCCGACCAGGCCGCCCTTGGTCGCGAAGTCGGTGATGGTCTTGACCAGCTTGGGCTTGCCGGGCTGGGTAGCCACGTCGAACACGTAAATCTTGTTGTCGTCCAGTCCGCCGGCCCACAGGAAGCGGCGGTCGTCGGTAAAGCCCATGTGGTGCGCTTCGCCGCGCGAGCCGACCGAGATATGACCGATCACCTTGCCGTATTGCTTGGAAGCGGGGTTGACGTCGACAGTGACGAGCTTGTCGAAGCCGTCGCCCAGGCCCTTGACGCCGAGCGTCCAGACGTGGACGTAATCTTCCTGGCCCTTGATCAGGCTGGACATATACGGTGAATTACAGGTTTCGTCCGCCAGCGCGAGCGGGGTGGCAACAAGCGCGCTGAGGGCAAAGGCAACGGCTAGCGGGGCCGCTTTAAGGCGATGGATGTGCATGGGCTGTGTCTCCAATAAGGTTGGCGCGGTCGCGCTGGCTTTTATCATCGTCAGCGCAAATACATTACGCCGGTCCGCTAGCGAATGTAGCGTATCGGCGCGGTGCCGGGGAGTTTGTTTGCGTCGTCAGCCCGGCAATCTCGAAACGGTTGTTTAAATGACACAGTTGGACAAGGTATCAGCCGCAATCTGTATCGCATCTGCGCCGCGAGAAAGACGACAGTGGCGCCGTTCTTTGATTTAGGCAAGCAACGCAAGTGCACCTCGGTACGACAACACCGTACCCAGCAAGGGAAAACGAATGTCTACGCCAAACACATAGGCGCCGTCGACCACGGCCTTGGAAGCGATGGTTTCCGGCATCAGTCTTCCCGGCAGCGGCATCCCCAGCCAGCTCAACTGCTGTTGCTGCCAATGCCAGGCACCCTCCTTCAGCACGACGCCAAAACGCAGCTTGATGGCGCCTGAGCGCTCCAGCCAATAGCCGTCGGGATAGCGGCCGACCGGCTCGAAATGCGACACGAAGGCCGGGCCGTCATTGAAGCGCCGGCTCCACCGCAGTCCGGTCACGTCGGCGGCGATCGTCACGGTCATGGTGGCGTTCCCGCCAGCAGCGCCGATTCCCAGGCGCTGCGCCAGCAACTTGCCCACGACGCCGGCCAAGCCCTTCCCATACGCGACCTTGCAGGGCCCGCGCAGCATGCCGCCGTGCGCATGCAAAGCCTGCAGCTGGGGGGCCAACTGCGCGAACGCGTCGCCGAACCAGTGCGCCACAAGGTGGTCAGCGCTAGCCATCTGTGTCAACCAGGGTTCTTGTCAGCCTTGGGCGCCGCTTTCGGTATCAGCCGCGCCAATTTTTGTTCAATCTCCTTGATGTCGGCCGAGGTGTCGCGCACCTTGTCCCAGATGCTGTGGTCGAGCCGCATCTTGTGGTTCATCGCGCTGATCAATGGCAACAGCGATTGCTCGTAACTGTCCGCCAGGCGTAGCACGGCGTCTTGCAGCGCTTGCTGTTCCGGTACATTGACATGCACCGCCGGGTTCATTTTCAAGCCCAGGCTTTCAATGTGCATGCCGATGGCCGACAAAGTGTTGGCCACGCGGGTGGCGCCATCGGCGTCGGCGCCGCCCTGCTTGCGCAGGCGTACGAAGTCTTCGACCAGCGCCAGCCAGCGCGCCTGTTCGTCTTCTGTTGGACGTCCCAGCAGGTGCGCAAGTTTCAATAGATTTTCCTCGGCCCCCGTGGTCAAGGTTTGGGCTTCACCCCGGTAATGGTCGCGCAGCAAGTCGTCGAGTTCGCCATCCTTCATCAGCGCTGATACCTTGGGCGTCAGCTTGCTCATGTTGCGATAGCTGCCCTGCAACTTGAACGGCGGCTCGATCCGGTACGCATCGTCTTGCGCGGCCGATGCGATATAGGCCATGTTCACGCCCAGCAAGGCGTCGCGCACCTTGAACAGGCGCTGCAGCACATTGCAGATCTCGGCCAATTCCTGGGTCGTGTACGCGTGTTTGAGCTCGCTGGCGGCGACCGGCTGGCCCTGCGCCATGCGGATCAGGCGGTACACGTCTTGCGGATCGCGCGAGGCGAGCGGCTGCAATTCCGGATGCGAGACCAGCGCGTTTTCAATGTACGACATGGCAAACACGTCTTCCTTGCCGCTCAACACGTCGCCCAGGTTATAGATGTCGGCGCGGTTGGCCAGCATGTCGGGAATCTTGAACACGTCGCCGGACTCGGTGTAGGGATTGCCCGCCATCACAATGGCAAAGCGCTTGCCGCGCAAATCGTAGCTGCGGCTCTCGCCGCGCCACACGCCTTCGATGCGGCGCGTGCCGTCCGCCAGCGCGATAAATTTTTGCAGGAATTCGGGATGGGTATGCTGGATATCGTCCAGGTACAACATGACGTTATTGCCCATCGCCAAGCCCAGGTTCAGCTTTTCCAGTTCCATGCGCGCGGCCGCATTGCTCGCCTGGGCCGGATCGAGCGAAGTCACGCCGTGGCCCAGCACCGGGCAATTGATACGCACGAAGATCATGCCCAGGCGGTCGCCCAGGTATTCCATCAGCGTGGTCTTGCCGTAACCGGGCGGCGAAATCAACAGCAGCATGCCCATCGAATCGGTGCGGCGCTGTTCACCGGCCGCGCCAATCTGCTTGGCAAGGTTGTCGCCCACCAGCGGCAGATACACTTCGTCGATCAGGCGGTTGCGCACAAAGCTGGACAGCGGCTTGGCCTGGAACTGCTCCAGCCGCAGGCGGGCCTTTTCTTCCTGCACCAGGTGTTGGCGCAATTGCTGCAGTTGCCGGTAGGCCGGCACGATGACGCCGACGTGGTGCTCCAGGCGGCGCAAAAATTCGTTGAGCTGCAGATCCAGCACCTGGTTGTCGATGCGCGCATGGTCGCCCAGCAAGCCGCTGGCCCTGGCGGTCAGCTCGGCGGCCTGTACCCTGCGCGGCAGGCTGGAGAGCAAATGCGCCGCCGCTTCCGGCAGCAAGGTCAGGTCAATCTGTTGCTGTTCGCTAAAGCCATGCAGCCACTCGGTAGCCAGCTGCCAGCGCTCGCGCCAGGTCAACGTTTCATCGGTCCACGGCAAGGCAATCGCCTGGCGGCTCAAGTGTTGCTGCAAGCCTTGCGCCAGATCGGCGCCGGCGCGGCTGAGCACCCATTCGTGCGCGGCGGCGCGCTTGGCCCCGCCGGCCTCGGCGCCCAGTTCGGCCATCAGATAGGCGGCGACCTGGTCCAGCAGGGCCGGGACCGATTCGGTAGCGCTGTCAAGCCAAGGTTCGATCTCGAGCTGCTGTTGCGCGAGGAATTTTTGCACCGAGCTTTTGATCTGCGCGGCAATCTGGCCCGCCATGCGCTCGCTGCCGAACTGGCGCCGCATCAACTCGGCTTGCTCAGCCTGGTGCTGGACGGTCTGGGCGCCCTGTTGCAGGCTGGGCGTGGCGGTCAGGTGCTGCCAGTACAAGACGGCAATGGCGCGCGCGAGGGGACCAAACCGCAGCAAGGCCGCGTTTTCCATCAGCGGCGCGACCAGGCGCAAGATCACGGCGGCGTCATGGTCGTGAATGCCCTTCTGGTAACCCTCGTGGAAACGGGGGGCGGCGAAGCGGCGCACGCTTTCCTCAAAGGCATCGGTGACGGGCTCGCGCACCGCGTCCAGCAGCGCCGGCCAGGACCATTGCTCGGTACCTTGCTGCGCCGCCAGGATAATCTGGTGAGCCAGATATTCGGCGCGGTACACCTGCGGGCTTTCCGACAATCTGTCGAGCGCCCAGTAGGCTTGCAGCGCGTCCAGCTCGGGGGAATTAACTGGCGAAAAATAGTCGGTGCCGGTCAGGCTGAACGCCAGCTGGTCCTGGTGGGAAACAATCGTCAAATCCAGCACTTGCTGGTTGACCGTAAAGCTGTGGCGTCCCAAGCGGATAGTGTTGCCGGTCACCAGTTCGTTGCGGTCGCGCAGCGCACGCTGGCCCTGCTCGCGCAAGGCTTTCAGCTGGCCGGCCAGGTCGTCGGCGCCGACGGCATTGCCCAGCTTGCGCAACTCTTCTATGCTGGACTTCAATTTATTCAGTAGTGCGTCGGCTGCGAAATAGGCTTCCAGCTGGGCCGGTTCGGTCAGTTGCGCCAGGCGCTTGGGGACGCCCGCCATGATGCGGCGCGACGCTTCCATGATCGCTTGCACGCGTCGTCCGCGTGCGTCCAGCAAGCCTTGCTTGCGCCCTTCCAGCGCTTCATAGACGGACTCGCGCTTGTGCGCGATTTCGGCCAGGTAATCTTCTTGCTCTGCAAACTTGCCTTCCAGGTCTTCCAGCTGCGCCAGCAAGCGCGTGAGCAACTCGTCACAGCGTTCGGGCGATTCGGCCTGCTCCAGCGCGCTTTCGACCGACTGGCCGAACAGCTGGAACTGGGCCGCAAACTCCGCTGCCGACTCGCCCTGCGACAATTGCTTGCGCCGATGGCGCGCTTCGGCGCGCAGCTTGTTGACGTCCGCGTAGATGCCGGAGATGGTGTTCAGGATACGCGTGCGCAAGGTCGCGTCGCCCACCGCCAGCGTGCCCAGCAATTCGGTCAGGCCGTCGAGGTTGGCGGCGTTGCGGTCCAGCGTGTCGTGCAACGGCGCCAGTTCGGCCGTGGTATGCATGTTGCCCAGCTGGGCGCGCTGCTTGGCAAGGTCGTCATTGACCTTGACGAAGGCATTGTCTTGCGCCAAAAACTGCACCGTCTTGTCGGCCACGCGGCCTTCCTCGGCCGCCAGTTCGGTATCGAGCACAGCGAGCGCTGCCACGTCCATGTAACGCTGTTCCTTGAGCGTGGCCAGGCGGCCCCGGAACAGGCGGATCAGGTTGAGCGCCTCGATGAAGTCGGTGGGCGACTGCCACAGCCGGCTCGCCGTTTCCGTCACCAGCTGGCGCTGGGCCTGGGTGGTCTGGGTCAGCGTGTTGGCAGCTTCGCGCCGCACGGACGCCACCTTGTCGAATTCGTCCAGCGTGGCGCCGGCCACTTCGATCATCGCCTGCACTTCGGCGCCCGCGCCGTGCGCTTGCCCGCCGTGCAGCCAATGGTAGGCGTCGATGATGCGGCGGCATTGCTTGACCAGGGTTTCGAAGACAAAACGGCCCGGCAACTGGTCGCGCGGGGCTTCGGCCTGTTCGCGCACCAGCTTGGCGATGGAATACAGTTCGGAAATGCCGCGCACCAGTTCGCGGTTGCCGATCTTGCCCAACGCACTATGGCGCGGGGCTTGCCCGGCCGCGTGCTCGTCGCTGTCGAAGGCGGTCTGCCACAACTGCATGCTGTGGTTGCGCGTGGGCTCGTCGCTGTCGGCCGTAAACAGCAGCATGTTGCCGTCACTGAAACGCGCGTAGCCGTGGGCAACCAGCGGCTGCGCCAGCGTCTTGTTGATCATGTTATAGGTCAGTAGCACGTACACGCCCGGCTCGACGCCGTAGAAAATGTACAGTACGTCTTCACCGTTGGGCGAGAGGACGCGGCGCTTGAACTTGAGCTCGGGCGGCAGGTCGGCGAAGATTTTCATCTCGCCGCTCTGCAGGAAATAGCCGTCCGGGAAAACGATGCCGTGGTCCTCCGGCAATTGCACGCAAGATTCACCAATCGCATCGACCCGCGTCACCTGCACCGTGCGGCGGTTGAACACCAGGTAGCGAAACACCGTTTCGCGGTACGGCTTAATGCGCAGCAAAATCAGTTCGCCCACGGCGGCGTAGGAAATATCGCCATCGTTGAGGGACTGGTTGCGGTCCTCGACCAGCTCGCTGTAGATGCCCAGGCCGGTTTCGGTATTGTCTTCGATCTTGACGGTCAAGTCGCCGCCCACCGTCTCCACGAACAGCGTGTCGAGCACGTTGACGTGCGGGTGCTTGCCCAGCACGTGCTGCTCGCGCGTGGTCTGGATCCACTCAAAATCGTGAGTGGGCGGCAGCGCAATGTCGCGTTCGCCACGGTTGTCGATGTAGACCGCTTCACCGCTGTCGGCGAGTGTCCAGCGGAACACGCGCATGTCGGAAAAACGCTCGCCGATCTTGAAGGCAGCCAGCAACTTGCCCTGGTGCACCCGCAACTGGATCAGCTGGGCGTTCTTGTAATAACTGTACAGCTCCTTGAATTCGAGCAGGAAGCGCGGATCGTCCAGGAAAGTCTGGCCCAACGGCACCGGGTCTAGCTCTGCCTGGTCGCCTTCGCGGCGCAGGCGGTACAGGCCAAAGACGTCGGAAACCTTGGTCTCCTGGCGCAGTCCAATGAAGACGTTGTAACCGAACAGCAGCACGTCGCCCACCAGCACCAGGTCGCGCGCCACGCAATTGTTTTCAGTGCGGGCACGTGTGCGCGACAGCAACACCATTTCCTGGCGGCCAAACTCGGCCAGGCGCGCCCCGTTCAGTGCGCCTGCCTTGTCGAGCAAAGCCTTGCCATGGTTGCCCAGGCGCGCGCGCAGCAGGTCGAAGCTGCTCGATTGCGGGGCCGCTTCCGCTGGTGCAATGGTTTGCGCCGGCGTTGCCGGTGATACTGAACCTGCTGGTGCTTCGCTCATGTGCTTAGTCTGCTTTGGCGTTCAGGAAGGCAATCATTTCAAGGCGGTTTGGCTGGGCCGACAACCAGTCGCGCACCCGCAGCAATTCCTCATAGCCGCTGTCGCCAAAGCGCGCGCGCATGGCTTTTTCCAGGCGCTCGCGCGATGCGGCCTGCTTGAGGTCGGCTTGCCAGCGTTCCGACACCACCGCATCGAGCTGGTCCGACAGCCCGAGTGCGACCAGCCGTTCCCACTCGCCCTTGTCAAACCAGACCGCCTTGGCGGCCACGCTATAGTCCAGCAGCAAGGGATTCTCGTTGCTCACGCGAATGCGCGTCATCATGCGGCCGGTGGCCGGGCACAGGCGCACCGCATCATTGACCTCGGTAATCTCGCCGGCGAATTCATGTGCGGCGATTTGCGGACGGTTCTTGCGCCACATGCGGTACAGCTCCAGTTCCATCCATACGCCCTGGCAATTAGCGCATTGCGCGGCCGGCAGGCCACCCTCAATTTTTACGGGCGCAAAGTGTTTGGCGCCGCAAGCTGGGCACATCATCGTATTTTCCGTCATCACATCAGGCTCCCGCGCGTGGCGCTTCAAGTTGCGGCTGGAACGTGGCCAGCAAACTTTGCAGCGCGGCTTGCTGCTGGGTATTGCCGTCGCGGGCAACGCGCGCCAGCAAGCCGGCCACCGTCAGGTTTTGCAATTCGCCGGACGAGCTGCCCAGCGCGCCGATCAGGCCGCGCAAGTCGCCCACCATGTCGCGCTCGCCCGTCAAATGATCCTTCAGGCCAATTTGCAAGGTGCGGCTCTTCTCGACGGTGGCATCGATGCCCTTGCCGATCGACAGTGCCTTGACGAACTTGTCAAAATAATCGCCCTCTCCGCCGACAATGTCGATCTTAGCGTTCTGCAAGGCCTTGCCCAGCACTTCGGCCTGGTCCTTGGCGATGTGCGTTTGCGCATCGATGCCCTTGTTAATTTGCTGGTTGGTCATTTCCAGCTGCATGCGGAACTCTTCGTGGGCGCGCGTCTCGGCGCTCATGGCCGACATGGCGGCAAACTTGAGCGCCAAGCCTTTCGATTCCGCCTCAAAGCGCGCTTCAATGACTTTCGCTTCGGCGTCACCGTGGGTGGCGGTCGCGGCGGCGTCTGCTGCCTTGACGGCGGCGTGTGCCAGGCCCATCTGTTCCGTGCCGGCCGCTTCGGCGGCCATGCGCAGGCGGGTCGCTTCGGCCAGTGCCGCGCCTTGCTTGAGCTGGGCGTCGGCCGAGGCGATCATCACCTTGGCACTGGCCAAACCTGGCGCGGCCAGTTCGGCCTCCTTGCCTTCGGCGCTGCGTTTTTGCGCTTCGGCGTTGCGCTCGGCTACTTTGAGCGCGGCCTCGGCCAGCGTCAAGTCTTGCGCGGCCAGGTGTTTGGCCGAGCGCTCTTCGCCCTCGGCAGCCTTGACCGTCATGACCAGCTTTTCTTCGGCGCTCGCTTCGGCGGCGATCACGATCGACTTCTTGTTACGGTCGGCCAGCGCAACCGCGCGCACATCCTTGATCGCTTCTTCCTGCTCGGCCACGGTGCGTTCCACCACGATGCGCTCGCGGATGACATCGGCAATGGCCTTCTTCTGCACTTCGATGGCGCGTTCCTTGTCGATGGTTTGCAGCGCCACTTCCTTTTCGCGGTCAACGATTTCAAGCTGGCGGGCGCGGATGACGCGTTCTTCCTCGATGGCAACGGCGCGCTTGCGGTTATTCTCGGCCACTTCTTTTTCGCGCGTGGTGTTTTCCTGCTGCACCAGCACGATCTGTTCGGACTGCAGGCGCGCCATTTCAGACTTGGCATGCTCTTCGGACTGGATCTTTTGCGTTTCAGCTTGTTCGCGCGCCCGCACCGACAGCACTTCCCGGCCCTGGCGCGACTCGGCGTCGCACTGCTGGCGCTCAAGTTCCAGGATGGCTTCGCGCGTTTCCACGTCTTTTTTCTTGATCCGCATTTCTTCATCGCGCTGCAACTCATTGGTGCGGATGTGTTCGATGGCGGTCAGCTCGGTGATCTTCTTGATACCTTGCGCATCAAGAATATTGTGGCCGTCCAGGTGGGACAGCGACGTTTGCTCGATGTAATCGATGGCGGCGTCTTCCAGCACGTATCCGGACAAGTCGTCGCCGATCTGGCGGATGATGTCATCCCGAAAGCGCCCGCGCGCCTGGTACAGGTCGACAAAATCCATCGACTTGCCGACCGTCTTGAGCGCTTCGGAAAACTTCGCTTCGAACAAGGTTTCCAGCGTTTCCTGGTGCGAGGCACGCACGCAGCCAACCGTCTGCGCCACTTTCAGCACGTCTTCCGTGGTCTTGTTTACGTGCAGAAAAAAGGTGACCTTGATGTCGGCGCGAATATTGTCCATGCAAATCAAGCCATCCTTGCCCATGCGGCTGATCTCGATGGTCTTGAGCGAAATTTCCATCAGCTCTTTTTTGTGGATGATCGGATACACCATGCCGCCTGTGAAGGTAACCTCGGGCTGCGCTCGCAGCGTATTGATGATCATGACGTGACCCTGTTCTACCTTGTGGTAAAACTTGGCGAACATCACCAGTAAGCCGAAGACGACGATGACGATGCCACCGATGGCGAGCAACATAATTTCCATGATTTCCTTGTGATTCCTGTTGGTTGGCGAGTGTTTTGGCTAGTGAATACTGTCAGGTGCTGCCTGCACTTCGTACTGCCGGCTTGTTTCGTCGTAAGCGACGATGATGGCTCTTGAATTCTTGCGCAGCCCATTGGGCTCGCTGGCCCAGACCCGGATATTGATGCCGCCGCCCGAATCGGCCACCTCGGCGCGGCCGAAACCGGGATCGACCTTTCCGGTGACGATCTTGCATTCCAGGCCCACCAAGCTGCTGTTGCTGCGCGCAACGTGCTTGACGAACAAGCCGCGCATCGGCTTGATGACGCGCGCCGCAATCGGGATCGACAGCGCCGCCGTGAACAGCAGCACCGCCACGCCGCACAGCATGCGCACGGTTTCCAGCGGCAAGTAAACGATCACGTAGTTGTGCAGCAATGCTGTGCCCAACCAAGTGAAAAACACCAGCACACTGGCCACCACCGACAGCGGCACCCCGCCCAGGCCGAGCGCGACTAGGTAACCGGCCAGGGAATGCAGATCCGGCAGGTCGGTGGCGCCGTGCGCTGCGTCGATCCCGTCCAGGTGGCCGTGGTGCGCGTGCAGCGCGTCGCCCAAGTCGACAATGCCGACGATCGACATCAGCCAGTAAATCATCAGGACCGCCAGCAGTACCGTGGGCACGGCCGTGGGGAAGCTGGTCAGCAGCTGCAAGATGGGCATCGCACGCCTTTTGGTTGTAAAGTTTAGTCCGCGCTATTGTTGCGCGGTATTTGCTTTTTGGCAAAGTTTATTAATGCTTCATGCAGCGCTTCCTTGATCTTGCGCTTGTCGTCGGCGGCGACGCCGAACTTGTCGGCCAGCAGCGCGTAATCGGCGTCCGACAGGCTCACCGTCAGGCGCGGCCGCACCGGCTTGCTGGTGCAGGGCAAGCCGAGGATCTTGCGGATCTGGTCCGACGGCGAGACCTGGTTTTCAAAAGCGGCGTAGCGCACTGCATCGATCACTTTTTTCTCGACATCAAAGGCGACCTGCACCGCGCGCAGGGCCGCGTCGGAACTGGTCCAGAGGGGCGAACTGCTGACCATGCTCGCCTCTCAGCTCGGCTCGGACGGCTTCGCATTCAGGCGCTGCTGCAGACGCGCCATCACTTGCGCCTTGCGATCCGGCTCGCCAATGCCGGCGGCGGCCAGCTTGCGCCCCAGCGCCTTGTTACCAAATTCGCCCTCGAGCACGTCGGCCGCCTGCATCCGGTCGGCCGTGTCCTGGTGGCGTTGCTTGATGCGTTCGAGCGACTCTTTCGCGCTCATTAGCTTGCTGCCGCTGCTGCCCATGCTTTGCGAGATCGTCGCCGTGGCGCGGTAGACGCTCTCGGTGGTCTTGGCCATGGCCAGCTCGCGCTCGTGCTCGCGCAGCGTCGCCTCGGCGTTGCGGATCAAGTCTTTCAGATGCGTAATATGGCCGGCAAACTGATCGCGCGCACCCGTCTGTTCGGCCAGCGCCAGTTCGATGTCGGCTACTTTGACGGCCACTTCCTCGGCCAGCGCATCCTGCTTTTTTTTCAGCGCTTCGAGGGCCAGGTCTTCGTAGCGGTGCATTTCCTTGCCCAGACGTTCGATCTCGCGCGTCGCTTGCATTTCCTTGGCCATCACGCCGGTCAGGTCGTGCTTGGCGGTGGCCACGTGTGCCTTTGCTTCCACGATTTCCTGCTCGTAGATATTGTTGGCGTTGTTGTCGACGATGCTTTGGCCGATGCTCCGGACATCGCCGCGCAGCATCGTGAGAATTTTTGAAAAGACAGCCATGTTGCTCTCCTTATTTGAGATAGTCCGTGAAGACGTTGAGCGCCTCGAGCGCGTTGTCGGCCACCATGGCCACATCGGTTGCAATGCTGGCGGCGTCAGCGTCATGCGCGAGCGAACCGTAAATCACATAGTGGCCGGCGATGCGACCGAAATTCGACAGCGGGATGGCGATGTTGAGGTCCATCATTGCCTCCAGCATCTCCGAGCGGCGCTCGGGCTTGATCTCGTCTTCGGTCCACAGGTAGCAGATGCACAGCACCTGGCTGGCCGAGCCGGTAACGAAAATCGGCAGCTCCTCCTGGCCCTCGATCACGATGCGCATCACCGGCACCCCGTCGGCCTCTTCTGCCGGCAACAGGTTGCCGCTCACGCCCAGCGAACCGAGCTTCAGGCTGAGCGCCTGTTCAATTGCCAGTAACTGTGTCATTGCCACTTCCATGGTGTTCATCCTCAGACATAATATGTCCAAAGTATAGGCCTGCGACATAAGATGTCAAGCGGTTTATTGAACAATCACTATTGCTTGGTCGGTCCGCAGCGGCGTGTAAAATGCGCCTGCCCCCAACCTTCCGCAAACCTCTCCACACACCATGCACATCGCCACCATCCGCCAGCGCCTGCGTGCCCTGGGCGCCCTGCCCTTGCACGAACAGCGCGTGCTGCGCGACTGGATCCAGGGCGCCGGGCACGAGCACGGGCGGCGGCGCGCGCAGGATTTTTTGCCGCGCGCCGTGCGCGACGCCTTGCCGGCGTTGGACGCCGACTTGGCGGCCATGGCGCGCCTGGTGTCGTCCCATCCTGGCGAAGATGGCTCGGCGCGCTTGCTGGTGGGGTTGGCCGACGGGCAAACGGTGGAAAGCGTGCTGCTGCCGCGTGACGGCCTGTGCGTCTCCAGCCAGGTCGGTTGCGCGGTCGGCTGCCAGTTCTGCATGACCGGGCGCGAAGGATTGATCCGGCAAGTAACCAGCGGCGAAATCATCGCCCAGGTGGTGCTGGCGCGCGCACAGCGGAGCGTAAAAAAGGTCGTCTTCATGGGCATGGGCGAGCCGGCGCACAACCTGGACAATGTGCTCGACGCCATCGAACTGCTCGGCACCGAAGGCAATATCGGCCACAAGAACATTGTGTTCTCCACGGTGGGCGACGCGCGCGTGTTCGAGCGCTTGCCGCTCGGGCGCGTCAAGCCCGCGCTGGCGCTGTCGCTGCACACCACCAAGGCGGCGCTGCGCGAAAAGCTGCTGCCGCGCGCGCCGCGGCTTACCCCGGCCGAACTGGTGGCGCTGGGCGAAGCGTATGCGCGCCAGACGGGCTATCCGATCCAGTACCAGTGGACGCTGCTGGACGGCATCAACGATGGCGAGGATGAGCTAGACGGCATTGTCGCCCTGCTCAAAGGCAAATACGCCGTCCTCAACATGATCCCCTACAACACCATTCCCGACCTCGCCTTCAAGCGTCCCAGCTGGGAAAAGGCGCGCGCAATTGCCGCCGCGCTGCACGGGCGCGGCATCCTGACCAAGCTGCGCGACTCGGCCGGGCAAGACGTCGACGGCGGCTGCGGTCAACTGCGCGCCCGCGCCGGCGCGCCGCGCGTGATCCCGATCCGTACCAGCACCACCGCCACGTAGGGCGGAAAAGCGCAGCGCATTCCGCCACGCTCCGCCAACGGCCTACCTATAAGAACGAGCTTGAGAAAGCGAAAAAAAGGCAGGGCGCCCATCACGACGCCCTGCCCTGTTGCTGTGGCTTGCCGAGACTAGCGCTCGGACACCGCATCCACCACGCACAGCGCCGTCATGTTGACAATCCGGCGCACGGTAGCCGATGGCGTGAGGATATGCACCGCCCTGGCGCAGCCCAGCAGCACCGGCCCGATCGCAATGCCATTGCCCGCTGCCGTCTTGAGCAGGTTGTAGGCGATGTTGGCGCTGTCAATGTTAGGCATCACCAGCAAATTGGCGTCGCCCTGCAGCGTGGAGTGCGGCATCATGGTCTTGCGCAGCTTGGCGTCGAGGGCAACATCGCCATGCATCTCGCCATCGACTTCAATTTCAGGGCGCTGCTGCTGCACCAGCGCGAGCGCCGCGCGCATCTTCTTGGCCGATTCGCTGTTGGCGGACCCGAAATTGGAGTGCGACAGCAGCGCCGCGCGCGGGACGATGCCAAAGCGGCTCATCTCGTCGGCGGCCATGATGGTGATCTCGGCCAGCTGCTCGGCGCTCGGGTTTTCATTGACGTGGGTGTCGACTAGCGCCATCTGGCGCTCCGGCAGGATCAGGAAATTCATCGCTGCGTACACATTGGCGCCCGGCCGCCGGCCCAGCACCTGGTCGATATAATGCAGGTGCAAGTTGGTGGTGCCGAAGGTGCCGCAGATCATGCCGTCGGCATCACCCTTGTGGATCATCATCGCGCCGATCAGGCTGTGGCGGCGGCGCATTTCGAGCTTGGCGTATTCCTGGGTGACGCCCTTGCGCATGGCCATCTGGTAGTAGGTCTGCCAGAAGTCGCGGTAACGGTCTTCATGGTCCGGGTTGATGATGTCGAAGTGCTCGCCCAGCTTGAGGCGCAGGCCGAATTTTTCGATGCGCTGTTGCAGCACCTGCGGACGACCGACCAGGATCGGGCGCGCCAGCTTTTCATCGACCACCACCTGCACCGCGCGCAGCACGCGCTCATCTTCGCCCTCGGCATAGACGATGCGCTTCATTTCGGGCGGCGCCGCCTTGGCCAGGGCGAACAGCGGCTTCATGAAGGTGCCGCTGCGGTACACGAATTGCTGCAAGCTTTCGGCATAGGCGTCCAGGTCGGCAATCGGACGCGTTGCCACGCCCGACTCGAAGGCGGCCTTGGCCACCGCCGGCGCGATCTGCATCAGCAAACGCGGGTCGAACGGCATCGGGATCAGGTATTCGGGACCGAACGACAGGTTGCTGATGCCGTAGGTGGTGGCCACGACGTCGGACTGCTCGGCGTGGGCCAGTTCGGCGATCGCGTGCACTACCGCAATTTCCATCTCGCGCGTGATGGTCGTGGCGCCGCAATCGAGCGCGCCGCGGAAGATGTAAGGGAAACACAGCACGTTGTTGACCTGGTTCGGGTAATCCGAACGGCCGGTGGCAATGATGGCGTCGCCGCGCACCGCCTTGACTTCTTCAGGCAAGATTTCCGGGGTTGGATTGGCCAGCGCCAGGATCAAGGGGTTCGGCGCCATCTGCTTGACCATGTCCTGCTTCAAGACGCCGCCGGCGGACAGGCCGAGGAAAATATCGGCACCCGGCATGACTTCGGCCAGCGTGCGCAGCGGCGTTTCCTGGGCAAAGCGTTCCTTGTCCGGGTCCATCAGCTCGGCACGGCCCTTGTAGACCACGCCGGCCAGGTCGGTGACGAAAATGTTTTCAATCGGAAACCCAAGATCGACGATCAGTTCCAGGCAAGCGAGCGCCGCGGCGCCGGCGCCCGACACCACCATCTTGCACTCGCGCATATCCTTGCCGACCACCTTGATGCCATTGATGATGGCCGCGCCGACGATGATGGCGGTGCCGTGCTGGTCATCATGAAAGACCGGGATCTTCATGCGGCTGCGCAGCTGGCGCTCAATGTAGAAGCACTCGGGCGCCTTGATGTCTTCCAGGTTGATGCCGCCAAAGGTCGGCTCGAGCGAGGCGATGATGTCGACCAGCTTGTCCGGATCGAGCTCGTTGATTTCGATGTCGAAGACGTCAATGCCGGCGAATTTTTTAAACAGTACGCCCTTGCCTTCCATCACCGGCTTGGAAGCGAGCGGACCGATATTGCCCAGGCCCAGCACGGCGGTGCCGTTGGTGATGACCGCGACCAGATTGCCGCGCGCCGTATATTTATAGGCGTTGCCCGGATCCTTGACGATTTCCTCGCACGGCGCCGCCACACCGGGCGAATAGGCCAGGGCCAGGTCGCGCTGGTTGAGCAACTGCTTGGTGGGCGTAACGCTGATCTTGCCCGGACGGGGAAATTCGTGATATTCGAGCGCTGCCAGGCGCAGCTGTTGACGTAATTCTTCTTTTTTTTCCGATGACGAATCCATGCTGGTGCGGCCTTCCTATGACTTACGGGGATCGTTGATTCTAGCAGACGTACCAAACTCGCAAGCTACGTATTTCTACCAACAAACCGGTTTGAGCGCGGTTCGAACCCGGTACGAGCCCTCGTCTAGACAACATTTCATCGCAACCAGCAAAAAAAGTATCGCACACGAATCCACGCGTCGACACGGTTATGAGCGCTGCGACGATGAAAAGTTCGGCCCCGGCGCCGGGACTGTTACCTGGCGCCTCAGGCCGACAAGGTCGTCGACAATGACTTGCCCGCGATGATCACGTTCTTGAGCGTGAGCGACTGAACGTTATGCAGGAACCATGGTTGCGCCGCATTGCGCGGCGTGCCGAAGTCGCAGTCGCTAATGCTGATGTCCGTGATCGGCAGCACCGGCGTGCCCGGCGCGCCATTGAAACTGGAGGCCACCGGTCCCAGGATCACCAGCGCCTGGTAACAGGAATACTGCCCGCCCTGGGTCGCCACATTGCCCACCTTGACGCCGGAAATATGCACCTGCGAGACCATTGGCGCTCGCGTGCGCACGCTGTCGTCGGCGGGCGCGTAATCGCAATCGATCGTGATGATGCCGCCCGCGGTCGAGGCCACCGTGTTTGCCGAAATCACCGACCCTGGCAGCGGCGGATAGAACTTTGGCGCAACCTGCACCCCGTTGGGTATTGAAACGTCACGCACATAAAAGTGACGCAGAAAGCCGCCCCGGTTCATATTGGTCTTCATCCGGATCGCGGTATTGAGCGGATCGCTGGCCCAGTGAATGTTGCGAAATTCCAGATGTTGCGCGTAGACGTGCTCGATCCCGCCCGCCATTTCGCTGCCCAGCGTCACAGCGCCGTGGCCGCTGTTCATCACGCAGTGCTGGATCACGATATTGCGCGTTGGGCCATGGCCGGTGTCGTTGTTCTTGCCGGCCTTGATCGCGATGCAGTCGTCGCCGGTATTGAAAGTGCAGTTCTCGACCAGCACACCGTCGCACGCTTCCGGGTCGAAGCCGTCGCTGTTCGGCCCCATGCTGTCCATGCTGACCTTGCGGATCAGGACATTGCGGCAATTGACCGGGTGGTGCAGCCAGAATGGCGAAGCTTGCACCTTGTAGCCTTCCAGCAGCACGTTGGAGCAGCCGATGAATTCGATCATGCAAGGGCGCAGGAAGTGCCCGATGCCAAACACGCGCTGCGCGACCGGCAGCCCCGCTTCCGACAGGGCGGGCAGGTAGCGCGCGTCGCTGCGCCAGCGCTCCCCCGTCCCCTGGATTTGCGCCAGCCTGGCTGCGCCCAGCTGCGGCGCGAGCACGGC
Organism: Massilia sp. TSP1-1-2; assembly: GCF_049896185.1. Lineage (NCBI taxonomy): Bacteria > Pseudomonadati > Pseudomonadota > Betaproteobacteria > Burkholderiales > Oxalobacteraceae > Massilia > Massilia sp. TSP1-1-2. The sequence goes on from NZ_JAFCTU010000024.1 coordinate 30,278, forward strand.
CAGCGTGGCGGCGTTGCGCGGGTTGATGGCCACTTCGCTGTCGCTCGCGCCCGCCCGGTGACGCCCTTTCCAATCCCACCAGCAGTTGGCGCCGCCTGCAAATGGCAAGCCGCCCTGGCCGTCGAGCACACTGGTCCAGTCGGCGCCGGTGAGGGCGATATTGTCCTGTCCATGGGCGTACACCAGGGGTGAATAGTTCAGGCAATCGTTGCCCTGCCAGCGCGACAGCACCAGCTTGCCGTTGGCGCCGCAGTCAACATCGCCATGCCGGGCGTAGTCGGCCGGCTCGGCGCTAAAAAAGACGTGGGCGCCCGCCGCCAGGTGCACATGCACATTCGAGCGCAGCACCATGGGGCCGGCGCAGTACCAGTTCCCCGCCGGGATCAGCACGCGCCCGCCGCCGGCCTGGTGGCAGGCGGCAATCGCGGCGGCGATGGCGCCATGGCAGTCGTGCGATCCGGGCGCGGGAGAAGCAAGCTGGCCCGATGTGTCGTCGGTCAGCCTTCCCTTGACGCTGACCAGCGCGGCCGGCCTGGCCCCGTAAGCGGTGATGACAAAATCCTCCTGCCGAAAAGTGCGTGGCCGGCCCACGCGATCAATGATCGCCTGGGCGCGCCGCCACGGATCGGCGGGGCTCGCCAGGGTCGCCGTTCCGGTGGCGCAGCCCCCGGCTGCCAGCAAGCCTGCGGCCGACGTGGCGCGGATCAGGGTGCGACGCTGCAGATTCGGGAGCACAGTCATTTGCTTCATGGTTTTCCTTGATTTGTCATCCGCTACTCTTCAGTCATTGTATTTTGGCTGGACCAAAATAGCAATCTGGACCAGCCACTTGCGTTACAGGACGCTGGCGAAACAACAACGTTTGCTCAACATTTTGCTTGTTTGATTGGTCTGACCAGTTTAGTATTTGGTCCAATCAAACAAAAAAAGTGATCATGCCAATTGTGATCACACCCATGAGGAGACAAGATGCACCGTTCACGCCCATCCGAGATCAAACCTGCGGTCATGGCCGTCGCCGTGGCTTCGGCCATGCTGCAACTGGCCATGCCGGCCCACGCCCAGACTGCCGCAAATGCCGCCGTGCAAGCCGCCGTACAAGCCGAACCCTTGCAGGCCGTCGTGGTCACCGGCTCGCTGATCCGCCGCATCGCCAACGAAGGCGCTACGCCGCTGTCGACGATCAAGGCCAGCGAACTGGAAGCGCGCGGCAACCTCGAGCTGAAAGACTTCGTGCTTGAGCAGCCACAGTCGCTGTCGCTGGGCACCAATACGGGCGCTGCCGGCCCCGTGACCAATCTGCGCGGCCTGGGCCCGATGCGTACCCTGACGCTGCTCAACGGACGCCGTCTTGCCAACGAGCCGCTGCAAGACCAGTATGTGTCGGTCAACGTGATCCCGCGCACGGCGCTCGAGCGCATCGAAACGCTCAACGGCGGCGCCGCTTCAACCTACGGCGCCGACGCCATTGGCGGCGTCCAGAACTTCATCACCAAGCGCGGCTACAAGGGCGCCACGGTCAAGGCCGAATATGCGACCCCGCAACAGGATGGCGGCGGCCAGACCAGGAGCATCGGCGCCATTGTCGGTATCGGCGACCTGGCCCAGGACCGCTGGAACGCTTATTTGGCGGTCGACCACCAGTCCAAGTCGGCCCTGTTTCAGAAGGACCGGCTTGAACAGCACGACCCGGCCGTGCTGCGCTCCCTCGGCCTGGGCCTGTTGCCCGATGCGCGCAATCCCTCCCCGATTGCCAACTTCGGTTTTACCCGTGCCGCCAACGCCAACTACAATCCGGCCTTTGCCTCCGGCTGCGTGGCACCTTATACGATCCCGGTGCTGGGTGCGGCGAGCGCCAACACGCCGCCTGTGTACGCCCCTGGCTGCGCCCGCGACGCGCTGCACTGGACGGCGGTCACCGACGGCAGCGAGATCACCAACATCGCCGCCCGCGCCAGCATGAATCTGGCGGGCGGCCACAAGATCGACCTGGATATCTTGCACAGCAACTTCAACGTGCAAAAGTACCGCGGCTTGCAAATTCCAAACGCCAACCAGCCCTTCACCACCTATTCGCTGCCGTCCACCAGCCGCTTTTATCCGGGCAAGGGCATCACCGCGCCGGTCAAGGTCGTGGGCAGCAATACCGGCGCGAACACGCCGGCCATGTACATCGATCCGGCCCGCACGCCGGGAACCGTCAGCGACCTGAACCTGAACAACCGCACCGTCTTCTTCCAGTGGGGTCCGGCCGAGCTTGGCTCCGCCTACCGCAACGACGAGCAGACCAACGAGCGCATCGTGCTGACCGCGGAAGGCAGCGTACTGGGATGGGACTACCGCACCGGCCTGAACTACGGCCGTTCCGAGCGCGACACGCAGGCCGGCGAAGGCTACATTTTGTACAGCAAAGCCCAGCAAGGCTTCGACAAGGGCATCCTCAATCCCTTCGGCCTGCAGGACGAGGCCGGCGCCGAATACCTGCGCAGCATCCAGGCCGAAGACTACACCTATCGCCTGAACAAGGCCTACAACCAGAGCGTGGATGTGACGCTGACCCGTCCCGTCTTCAAGCTGGGCGGCGGCGACGCGGTGCTGGCGGTGTCGGGCGAATGGCGGCGCGATTCGGCCCGCACCTTCAATGCCCCGCTCGACTACGTGCTGCGCAAGGCCGACGGCAGCTACAACATCGACGCCACGGGCAACGTAGTGCAGAGCGACCTGGTGGGCGAGGTGCCGCAAGGCGTGGCCAAAAAGCTGACCCGCGATATTACCTCGCTGATGCTCGAAATCGACATGCCGGTCACGCCGACCTTGCTGGTCAACGCCGCCGTGCGCGCCGACCGCTACAAGGACCTGGACCAGAGCACGGTCAATCCGAAGCTGGCCGTGCGCTGGCAGCCCGCCGCCTCGCTTGTACTACGCGGCTCGCTGTCGACGGGTTTTCGCGCGCCGTCCATCATGGATATCCAGAACCCGACGCCCGAAGTGCGCACCCAGCTGATGGACGACCCGGTCCTGTGCCCGAGTGCGCAGCCAACCGTGCCTGCCACCGGCACCCCGGCCGCGGGCTACAGCGCCGAGCAGGTCTGCAATGTATCGACCTCGTACTGGACCAAGTCGCCCAACAACACCTTCCTCAAGCCCGAGAAATCGCGCGGTTTTTCGTACGGCTTTGCGCTTGAGCCAATGAAGAACCTGTCCATCACGCTCGACTACTGGGGCTTGAGCCTGCGCGACGTCCTGGGCGCCGTAGCCATTGCCGAGATCCAGCAAAACCCGGTCAAGTATGCGGGCAACTTCGTGCGCGCCAGCGACGGCACGATCGACCACATCGTGGCCAGCCAGGCCAACCGCGGGCAGACCCGCATCCGCGGCGCCGACCTGTCGGCCCGCTACCGCTTTCCCCAGACGAGCTTTGGCAACTTCGACGCCCAGCTCGACGGCACCTGGTATCACAAGTATGAGTTCCAGGCGGAAAAGGATGGCGTGTGGCTCCAGAACGTTGGCGTGGTGACCAACGACGGGCGCTATGGCAGTGCGGGGCCGAACTCGGGCCTGGCGGGGCTGCCGCAAATTAACCCGCGCTGGAAACACACGGCCTCGATCGGCTACGCCTACGGTGCATGGCGCGCCAGCCTGTCGCAGCGCTACAATTCCTCGCTGACCGACCTGACCCCGCGCACCGGTTCCAAGCTGACCAAGATCGATGCGTACAGCCAGTTCAATGTGAACGTCAAATACAGCGGCATCAAGCACACCACGATCTCGGCCGGCGTGAACAACATCAACGAAGCATACCCGTCGCTGACCGCGAACAGCCTGTATCCGGGCGGCTACGTCACCAGCCTGGCCGACATGATGGGCCGTGTCTTTCGCGTCTCGGTCGAGTACAAGTTTTAAGCTCGACTGGTAGTGCAGTGTGACGGCGGGCTCCTTGCGGGGTCCGATTGTTTTTTGGCAAGGCCACGCTGCCAAACGTCGCAGGCGGCGCGACCGCCTTGCCAGATTGGCCAGACCAACCTAAAATCGCTTATCTCCATCCCTGCCTACGCCGCCCCCACCCGCAATGAAAAAAACTACCGCAGCACCAGAGGCGAACCATGCCGAGCCGCGCCTGTACCGGGTCGTCGCCAGCCGAATCCAGGCCCTGATCGAAGAAGAAAACATCGGCCCGGGCGAGCGCCTGCCGTCCGAACGCGACCTGGCGCTCAAACTAAGCGTAAGCCGCACGTCGCTGCGCGAAGCGCTTATTGCCCTCGAACTTGGCGGCTTCATCGAAGTGCGGGGCGGCTCGGGCGTGTATGTCAGCGAGCAGGCCGCAGCGCTCGCGCCCGTGGTGGAGATCGGTCCGGGCCCGTTTGAAGTGCTGGCCGCGCGCCGCATGATCGAGGCCGAAGTGGCCGCGCTGGCGGCCAAGATGGCGACCGATTCGGCCATCGACGCCATTTTGCTGGCCGTGCTGGAAATGGAAAAGCACCACGACGACCGCAGCGCCAACGAACAGGCCGACCGCAACTTTCATCTGGCCATCGCCAGGGCCACCGGCAACAGCGCCATGGTGGGCGTCATCGATTACCTGTGGAATCAGCGCGGCAGCCTGTGGCACAAGCTCAAGGAACATTTCCAGACCGAAGAATTGCGCACCAATACCCTGAACGACCATCGCGCCATCCTTGAAGCGATTGCCGCCCACGACGTCAGCGGCGCGCGCCAAGCCATGCGGGCCCACCTCGAACGGGTCACACGCACGTTTTCGCGAGGCTAATACCGGAGAATTGGCTCATCCAGATTGCGCAACTGGTCCAACCGCATTAGAATTGGTCTGGTAATGTATTCCTCAATCTGAAGGAGAGCTCAATGCTCCGTCTCGCGTTTTTCCTATCGCTGTGCGCCAGCGCGGCTGGCGTGCTGGCTGCGCCGCGCCTGCCGGCCCGCGTGATCCTGGTAGGCGACTCCACCATGGCCCCGCGCACCGGTTATGGCGAGGCGCTGTGCGCGCGCTTGCTGCCCGGCGTGGCCTGCGTCAACCTGGCGCGCGGCGGGCGCAGCAGCGGCAGCTTCCGCGCCGAAGGCTTGTGGAACACCGTGCAGGAGCAGTTGCGCGCGGGCGCCCCCTACAGCGCCACCTACGTGCTGATCCAGTTCGGGCATAACGACCAGCCGGGCAAACCGGGCCGATCCACCGACCTGGTCACCCAGTATCCCGCCAATCTGGCGCGCTACGTGAGCGAGACGCGCGCGCTGGGCGCGGTGCCGATTTTGGTCACGCCCCTCACGCGCCGCAGCTTTCGCGGTCCGTGGCTGCACGACGACCTGGCGCCATGGTCGGCAGCGGTGCGCACCATCGCGCGCCAGCAACAGGCCGACCTGCTCGACCTGTACAAGTACAGCGCCGCGGCGGTCCAGGCGATGGGCCCGGCGCAAGCCGACACCCTGGCCCAGGAACCTGCCACGCAACAAGCGCTGCCCGACGGGCGCAAGAGCGCCTTCGACTATACCCATGTCGGTCCCAAGGGCGCCGAGCTGATTTCCGGCATCGTGCTGCGCGACCTGGTGCGCCTGCACCCGGCACTGGCAGCCTCGCTGCGCCCCTTATGAACGCGCTGCGCTGGTTGGCCGCGACCGCCCTGCTGTGCAGCGTGCCGGCGCGGGCCCAGCTTGCCGACGGCTGGGCCGGCCAAGACGGCGGCACCAGCGGCGGCGGCGCGGTAGCCGCGCTGACGGTCAGCAGTGCGGCCGAGTTGCGCGCGGCGCTGGCTGGAGGCGCGCGCGTGATTGAAGTGGCAGGCATCATCGACATGCGCGATGGCAAGCCGTTTGCCAGCCGCGCCGACCAGCAACAACGCGGCACCCTGCGCGTTCCCAGCAATACCACGCTGACCGGCGCCGGCAGCGGTTCCGGCCTGCTGCACGCTAGCCTGGTGCTGGACAAGGTCAGCAACGTCATCATCCGCAAGCTGAATTTGCGCAACCCGTGCGACGTGGACCCGCTCTGGGATCCGGAAGATGGCCCCAAGGGTCACTGGAACGCGCAGTTCGACGCCATCACCGTGTCTGCCTCGCGCAAAGTATGGATCGACCACAACAGCTTTACGGACGCGCCGCACGGCGACCAATTGGCGCCGCTTGAAAACGGCATGCCCAAGCAGTGCCATGACGGCGCGCTCGACATCAGCCACGGTGCGGACCTGGTCACGGTGTCGTACAACCGTTTCGCGCTGCACGAAAAAAATTCGCTTATCGGTTCAAGCGACAATGCCAGCGACGACCGCGGGCGCCTGCACGTCACCTTCAGCAACAACCTGTTCGAGTTTGTCTCCAGCCGGGCGCCCCGGGTGCGCTTCGGCCAGGTGCACCTGTACAACAACTATCACGTCGGCGCGCGCCGCCATGCGGCCTATCCGCACCAGTACAGCGTGGGCGTGGGCAAGGAGGCCGACATCATCGCCCAGGCCAATGTCTACGAGATCGATGGCGCGCGCGGCTGTGCCGACGTGGTGCGCAGCCATGGCGCCGGTAATTCCTTCCTTGATGCCGGCTCGACCCTGAATGGCGCAGCCTTGAGCGCATGTGCACTGCCGGCCGCACCTGCCTGGCAGGTGCCCTACCCCTTCACCGCGCTCCCGGCGGCGCAAGTGAAACAGCACGTGCTCGCCAATGCCGGCGCCGGCAACTGGGAATTCGACAGCATGCCGGACGGCGCCATGTTGGCCCTTGCCCCCGCCACCTCGCAGCTGGCGCCGGCCACGCCCGACTTTCACATCGAGGCCCGCATCGGCGCCCTGCGGCCAGCTACCGGGAATGGCCAGCTGGTGCTGCTTGGACGCCAGCAAGCGGGCAACTGGTCGGGCGCTGGCCTGGCGCTGGCCGACGGTGTGCTTGAAGTGAACGTCATGCGCATGCAGGACGGCGTGCTGACGCGCGTAAAGCAGCTGCGCCGGTTTGCAGCGCCCGACCGCCGGCCCGACCTGTTGCGCGTCGAGCTGGCAGGCAGTGCGCTGACGGTCTACCTGAATGGCGAAAAGCTCGGCACGGTGAACGATGCGCGCTTCGCGCACGGCGGCACGCAAGTAGGCTTTTATAGCCAGGGCAATGCCTTTCAGATCGACCAGGCCAGCTCTGGCGCGGCGGCTGACAAGCCGGCCCGCCTTGCCCTCTCGGGCGTGGCCGACGTGCTGCGCGCCCAAGCCGGCGACGGCCCGCTGACGGTGCCGGTCAGTGCCCTTGGCGGCGACGGCGCCACGCCCGTCGCCTTTACGGCGCGCTCGGACAATCCGCGCGTGGCCAGCGTCACCGTCAGTGCTTCAGGCGTCACGGTGGTGCCGGTCAGCCCGGGCGAGACCACTGTCCTGCTGAGCAGCCCGACCGACCCGGCACTGCAAACCTGGTTCAGCGTCAAGGTGGGCCCGCGCTTCGGCAAACCGCCGGCGCAGTTGCCCGCGCCCGTGGTGTTTCCGCCACCTGGCGCGCGCGCTGTACCGGTCGACACGCCGTTGCGCCTAACCTTTGCCGCCCCGCCGGTACTCGGCGAGGCCGGATCGGTGCGCATTTACCGCAAGCGCGACATGGCCCTGGTCGACATTATTCGCCCCGGGGAAGAAGTCGCCAGGATTGGGCCGCCAAAAGCGGAGCGGCATCGCTACGTGCGGCGCGATCCGATCCGCATTGCCGATCGCAGCGCCAGCATTGCCCTGCACGCGGGCGTCCTTGGGTATGACACCGAGTACCTGGTCGTCATCGGTGCGGGCGTGTTCGACCATGCGGTGGGCCGCTGGTCGTTCCGCACCCGCAAGGACATGGGCTCTCCTGCCCGCCTGGTGGTCGACGACGACGGCCCGGCCGACTTTCGTACTGTGCAAGGGGCGCTCGACCACGCCATGGCGCGCTATCCGAAGGCCGCGCCGCTGACCATCGCCATTCGCAACGGCAGCTACGAGGAATTGCTGTTTTTGCGCGCCCGCGACCGCGTGACGCTGCGCGGCGAGAGCGCCGACGGCGTCGTCATCCACGCCACCAACAATGAAGGCATGCATGCGGGTTCAGGCGCCAGCGCCACGCCCGGCACACCCGGCATCGGCGGGGGCCGCGCACTGTTGCTGGCCGAAGAGCTGGACCTGCTCACGCTTGCCTCGCTCACGCTGCGCAACGACAGCGAGCGCCGCTACAGCCGTTCGGGGCAGGCCGAGACCATCTACTTCAACAGCGACGCCGGCCGCCTGGTCGCGCGCGACGCGCGATTTTTCAGCGAACAGGATACGCTGCAGTTGAAGGGCTACGCTTGGTTCTACCGCACCCTGGTCGCCGGCAACGTCGACTTCATCTGGGGCGCCAACCGGGCCGCCCTGTTCGAACAGAGCGAAATCCGCTCGCTCGGCGACAGCGCCAACCAGGAGTCCGGCGGCTACATCGTCCAGGCGCGCACGGTGGCGGCCACGGAGCCGGGCTTCGTGTTTCTCGACAGCGTACTGACCCACGGCGCCGGCCCGGCCGGCAATGCGGTCCCCGAGGCCAGCACGTACCTGGCGCGCAGTCCGGGCACCGCCGCAACCTGGGACAACGTCAGTTTCATCAACTGCCGCATGGACCGGCACATCGCGCCGGGCGGCTGGGCCGGCGCCGGCGTTGGACGCGAGCCGGCGCCCAATCCGGCGCAAGCCGATGCCGCGCACGGATGGCGCGAACATGGCAGCACCGATTTGGCCGGCGCCGCGCTCGACCTGTCGCAGCGCAGCGCCGGCCATGTGCTAGACGCGGCCGCGCGCACCGCCCGCTTCAGCAGCCGCGCCAAAATCTTCGCCAGCTTCAACAACGGCAAGGGATGGAATCCGCCAGATCAGTGAGGAGCGTAGGTCGGATAAGCGACAGCGCAATCCGACAGCGTCAACGAGACGCATGTCGGATTACGCTGGCGCTTATCCGACCTACCGCCTGTAGCGCATTGACTCGGCCAAAACTTCAAACCGAACCGTGCGCGTCAGCGACTGGCCCGGCGCCAGCACACTCAATCCATGACGCACCGGCCCGCCTTCCAAGTTGTGCGCATTGATCATGTGATCGACCGGCTCGAAGCAAAAAAAATCCGCGCCCGGTCGCGTGTAGACGATGTAGTAGCCCATGTCCGCGGTAATTTTCAAGCGCTGCGCGGATTCGGGCCAAAAGATCTCGGCCACGCCATCCCAGCCTGAAAACACATTGTCAATCGCTTGCTCGGGCAGCGGGCGCGCACCGCTAAAATCCCACTCAATCGGAATGTCCGTCGGCTCGGAGGGCAAGCCATCCTCGCCGCGCCGCCAGACACTACGCGCCGCAGCGCGCAGCAGCACGCCTTCGGTGCGCGGCAGCCAGGGATGCAGCCCCAGGCCGAACGGCAGTGCGTAGTTGCCGTCATTGCGCACTTCCAGCGTCACTTCGAGCAGCGGCCCGCGCAAGGCATAGCACAGCCGGGCCACGTACGAGAAAGGCGATTGCCCGCCCCGGTCGAGCAGCAAGGCCACGCTGGTGTTAGAACGCGAAACGACCTGCCAGGGCTGTTGCCAGCCTTCGCCATGGATCGGAAAAGGCTCGCCCGCGCGGTTGGGCGCCAGGTCGATGCGCCGGCCATCAAAGTGAAAGCCGCCGTCGCCGATCCGGTTCGACCACGGCACGAGTGGAAAGCAAGCCAGCTGCGAGGGCGTGGGATCGGGCGCGCCGGCCGGCAGTTCGCATGGGCGCAGGAGCGTGCGCGGATGGCCGCCGGCCAGCGCGTCAAGGCGGGCCAGGGCGCCGCCGATGGCAGGCAGCACCTGCGCGTGCAGGTGCGCATTGCGCAGCGTGACGACGTCCACGCCGAACCTATTGGTACTGTGGCCCGTCGAGCAGGAACTTGCCGCCCTGGTAGGTCGCCGTGATGTCGTCGGCCGCCGGGAAGTCGGCAGAATCAGGGAACTTGCCGGCGAACTGGCGCGCACTGTCGCGGGCCCGAAAGCCCAGGAAGGCGGCGTGCTTGTTGTCCCACCAGGCGCTGTCGTTGTCAGAGACGCCAAAGGCGATCGTGTGCCCCACGCGCGGCGCGAACAGGCAGCAGCGCAGGCTTTCGACCAGGTCATCGTAGCTGAAATACGTGGTCAGCATGCGCCGGTTGAGCGGCTCCGGAAAGCTCGATCCGATGCGCAGGCAAACGGTCTCGATCCCAAAGCGGTCGTAATAGTAGCGCGACAGCGACTCGCCAAAGCACTTGCTCACTCCATACATGCTGTCCGGACGGGTCGGCATGCTGGCATCGACCATGTCGGTGGTGCGGTAGTAGCCCACCGCATGGTTCGAGCTGGCGAACACAACGCGCTTGACGCCGGCCTTGTGGACCGCTTCGTACAGGTTGGCGACGCCCAGGATATTGGCCTGCATGATGGCCTCGAACGGCGCCTCGGTGGAAATGCCGCCGAAGTGCAGCACGGCGTCCACACCTTCCATCAGGGCCAGCACGGCCGCCTTGTCGGCCAGGTCGCACTGCACGATTTCCTCGCCTTCGCCGGCAACGCCAAGGTCGGCCAGGTCGCTCAGGCGAATCACTTCGGCCCAGGGTTTGATACGCTCGCGCAGCACCTTGCCCAGGCCGCCGGCAGCGCCGGTCAGAAGAATACGTTTAAAGGGGGTTGCCTGCGTCATGTTGTCTCCTTGGTTCAGATAGTGTTCCGGTCACGTGACCGGGGCCGGGTTGAACAGCACCAGCGCGTTATGCAGCTTGTGGTGCTCGGCCCAGGTCTTGCGCCCGCTAGCTACTTCCAGCATCAGCTTAAACATTTCCCAGCCCACGTCTTCGATCGTCGCGCTGCCGCTGGCGATGCGCCCGGCATTGACGTCCATCAGGTCATGCCAGCGGCGCGCCAGCTCGTCGCGCGTGGCCACCTTGATAACCGGTACGGCGGCCAGCCCGTAGGGCGTGCCGCGCCCGGTCGTGAAAACGTGCAGGTTCATGCCGGCCGCCAGCTGCAGCGTGCCGCAGATAAAATCGCTGGCCGGGGTGGCGGCGTAGATCAAGCCCTTGCGGGTGAGTTTTTCGCCTGGCGCAAGCACCCCCACGATGGGCGAGGTGCCCGACTTGACGATCGAGCCCATGGCCTTTTCGACGATATTCGACAAGCCGCCCGCCTTGTTGCCCGGCGTGGTGTTGGCGCTGCGGTCGACGCCGCCCCGCAGCAGGTAATCGTCATACCACTGCATCTCGCGCACCATGGCCGCGGCCACGTCGGCGTTGGCGGCGCGCGCGGTCAATTGGTCGATCCCGTCGCGCACCTCGGTCACTTCCGAGAACATGACGGTGGCGCCGGCGCGCACCAGCAGGTCGGTGACAAAGCCGACAGCCGGATTGGCCGTCACGCCGGAAAACGCGTCGCTGCCGCCGCACTGCACGCCGACCACCAGTTCCGAGGCGGGACAGGTTTCGCGGCGACGCGCGTCCAGTTGCCGCAGATGGCCTTCGGCCGTGTTGACGATGGCGGCGATCATGGCGTCAAATCCCACGTGCTGCTGGTCTTGCAGGCACACCACGGACGGCACAGCCGCACCGATGGCAATTGCGCCGGCCGGGAACAGGCGTGCCGGCGGCAGCTTTTCGCAGCCCAGGCTCACCACCATGACCGCGTCGCCAAAATTGGGGTTCTTGCTGATATTGCGCAGGGTGCGGATCGGAACTTCGGCGCCGGGAGCGTCGATCGCCACGCCGCAACCGTAGCTGTGCTCGATGCCAATGACGTCGTCCACATTTGGAAAGCGCGGCAGCAGTTCTTCCTTGATGCGCCGGACCGCAAAATCGACCACGCCCGAGACACATTGCACGGTGGTGGTGATGGCCAGGATATTGCGCGTGCCGACGCTGCCGTCGGCATTGCGGTAGCCCTGGAAGGTGTAGCCCTCGAGCGGCGCGGCGGGTGGCGCCAGGCGGGTGGCCACGGGCAGGTCGCTTAGCGCGCGCGCCGGCGGCATGCGCAGCACCCGCTCGGACACCCAGGCGCCGCGCGCAACGGCGCAACTGGCGTAGCCGATGGTGACGTTGTAGCGCACCACCGCATCGCCCTCGGCCAGGTCGTGCAGCGCGACCTTGTGCCCCTGGGGTACCGCCTCGACCAGGGCCAGGCCGTCCGCAAACACGGCACCGGCGCCCAGGCCGCCATCGTTGGCGACAATGGCGACATTGTCGTTCTCATGCATGCGGATAAAGCGTGCCTGGTCATTTTTCATCGTCATCATCATCGTCGTCAACGCCTCGTCATACCGTGTGGCGGCCGCCGCACCAAGGCTTGCGACCGTTCATCCAGTATGCCACATATGCGTCGCGATTGGCTAGTCCACATTGCTATTTTGGTCCAACCAAAATACAATGGACCGACCAAATCGTGGTTTCGGCCTGACACGAATGGCATTCTGGCCCGTGGAAATGGCCGATAATGCGCAACAGCTTGCCGTCCCATACCTTACCGGAGACACCGTGACACCCACCCCAAGCAAACTGCTCGCCGCGCTGGCCTGCCTGACTGTACTCGCAGTGGCCGAACCGGCAAGCGCCGAAGGCCCGTACCGCAACCCGGACAACAAGAACGCGCAAGACCTGGGCGAAGGCAGCTACCCGATCCCCTATAAAAAACCTGACGCGGCAGAGATCGGCGCGGCGCTGCACCGCATCCGCGCTTACCTCGACGCGGCGACGCCCTCGCGCGTGGTGCGCAAGGATAACGGCGCCGAGATCACCGACTTCAGTACGCCCGTGGCCGAGGCCATCGTGCAAGCGAGCGATGGCGACTTCGGCCTGCAAGTCTATGAAATGGGCGTGGTGCATGCGGGCCTGATGCGCGCGGCCGAGGCCACGGGCGAGCGCCGCTTCACCGACATGACGGCGCGCCACCTGGCCTTTTTCGCTGAGAGGCTCCCGTACTTCCGGGCCCAGGAACGGAAGTTCAAGCTGGGGCGCGCCAACAGTTTTTCGCGCTTCATCGATCCGCGTTCGCTCGACGACGCCGGCGCCATGTGCGCGGCCATGATGCGCGCACGGGCAGCGGGCATTGGCCCCGACCTGTCGGCCCAGATCGCCGTCTGCGGCCAGTGGGTGGCGGCTGGCCAGTACCGGCTCGCCGACGGTACGATGGCGCGCAAGCGCCCGCAGGCGTCGTCGCTGTGGGCCGACGACATGTACATGGGCGTGCCCGCGCTCGCGGAACTGGGCCGCATGAGCGGCAAGAGCGCGTACTTCGACGACGCGGTAAAAAACGTGCTGCAGATGTCGGCCTATATGTTCGACAAGCAGAAAGGCATCTATACCCACGGCTGGAACGCCAACCACCCGGACGCGCCGCGGTTTTACTGGGCGCGCGCCAACGGCTGGGCCGTGCTGTCCATGTCCGACCTGCTTGACGTGCTGCCCAAAACCCATCCCGGCTACGCACCGGTGCTGGCCCAGCTGCGCGCCACCTTGCGCGGCGTCGCAGAGCTGCAGTCGGGTGCGGGACTGTGGCACCAGATGGTCGACCGCAACGACTCCTACCTGGAAACCTCGGCCAGCGCCATGTTCACGTATGGCCTGGCGCATGCGATCAACCAGGGCTGGATCAGTCCCGTGACCTACGGCGCGATCGCCCAGGCCGGGTGGGCCGGCCTGTCGGCGCGCATCAACGCCAAGGGCCAGGTTGAAGGCACCTGCGTTGGCACTACGCTCGCCGGCGACCAGACTTATTACTACCACCGCCCCACCAGCGTGCATGCGCTGCACGGCTACGGCCCCACGCTGCTGGCCGGCGCCGAGATGATCAAGTTGCTGAAAAACCCAGCCTTCGACATCGAGTACAAGGTGCGCACCTATCACTACGTGCCCAAGGGCGGCAGCACCGATTACCGCGAACACCACTAAGCCGGAGCCTCACATGAAACCAACCATGCTTTTCCTCGCCGTATCCAGCGCGCTGTGCACGGCGTCAGCAGCCCAGGCTGCCGAACAGCTGCGCATCGACGCCAGCCACGACCTGGCCATTGCGCGCGCGTCCGAAACCATCAGCGTCCCGTGGACGGAAGTGAACCGCGCCCTGCCCGGCGCGCTGATCCAGCACCTGGCCGTGCGCGACCGGGCCGGGCGCGTACTGGCGCACCAGGTCACCAATGTCCTGCCCCAGGCCAAGGACCCGCGCAATATCGGCGCCGCCTATGGCGAACTGATTTTCCAGTACAGTTTTGCGGCGGGTGAAAAAAGCGCCAGCTTCACGGTCGAAAAAACCGAGTCGCTCGCGCCCGTGTTTCAAGCCGCGGTCACGGCACGCTACGTCCAGGAGCGGCTCGACGACTTCGCCTGGGAAAACGACCTGGTGGCGCACCGCACGTACGGCCGCGCGCTGGCAGCGCCCGCCCCGCCCGGCGTGACCAAGGAAGTACTGGTCACCAGCGGGCTCGATATCTGGTTCAAGCGGGTCAGCTATCCCGTAGTGGACCGCTGGTACAACAAGGGACATGACCACTACCACAAGGACGAAGGCGAAGGCATGGACATGTACAACGTCGGCCAGTCGCGCGGTTGCGGCGGCAGCGGTGTGTGGGACGGCAAGCGGCTCTACACGAGCGTCAACTACGCATCCTGGAAGGTGCTCGCCAACGGCCCGGTGCGCGCGATTTTCGAGCTGAGCTACGACAGCTGGGACGCCGGCGGGGTCGCAGTCTCGGAAGTCAAACGCTTCACGGTCGACGCCGGCCACCAGTTCGACCGCGTCGACAGCACCTTTACGTTTGCCGGACCTGCGGCGCTGACGGTGGCGATAGGACTGAACAAGAACCCCGCCGGCAAGGGCCAGCAGCCGCAGATTGCGATTACGCGCGACCCGGCGCGTGGCGCCTTGATGCAATGGGTGGAGCAGGCCGGCAATGGCGCCTTTGGCACGGCCATCATGCTGCCGGGTGCGAGCGCCTATGCGCAAGACGGGCTCAATGAACTGGTGCTGGCCAGCGTCGCTTCCGGCCAGCCGCTGCGCTATTACGTCGGCGCGGCCTGGTCCAAAGCCGGGCGCGTCGCCACTTCCCAGCAATGGAACGCCGAGATCGCCACGCTGGCTGCGCGCGTGGCCAATCCGTTGCGTCTGTCGCTGAGCGCGGGCGCGGCGACGGACAAGCCTTGAGCTCAAGCGACGCAGGGCACCTCGGGCAAGCCCTGCACGCCGGGCCTGAAGGCGATGGTGGCGCCGGCCCACGCGTCGTCCGGACTCTGGCCGGCACTGATCGAAGTCACCAGCATGGTGTCCAGAGCCGGTCCGCCAAAGCTGCACATGGACGGTTTGGCCATCGGCACGTCGATTCTGCGGTCCAGCCGCCCGTCCGGGGTGAACCGCAAGATGCAGCCGGCGTCGTTTCCGCAGATCCAGTAGCAGCCGTCGGCATCGACCGCGGCGCCGTCGGGCCGCCCGGGATGGTCAAGCATATCGACGAACAGGCGCTGGCGCGAAGGCTCGCCACTGTCCGGATCATAGTCGAACGCCCATATTTTCTGGACCTGCGGATGCGAGTCGGACAAGTACATGGTGCGCCCGTCGGGCGCAAACGCCAGGCCGTTCTGCACCATCAGGCCTGACACAAAAGGCCCTTCCAGGGCGGCTGCGTCCAGACGGTACAACTTGCCCTCGGCCCTGCCCTGCGCCATGTCCATGACCATGGTGCCGCTCCAGAAACGCCCCTGGCGGTCGCACCGCCCATCGTTAAAGCGCATGCCCTCCTCGATTCCAACAGGGCGGGCCAGCACCGCGGCCCTGAGCAGGCCGGCGTCGCCCAAGCCCAGGGCAAACAAACCGCTTTGCATGCCGGCCACCAGGCCGCCGCCGCTGCGGGCGGCCAGGCATGCCACCATCTGGGGCGTGTTCCAGTTGGCGATGGCGCCGCTGGCCGGATTCCAGCGCCAGATGGTGCGCTCCACGATATCGACCCAGTACCAGGCCTGCTCGGCCACGACCCAGAGCGGCGATTCGCCCACCGTGCAGCGTGGTGCCTCTATCCGCTCGATGCGCACGCCGCCCTTCATGCCGACGGCTCGGTAATCACCTGGTAGCGCGGCACCAGGGTTTTCATCACGCACCAGGCCAGCAGATAGGCCACCGCGCAGCCGCTGAACATGATGGTGTAGCCGGTCGATACCTGGCCGAGCGCGCCGTAGTGATCGAACAGCCAGCCGCCGATCTTGGTGATCAACACGCCGCCAAGGCCACCGGCCATGCCCCCGATGCCAACCACCGAAGCGATCGAGCGCTTGGGGAACATGTCGGACACGGTGGTGAACAAGTTGGCCGACCAGGCCTGGTGCGCTGCGGTGCCGATGCCCACCAGCAGGACCGGCACCCAGAAGCTGATGTAGCCGAACGGCTGGGCCAGCAGCACCACCAGCGGGAACAGCGCAATGACGAACATGGCGCGCATGCGCCCGTCGTAAGGCGAGGCCCCCTTGTTGATGAAATAGGTCGGAAAATAGCCGCCGCCCACGCTGCCGATCATGGTCATGCTGTACAGGATGGCAAGCGGTAACTGGATGTCGGACGACGTCATGCCGTACTGCGCCGACAGGTACTTGGGCAGCCAGAACAGGAAGAACCACCACACGCCGTCCGTCATGAATTTGCCGAAGGCGAAGGCCCAGGTCTGGCGATAGGCGAGCAAGGCAACCCAGCTTAGCGCCAGGCCGGCCGCACCCGCGTGTGTCCCGACGTGGGCGTCGTCGCTGGTGATGTAGGCCAGTTCTTCCTTGGACAAGCGTTTTTGCTGCTCGGGCTTGTCGTAGAACGTGATCCACAGCCCCATCCAGACAAAGCCGATCGCGCCCACCGCCACGAACGCCGCCTGCCAGCCCCACACGGCGGCCAGCAGCGGCACGCAGATCGGCGCCAGCACGGCGCCCACGTTGGCGCCTGAATTGAAAATCCCGGTGGCGAAGGCACGCTCTTTTTTGGGGAAGTATTCGGCCGTGGCTTTGATCGCGGCCGGAAAATTGCCGGCCTCGCCCAGCGCCAGCACGGCCCGCGCGATCATGAAGCCGGCGATCGATACCGGCACTGCCGCCAGGCCCAGCGCGTTCAAGACGGATGCCATGCCGCTGCCCAGGCCGAGCGCGAAGGCATGCATCACCGCCCCGATCGACCAGACAAGAATGGCCAGCACGAAGGCCGCCTTGGTGCCGAGTTTATCGACCACGCGCCCGGCAAACAGCATCGAGATCGCGTACACGAACTGAAACACCGCCGTGATGTTGGCATAGTCCGTATTGGTCCAGCCGAACTCCTTGGACAGGTCGGGCGCCAGCAGGCTCAGGACCTGGCGGTCCAGGTAATTGACGGTCGTGGCGAAAAATAACAGCGCGCAGATCGTCCAACGGTAACTGCCCATTCCTTGCTGCTTCATATTATCTCGTCTTTATTTTATGTTTGCAACGGGAGTGGAGGGTTACGGCGCGCTCGGCACGCCATCCTGCATGCGGGTCAGCCCCAGCGGATTGGCGTCGGCCAGCGCGGGCGGCAGCAGCGCCGCCGGCACGTTCTGGTAGCACACGGGCCGCAGGAAGCGGTCGATCGCGCCCGCCCCCACCGACGTGCTGCGGCTGTCCGAAGTGGACGGGAAAGGGCCGCCGTGCACCATCGCATGCGCCACTTCGACGCCGGTCGGAAAGCCATTGAACAGGATGCGGCCGGCCTTGCGTTCCAGGACCGGCAGCAGGCGCGCGGCGAGCGCCTGGTCGGCAGGGAGCGCATGCACGGTGGCCGTCAACTGCCCTTCGAGGCGTTGCGCGACCTGCAGCATTTCGGCTTGGTCGTGGCAGCGTACCAGCAGCGAGCAGGGGCCGAACACTTCGTCTTCCAGCGCCGGCGTGGCCATGTAGGTGAGCGCATCGCAGGCATACAGGGCTGCGGTCGCGGCGCAGGAGCCCGCACCGGCCTGGCCGGCGGCGAGCCGGCTTACTCCTTGCAGGGCATCGAGCGTAGCCACGCCGCCCTGGTAGGCCTGGTGGATGCCGGGCGTGAGCATGGTGGCGCCGGCCTTGGCCTGCAGCGCGGCGGCGGCCGCCGCGAAAAAGCGGTCGGTATCGGCGCCGGCAATGGCCAGCACCATGCCAGGGTTGGTGCAGAACTGGCCCGCGCCCATGGTCAGCGAATCGACAAAACCCTGGGCCAGCTGGCCGCCGTCGGCCGCCAGTGCGTGCGGCAGCATGAACACCGGGTTCACGCTGCTCATTTCGGCGTACACGGGAATGGGTTCATGGCGCCCATTGGCCACCCGCACCAGCGCCATGCCGCCCTGGCGCGAACCGGTAAAACCGACCGCCTTGATCGCCGGGTGGGCCACCAGTTGCTGGCCCACGCTGCGCCCTTCGCCGATCACCATCGAAAACACGCCCGCCGGCAGCTGGCACGACGCCAAGGCGCGCGCGATGGCGCGCGCCACCAGCTCGGACGTGCCAAGGTGGGCATTGTGGGCCTTGACCACCACCGGGCAGCCGGCCGCCAGCGCAGACGCGGTGTCGCCGCCGCCGACCGAGAACGCCAGTGGAAAATTACTTGCGCCAAATACGGCCACGGGACCGAGGCCAATTTTGCACAGGCGCAGATCGGGCCGCGCGGGCACTCGGTCAGGCAGCGCGCCATCGAGCGTGGCGCCCAAAAAATGGCCGTCGCGAACCACCTTGGCAAACAGGCGCAGCTGGCCGACGGTGCGACCGCGCTCGCCTTCCAGGCGCGCCTGCGGCAAGCCGCTCTCCTGCATCGCGCGTTCGATCAGCTGCGGTCCCAGGTCCAGGATTTCCTGGGCGATCGCTTCCAGAAAGGCGGCCCGTTCGTCCAGCGAAGTGGCGCGGTAGGCGTCGAATGCGGCGTCAGCGAGCGTGCACGCGCGCTCGACGTCGCCGGCACTGGCCAGCCCGAAAGGCGGCGCCAATTCGGCACCGCTGGCCGGGTCGATCGCGCGCACCGTGCCGGCTGCGCCGCGCACCGCGGCCCCCGCAATGATCATGCTGCCATCAAACGCCATCATTGCGGGCCCTGCTTGCTGATCAACGCTTGCAGCATCTCGCATTCGGCCCCGGTCAGGTCGGTCAACGGCGCGCGCACCGGGCCGGCGTCGTAGCCCACCAGGCGCGCGCCGGCCTTGACGATACTGACCGCGTAGCCGGCCTTGCGGTTGCGAATTTCCAGGTACGGCAGGAAGAAGTCGTCGATCAGGCGGTTGCTGGTGGCCTGGTCGTCAGTGGCAATGGCATGGTAGAAGTCCATCGCCAGCTTGGGCATGAAATTGAAGACGGCCGACGAGTACACCGGCACGCCCAGCGCTTTGTAGGCTGCCGCATAGACTTCCGCGGTCGGCAGCCCGCCCAGGTAGCTGAATCGATCGCCCATGCGGCGCCAGATCGACACCATCAGTTCAACGTCGCCGATGCCGTCCTTGAAGCCGATCAGGTTGGGGCAGCGATCGGCCAGCGTGGCAAGCGAATCGGGCGTCAAGCGGCACTGGCCGCGGTTGTAGACGACCACGCCGATGTCGACCGCCTTGCAGAATTGTTCGACGTGCGCCACCAGGCCATCCTGGCTCGCTTCGGTCAGGTAATGCGGCAGCAGCAGCACGCCCTGTGCGCCGAGACGCTGGGCTTCCTGGCCGAAGGCAATCGCGCTGCGGGTCGGGCCGCCCGCGCCGGCCAGGATCGGCACCTTGCCGCGGCAGGTGTCGACCGCTACCTTGACGACGTCGCTGTACTCCGCATGCGTGAGCGAAAAAAATTCGCCGGTGCCGCCGGCGGCGAACAGCGCGCTGGCGCCGTAGGGCGCGAGCCACTCCAGGCGGCGCGCGTAGGTATCGGCGCGAAAGTCGCCATTGGCGTCGAAGTCGGTGATCGGGAAGGACAGCAAGCCGGAGGACAGGGTGTGTTTCAATTCTTGAGGATGCATTTCAACTCCAGTGTGGGCGATAGCTAGTAAATGTTGAGTCTGAATATTAAGTCGTACGTCATCGTACAACATAAAATAGACTGCTACAAGATCCTTATGCGAACTATTGCCGTCGTGGTCAAGCGGTCATGGTTTCGTGAGCGCGGCGCAGCCGTTCGCGGCTGTTGCTCAGGTGGGTACGCATGGCGGCGCGCGCGCCTTCGCCATCCTGGCGTTCGATGGCGCGCCAGATCTCTTCGTGCTCATGGTGCACGCGCCGGGTGAACGCGCCTGGTTCATCCTGGGCGAGCTTGGCCGCGTTCACGCGCGCCCTGGGAATGATGGCCGAGCCAAGGTGGGCCAGGATCTCGACGAAATATTTATTGCCGGTTGCCTGGGCGATCAGCAGGTGAAACTGGACGTCGTCGCCGACCGCACCGCCCTGCTCGCCGCTGGCGCGCATGGACTCGACGATGATTCCCAGCTGCGCCGCCTGCTCGTCGGTGCGGCGAGCGGCCGCCAGCGCCGCCGCTTCGGTCTCCAGGCAGATACGCAACTCCAAGATGGCAAGGACGTCGCGCAGGGTGACGATCGTGTCCGATAACAAGCCGCCGGTGGCGGGCGCCGCCTCCAGCACGAAGGTGCCGATCCCATGCCGGGTTTCAACCTGGCCGCTGGCCTGCAAGTGCGAAATGGCTTCGCGCACCACGGTGCGGCTCACGCCATGCAAGGCCATGATGGCCGACTCGGTCGGCAGCTTGTCGCCCGGCTTGAGGATGCCGGAGTGAATGTCGCTGGCGAACTGTTCAATGACGCCTTGGGCGAGGTTGCGGTGTTTCTTGCGTGGCAGGTTCATGGCTGGGCTGAATTGTCGTCAGACCCCAATTATAGCGCCGCCCATGTTGTATGACGACTTACATCCTCTACGCACAAATACTATCGATTCGATGAATACTATCAATTTCCCAAATCAATTGATTTTATCTATCATTCGTTCATACCACTTCACCGGAGAACAGCATGACCACCCAGATCAAGTCAGTCACCATCGAAAACCTCGAAGCCGCTTTTGCCGGCGAATCGATGGCCCACATCAAATACCGCTACTTTGCCAAGCTGGCGCGCGCCGCCGGCGCCATCGAAGTTGCCGAAGCGTTTGAGGCGACCGCCGACCAGGAAGTTCAACATGCTTTCGGCCACCTTGACCTGCTCTACCCAAAGGAAAAGATGACCCCGGCGCGCTCGCTCGAAATTGCGATCGAGGGCGAGACGTACGAATACACCGAGATGTATCCGAAGTTCCGCCACCTGGCCATTGAAGAAGGCAACAGCGCCGCGGTGGCCGAGTACGACGAGCAGATTGAAGAGTCCAAAGTGCACGCCGCCCAGTTCCGCCGCACGCTGGAAATTGCCGCCAAGCGCTTTGCCGCGCTGGCCAATGTCGAAGAGCGCCACGCCAACCATTACAAGGCTGCGCTGGACAAGCTCAACGCCGCCGCCTGATCCAACAACTTACAAGGACCACACCATGAAAACCTATCAGTGCATCGTTTGCGGCTTTATCTACGACGAGAGCGTCGGCTTGCCGGGCGAAGGCATCGCCGCCGGCACCCGCTGGAACGACATTCCCGACGACTGGGCCTGCCCGGACTGCGGCGTGGCCAAGTCCGACTTCGACATGGTGGAGCTGTAATATGAACGGGCCCATCGTCATTGTCGGCGCCGGCATGGCCGCGTACGGCGTGGCGCGCGAGCTGCGCAAGCTGGACAAGGCGACGCCCTTGATCATCGTCGCCGGCGACAGCGCCGGCGCGTACGCCAAGCCGATGCTGTCGAACGCCATCGCGCTTGGCAAGGCAGCGCACCAGCTGGTCTCGCACAGCGCGGCGCAGATGGCCGTGCAGCTTGATGCAACCGTGCTGGCGCACACCCGCGTGCTGGCGATCGACACCGCCGCGAGTACATTGCGTACCGACCAGGGCGAGGTCGTCTACGGCAAGCTGGTGCTGGCGCTCGGCGCCGATCCGATCCGGCTGCCGATGGCGGGCGACGCGGCTGCCGAAGTGCTGTCGGTGAACCACGTCGACGACTATGCGCAGATGCGCGCGCGCCTTGAACAAGTGGGCAAGGCGGCGCGCGTAACGATTATCGGGGCCGGCTTGATAGGCTGCGAATTCGCCGACGACCTGCTCGCCGGCGGGCACCACGTGACGCTGGTCGACCCGAATTTGCAGCCGCTCGGGGCGCTGGCCGCGCCCAGCCTGGCGGCAGGACTGGCGCAAGCCTGGCACGGACGCTCGCTCTCTTTGCGCCTTGGCACGACTGTGGCGGGCGTGGCGCGTACTGCCGACGGTTTACTCGTCACGCTGGCCGATGGTGGCGCAGTGACGGCCGATCTGGTGCTCTCTGCGGTGGGACTGAGGCCGGCAATCGCTCTGGCGCAGGCGGCAGGGCTGGCCACGGGGCGCGGCATCGTGGTCGATGCATACGGAAAAACCAGCGCGGACGGGGTGTATGCGCTGGGCGACTGTGCCGAGTACGCGGGGGTGGGCGTGCTGCCTTACGTGGCGCCGCTGCTGACTGCGGCGCGCGCGATCGCCGCCACGCTGGCGGGCACGCCCACGCCGATCGTGCATAAAAAGGAAGCGGTGATCGTCAAGACGCCGAGCTACAAACTGGCGCTGGCGCCGCCGGCGGCGGGGATCAAAGGCAGCTGGGTCGATGAAATCGATGGGGAGCGCACGATTGCACGTTTTGTCGACGAACAGGGCAAGCTGCACGGGTTCGGGATCTCGGCCCACACGCCGGCGCTGCGCCAAAAGCTGCAGGGTGAAATTGGCTGAATCACCGGGCGACGTGTGGAGCGCTCAAAAACCCAACCTCACATCGTCACTGCGCGCGAGGGGCTCGCCCATCATAGACGGTACAATCAGCCCATGCTCTCTGAATTTGACCTCATCAAACGATACTTCAACCGTCCGCGCCCGGGCCGCGCCACGCTCGGCATCGGCGACGACTGCGCCCTGCTCGCGCCCGCGCCCGGCATGCAGATGGCCATTTCCACCGACATGCTGGTCGAGGGCCGTCACTTTTTTGCCGGCGCCGACGCGCGCATGCTGGGCCACAAATGCATTGCCGTGAACCTGTCGGACCTGGCCGCCATGGGCGCCAAGCCGGTCGCGTTCACGCTGGCGCTGGCGCTGCCGGCGGCCGATCCGGCCTGGCTGGAAGCGTTTTCGGGCGGCCTGTTCGCGCTGGCGGACGCCTTCGATTGCGAACTGATAGGCGGCGACACGACCAAGGGACCGCTGACGATCTGCATCACGGTGTTCGGGGAACTGGCGCCGGGGCACGCGCTGCGGCGCGACGCGGCCAAGGTTGGCGACGACATCTGGATCTCGGGCACGCTCGGTGACGCGCGCCTGGCGCTGGCGTGCTACTGGGATGACTATGCGCTCGACCCGGGGCCGATGGCAATTGCCGCGTCGCGCATGCACACGCCGGCGCCGCGCGTGGCGCTGGGCATGGCGCTGGCCGCCGGGCCGCTGGCGCATGCGGCGATCGATATTTCAGACGGGCTGGTGGGCGACCTGGGGCATATCCTGGCCGCCTCGCAGGTGGGGGCCACGCTCGCTGTCGATGCGCTGCCGGCTGGACCCGTACTGGGGGCGCAGGACTTGAATTTGCGGCGCCGGTTTTGCGCCGCCGGCGGCGATGATTACGAGTTGTGCTTTACGGCGCCGGCGGCCAACCGGGCGGCAATCGTTGCGGCGGCGCTGGCGGCGGGGACGGCGGTGACCAGGGTGGGCAGTATCGACGCTGAACCGGGGCTGCGTTTGGTTGATGGCGGCGGTACGCTGGTGTCGATGGGGCTGGCGGGGTTTGATCACTTCGCGAGCTAGCCACCACATCGTCCTCCCGCACGCGGGACCCGTGGAACGGTTCAACTGAGCAACTGTTCCATGGGTCCCCGCACGTACGCGAGGACGATGTGGGGTGATGCCGCTGTCACAGCGCCGCTTCGGCCCCAGGCTCGCGCGACACCCTGCGCTCGTCGCGCGCGCCGTTTACCAGCCAGTAGTGGTGAAACGCGAGCCGGATATTGTCGCGCAGTTGCGTGTCGTCCCACGGCTTGGTATAGAACCGGTGGATCGCCCCGCGATTGATCGAATCGAGCATCGCTTCAAGCCCGGTATGGCCCGACAGGATAATCCGTATCGTCTCCGGATACAGCTCCTTGACCTTGCTCAGGAACTCGGTGCCGCTCATGTTGGGCATGTGCTGGTCGCACACGATCACTTGCACCTGGTGCAGGGCTAGCAGTTCGAATCCTTCCGCAGGCGACAAGGCCGTCAGAATCCGGTAATTATCGCGCCGGAACAGCCGGTGCAGCGCCGAGAGCACATTGACGTCGTCATCGACCAGCAGCAACGTCTGGCGGCTTGACTCGCTCGCCTCTTGCTCCATCGGCAGCGCGCGGTTGGCCAGCAGCATCGCGGCCATCTCCTGCGCCGGCAACGGGCGGCTGAAGTGAAAGCCCTGGATCTCGTCGCAGCGGTGGCGCCGCAAATACACCATCTGCGCGCGCGACTCGACGCCTTCGGCAATCACCGTCATCTTCATGCTGTGCGCCATGCTGATGATCGCCCGCGCGATGGCAGCGTCGTCCGGGTTGACAATGATGTCGCGCACGAAGGCAATGTCGATCTTCAGCTTGTCGATCGGGAAGCGCTTCAAGTAGGCCAGGCTCGAATAGCCGGTGCCGAAATCGTCGATCGCCACCTTGATGCCGAGCTGCTTGAGGTTGTTCAGCACCGCGATGGTGTGTTCGGCGTTCGACATCAGCGCGCTTTCGGTCAGCTCCAGCTCCAGCAGCGCGGGGTCGGCATGGTGGTTGGCGATGGCGGCGCGCACGTCCGCTTCCAGGTCGCCCTCGACGAACTGGCGGCTCGACACATTAACCGCGACCCGCAGTTCGCCCACGCCGTCGGCCACCCACTGCGCCATCTGGCGGCATGCTTCATTGATGACCCACGCGCCGGCGCGCACGATCAGGCCGGTCTGCTCCATCACGGGAATGAATTCGGCCGGGAAGACCAGGCCGTAGCCGGGGCGGTTCCAGCGCAGCAGCGCTTCGGCGCCGCTGATGCGCCCCGTCGACAGGTTGATCTTGGGCTGGTAGTACAGCACGAATTCGTCGTTGTCGAGCGCGCGCCGCAAGGCCAGCTCCAGGTCCAGGCGCGCTAGCACTTGCACGTTCATGCCGGCGGTGAAAAAGCGGTAGCCGTCGCGCCCCGCCTCCTTGGCGCGCACCATGGCCGTGTCGGCGTAGCGCACCAGCGTTTCAGGGTCGGTGGCGTCGTCCGGGTACATGGCGATGCCGATGCTGGTGGTCAGAGCGGCCTGCTGCCCGTGCAGGTCGAACGGGGCGCGCAGCGCTTCGCGCACCTCGTTGGCCACGCCCACCGCATCGACCTGGTCGCGCGCCATGGTGACGATGAGGCCGAACTCGTCGCCGCCCAGGCGCCCCACCGTGTCGCGAATGCGCACGCACTGGACCAAGCGGCGGCTGAACTGGCGCAACAGCTCGTCGCCCAGCGCCGCGCCCACCGAGTCGTTGATGATCTTGAAGCGGTCCAGCGCGATGAACAGCACGGCGATGCGCCACTCCTTGTCCTGCGCCAGCTCGATCGCCTCGTGCAGCGTCTGGAAGAACAAGGTGCGGTTGGGCAGGCCGGTCAGGCTGTCGTAGCTGGCCAGGTGCTTGAGGCGCTGCTGCGCCAGCTGGCGCTCGCTGATGTCGCGCGCCACGGCTATGAGCATGCGCTGGGCGCCCAGCGTCTGCACCTGCCAGTAGGTCTCCACCGGCACCAAGGTCTGGTCGGCGC
This sequence comes from Massilia sp. TSP1-1-2, assembly GCF_049896185.1. Classification (NCBI taxonomy): domain Bacteria; kingdom Pseudomonadati; phylum Pseudomonadota; class Betaproteobacteria; order Burkholderiales; family Oxalobacteraceae; genus Massilia; species Massilia sp. TSP1-1-2. The sequence goes on from NZ_JAFCTU010000024.1 coordinate 56,064, forward strand.
GCGTGAGCCGGCCTTCCACCAGATCCGGTTCGGCGTCGCCGGCCGCGCCGCGCGCGTCCTGCAGCGTCAGGTCAAGGGGGCAGGACAGGCCGAACTGCGCCGGCGCGATCGCCAGCAGCGCCGCACGCTCGTGGCCCAGCATGCGGCAGGCGCCTTCGTTGACGTCGATCAGCGCCATGCCGGCGCCGTCGATCAGGAAGATGGCGTCGGCGGTGGCATCCATGGCGCTGCGAAAGCGCTGCAGTTCGGCGGTGCGTTCGCGCACTGTCTGCTCGAGCAGCGCGCCGTAGTCGCATGCCGCGCGGTGCATCAGGCGCACTTCGAGCATGTTGCGAATGCGGGTGAGCACCTCGACCGGCTCGAACGGCTTGCCGACAAAATCGCGCGCGCCGGCGTCGAGCGCCTGCAGCTTTTTGTCCGGTTCGGCCGTCACCACCAGCACCGGCAGGTAGGAGCCGGTCTCGATCGGCTTGAGCGCCTCCATGACTTCAAAGCCGTTCATGCCGGGCATGTGCAGGTCGAGGATGATCAGGTCGTAGCGATGCTGTTGATGCAGGGCCGCCACCGTCAGCGAATCGGTGGTGCTGCTCACGTTGGTGTAGCCGGTGTTGACCAGCAGGTATTCGAGCAGCTGCACATTAACGGCCTGGTCGTCGACGATCAGGATCGCGGCGGCGTGAATGTCGGCCTGGGTGATCATGATTGCCCCCGCAGCTGTTGGCCGCGCAGCGCGTCGAGCATGGCCAGCGTGCTGTCGATCGCGTCGTTCAATTCGTCGATGTTGATCGGCTTGGTGAGGTAGCGGTAAAAGCCCGCCTCCAGGCCCCGCTCCACGTCGCGCGGCATGGCGTTGGCGGTTAGCGCCAGCACCGGAATGTGGCTGGTGGCCGGGTCGCGCCGCAGTTCCTGCAAGGCGTCGATGCCGCTCATGCCGGGCAGGTTGATGTCCATCAGAATCAGGCGCGGCTGGTGGGCCTTCGCCATGTCGATGCCCAGGTGGGCGTCGGGCGCGGCGAGCAGCTGCAGGTCGCTGCGAAAGGCGACGATCTCCTGCACCAGCTTGAGGTTGGCGCGATTGTCTTCCACGTACAGCAGCGTGTGAACAGCGCCGGGGCCGGTGGGAGCCTGGCGCCGCTCCAGCGCCAGCATGGTGGCGCTGGGCTGCGCCGAAGCGGCCGGCTCGGCCAACCCAAGCTCGATCCAGAACAGCGTGCCCACGCCGACGCTGCTCGAGACGCCAATCGCCCCTTTCATCAGTTCGACCAGCCGGCGCGTGACGACCAGGCCGATGCCGGTGCCCTCTTCGCCGCTGTTTTCCTGGCCCAGCCGGTTGAACGGCTGGAACAGCGCGGCTACCTGGTCGCTCTGCAAACCGTGGCCGGTGTCCTGCACCGCCAGGCGCACCCGCCCCGGCCCGGCAGAGGTGCAGCTAAAGACCACGGCGCCCAGGTCGCGGTTGTACTTGACCGCGTTCGACAGCAAATTGAGCAGCACCTGCTTGAGGCGGGTACGGTCGGCCAGCACCACCGCGCCGGTGGCGTCCGGGAACAGCATGCGGATCTGGCGCGCGCGCGCCAGCGGTTCGATCATGCCGCGGCATTCGTCCAGCATGTCGTCTAACGCCACCGGTTCCATCGACAGCGTGACGGTGCCCGATTCGACCTTGGCCAGATCGAGGATTTCGTTGATCAAGGTGAGCAGATGGCGGCCGGACTTGAGCACGTGGCTGGCGAACTCCTTTTTTTGCGCCAGCGTCGTGGGCAGCGTGTCGGACGTCAATATCTGGGTAAAGCCCAGGATGGCGTTGAGCGGCGTGCGCAGTTCGTGGCTCATGGACGACAGGAAGGCCGACTTGGCGGCGCTGACACTGTTGGCCGCAGCCATGGCCACTTCAAGCTCCTGGTTGATCATTTCCAGCTGCATGGTGCGCTCCTGGACGCGCCCCTCCAACTGCTCGTTTAGCCGCATTACTTCCTGCTGCGCGCGCGCGATGGCGTCGTTGGACTGCTCGAGCGCGCCGGTGCGCGTCTCGATTTCGGTCAGCATGGCATTGAAGGAGTCGACCAGTTCGCCCGCTTCGTCGTCGCTGATGCGGCGCGCGCGGCGCGAATAGTCGCGCGTGGCGACGACGTCGCGCGCCACTTCGGTGATCGAGGAAATGGGCGCCGTCAAAAACCGCCCCAGGCGGCGCGTGAGCAGCCATGCGATCAGCAGCGCCAGCAGCGTGACGCCGAGCGCGACGAGCAGATAGTCGATGGCGCGCGCAACGAGCGTGTATTCGGCGTTTAGGTACACGGTGCCGAGCAGCTCGCCGTTTTCGTACACCCGCTTGTAGACCAGCAGCGAATCACCAACAACGCGCGCGCCCTCGAGCCGCATTTGCGCCGGCTGCGCCTGGCGCGGCAGCGGGCGCTGGTCGCCCGGCGCGGCGTAAGAGGCGAACAGCTTGCCCTGGGCGTCATACAGCGCGCCGGCGCGCACGGCCGGGCGGATGCGCAGCAGCGCCAGGTTGTCGCTGGCCAGCTGGACATCGTCAAAGGCGAGCGCGGAAGCGGTCATGCGGCCGAGCAGCTCGGCCTGGGTCGACATGTCGGCCAGCAGCGCCCGATGGTAGGCGCGCAGGTCGTACGCCATCAGCGCGCTGATCGACACGACCAGCGCGGCAAGCTTGGCCAGCAGCACCACGGCCACCAGCTTTTGGCGGATCGAGCGCAGCGTGATCATGCCTCGACCCAGGCAAGCGGGGCCGGCGGGGGTGGTTCCCCCATGGGAACCAGGATCGGACGATCTGGCGGCATGTTGGTCCAAAAAAAGATGGGGCAATGTTCTTACCCCTACGCAATTAGAGGATAGCAGCCTCGAGCAACGAAGTGGCGCACGGCAGATACTCTTATTTGTCGCATATCAATGCGCCCAGCCCGGTGCTGTGCTGTCCAGCTTGACTATTGCCCACAATTACATAAGGATCAGGGGACAGTTTTCGCCCCTGCATGGTAAAGTAGATTTGAAGGCCCAGGCCGCAGCCGCGCCCAATTTCACCCGACGACCGACCTCAAGGAGCAACACGTGACGAACGACATTATCGACTTGGCCGCACAGGTGGGCCGCGCCCTGCAAGCGAAGGGGCTGCTGCTGGCCACGGCCGAATCTTGCACCGGGGGCGGAGTCGCCCAGGCGATCACGGAAGTGGCCGGCTCGACCGGCTGGTTCGACTGCGGCTTCATTGCCTACTCCAACGCCTCGAAGACCGAAATGCTGGACGTGTCGGCGGCGCTGATAGCGCAGCTGGGCACGGTAAGCGAAGAAGTGGCCGCCGCCATGGCCAAGGGTGCGCTGGCCAACAGCAACGCGCACGTGGCGCTGTCGACCACGGGCATCGCCGGCCCCACCGGCGCGGTGCCGGGCAAGCCGGTCGGCACGGTGTGCTTTGGCTGGACCCGCGGCGACTCGACCTATACCGAGCGCCTGGTGTTCGCGGGCGACCGCCAGTCGGTGCGCGAGCAGACGGTGGTGCATGCCCTCAAGGGACTGCTCCGCTTCGTTGAATAGCCTGACGCGCGGTCCGTTGCGATCCCTATTTTCCTGGGGCTGGCCGCTGGCGGCGGCCTGCATGGCGCTGGCGCCGGGCTGCCAGGCGCGTCAGGCGCCCAAGGCCCCTACCGTGCCTACCGTGCCTACCGTGCCTACCGTGCACACCGTCTACGCGGCCGGCGACATTGCCTGGTGCGAGAAAAAACCCGCCTTGCTGTCGGACGCCAACGACACCGCAAAATTGGTCGAGAGGGGTCTTGCGGCCAGCCGGGACGCGTCGGTCCTGCTGCTGGGCGACAACGTCTACCAGCGCGGCACGGCGCGCGAATTTCACGACTGCTACCAGCCCACCTGGGGCCGCTTCAAGGCGCGCACCTGGCCGTCCCCCGGCAACCATGAATACGCCACGCCCGGCGCAAAGGGCTATTTCGACTACTTTGGCAACGCGGCCGGTATCGGCTACTACAGCGTGGAACTGGGCGCCTGGCATGTGATATCGCTCAACAGCAACCTGAGCGGCGCGGCCCAGCAGGCGCAACTGGCCTGGCTGGAGAAGGACTTGGCCGGCAGCCGGACCCGCTGCACCCTCGCCTACTGGCACCACCCCCTGTATAGTTCCGGCTGGCACGGCAGCATTGCGGTGATGCGGCCGGCCTGGGCCTTGCTGTACGAGGCGGGCGCCGAACTGGTGCTGTCGGGCCATGACCACATCTACGAACGCTTCCTGCCGCAAGACGCCAACGGCAAGCTCGACGAAGAGCGCGGCATCCGCCAGTTCGTGGTCGGCACGGGCGGCGCGTACTACACGCCGTTCAAGTTCCCAATTGAGAACAGCAAAGTGCGCGACAATAGCCGCTTTGGCGTACTGAAACTGGTGTTGCGGGAAGACAGCTACACCTGGGAATTTTTGGAAGCATCGTATGACGGCTTCCCGAACGGGCAACAAGCCGATCGCGGCGAAGGCAAGTGCCACTAAACATACGGGAGCAATAGATGCACAACACGGTACACTTCATTCTCCAGGGTAAGGGCGGCATCGGCAAGACGCTGGTCTCCACCATCCTGGCGCAATGGCTGGCGGGCAAGGACGCGCAGCGCCTGCGCTGCTACGACACCGACCAGGAAAACGCCACCTTCTCGCGCTACAAGGCGATGGATGTGAAACACGTGCCCGTGATGACCGACGCGCGCACCATCGACCCCAAGCGCTTCGACGCGCTGATGATCGACATCCTGGAGGAAGAAGGCAACTGCGTGATCGACAATGGCGCCAATACTTTTTCGCCGCTGATGGGCTACCTGCTCGAAAACGATTGCTTCGACCTACTGCAAGAATCCGGGCGCAAGGTCTACATCCACTGCATCGTGGGCGGCGGCGACACGCTGCACGACACGGCCATGGGCTTTGTGTCGACCGCCAAGTCGACCAGCGTGCCGCTGGTGCTGTGGGAGAACGAGCATTTTGGCCTGCTGCAGTCGGGCACCGGCAAAGTGTTTACCGAGTCGCAGACCTACGCCGACAATGCGGCGCGCGTGGTGGGCCGCGTGGTGCTGGCGCAGCGCAATGCCGACACCTTCGGGGCCGACATCAAAAAGATGAATATCGCGCGCATGACCGCCGCCGAAGTGCGCGAAAGCGAAAAATTTAACGTGATGGAAAAGCAGCGCATCAAGGTCGTGTTCCACGACCTGTTCGAGCAACTCGACAAAGTGCAGTGGTAAGACGATGGACCAGCAAAAACTGCGCACGCTGGTGTTTGAAAAGACCGGCGTCAGGATCGACATCGACGACCCGATTTTCGCCCTCGTCGCCCTGAACGAAGCGGTGCTGGCCGAAGCGGTGGAGCGCCACGTGGCGCTGCTCGACGACGCCACCGCCGACCTGGCCGAGCAGGCAGACGCCCTGCTGGCCGCCGGCAGCGTGTGCCGCTATGGCGCCGGAGAACGGCCATTGGCCACACCCGCCACGCCGCTCATGCCACTCACTCCCGCTGTCGCGCCGCCGCTGGCGGAAAAAAGCTTGATAGCGCTGGCCGGTGGCGCTGCCGTTCTGTGCGCGCTGCTGGTGCTGGCCGGGCAGGCGTTGCTGTTGAAGCCACCGGCCGCCCTGCCCTCGACCGTGATTGCAAAAGAGCTCACGCCCGAGCAGGCGCTGGCCATTCGCCACGGCGAAAAACTCAACAAAATCGTCCAGAAACTGGACCCTAAAACCCGTAACGCCATTCTGGCGGAGATGCAAAAACCTTGACCATGTCTTCACTTAATCTGCTGGCGGTGCCCGCCCTGGTGCTCTCGCTGGGCGCCATGACCGGCGCTGCCGCCGCGCCCAAACTGGCGATCGAAAAATACACGCTGCCCAACGGCCTGGAAGTGATCCTGGTCGAAGACCGCAAGCTGCCGCTGGTGGCCGTCAACATCTGGTACCACGTGGGCCCGGCCAACGAAGCGCCCGGCCTGACCGGCTTTGCGCACCTGTTCGAGCACATGATGTTTGCCGCCACCAAGCACGCGCCGCGCGGGCTGGTGGACCAGCTGATGGAAGGCGCCGGCGCCACCGACTCGAACGGCAGCACCGACTTTGACCGCACCAACTACTACGACACGCTGCCGTCGAACCAGCTGGAGCTGGCGCTGTGGGCGCACGCGGACCGCATGGGCTACCTGCTCGACGTGCTGGACCAGAAGGCGCTGACCAACCAGCAGGACGTGGTGCGCAACGAGCGGCGCGAGAGCATCGAGAACCATCCGTACGGGATCGTCGAAGAAGCGCTGTTTGCGAACCTGTTCCCCAAGACGCACCCGTATCACGCCAACATCATGGGTTCGCACGCCGACATCCAGAGCGCCAGGCTGGCCGACGTGCGCGACTTCTTCACCCGCTATTACGCGCCCAACAACGCCAGCCTGGTGATCGCCGGCGACATCGACAAGGCCGGCGCGCGGGCGCTGGTGGCCAAATACTTCGGCACTTTCAAGCGCGGCGCCGACGTCGCCAAGCCGAACGTCGCCACGCCTGTCATCACGGCCGAGCGACGCGTGACGGTGGCCGACCGGGTCGAGCTTGAGCGCGTGATCATCGGCTACCTCACCACGCCGGCCTACCAGCCGGACGACGCCGAGCTGTCAATCGCCGCCCAGATCCTGGCCGGCGGCAAGGCCAGCCGGCTGTACAAGGCGCTGGTGTACGACAAGCAGCTGGCGCAAGACGTGAGTGCATCGCAACACGGCTATGCGCTGTCGTCCGTGTTCGAGATCGACGTCACCGCGCGCCCGGGGCACAGCGCGCAAGAAATTGAAACGGCGATTGATGCCGAACTCGATGCCCTGATCAAGACCGGGCCGAGCGAACAGGAAGTGCAGCGCGCCCAGTATGCGATTGAAACGTCGCTGCTCACCTCCGTGGAAAAAATCGGCGGCGACGGCCTGGCCGACATCGTCAACGAATACAACCAGTACACGGGCGAGCCGGACTACCTGGCCAAGGACCTGGAGCGCTACCGGCGCGTGACGCCGGCCGACGTGCAGCGCGTGCTCGCTGCGCAGCTGCGCAAGAACGCGCGCGTGGTGGTGCATGGCGTGCCGGGCACGCCGGTGCTGGCGCCCGAGGTGCCGGTCACCAAGCCAAAGGACAAGCCGCCCAAGGCCACCGGCACCAATGCCGACGAAGCCTGGCGCCACCAGGTGCCCAAGGCCGGGCCGGCGCCGCGCATCACGCTGCCGGCGGCGCAATCGTTCAAGCTGGCCAACGGCATGACGGTGATCCATCACCACAACCCGGCGCTGCCGCTGGTGGCGGCCGAATTGATCGTGCGCGCGGGCGCCAGCGCCAATCCGCCGGCGCAGCCTGGGCTGGCGGGCTTTACCGCCGCCATGCTCGATGAAGGCACGGCCAACCGCAGCGCGCCGCAGATCGCCGAGGAACTGGCGCAGCTGGGCGCGGCGATCGGCATTTCGAGCGGCGCGGAAAGCACGCGCATCTCGTTCCTGTCGCTCAAGGCCAATTTTGCCGGCACGCTGGCAATTGCCGCCGACCTGCTACGCAATCCCGCTTTCCCCGAGGTGGAAGTGGAGCGCCAGCGCAGCAGCCGGCTGGCTGAATTGACGCAGCATGGCGAAGATGCGTCGGCCGTCGCCGATCTGGTCGCCCTGAACGTACTGTACGGGCCGCAGCATCCGTTCGGCCATGGCGAACTGGGAACCGAGGCCGCGATCGCCGCGACCACGCGCGCCGATCTGGCCGGCTTCTGGCAGCGCCACTACCTGCCCAATAATGCGGCGCTGGTGCTCTCGGGCGACCTGACGCAGGCCGAGGCGCAGGCGCTGGCCGAGGCATCGTTCGGCAGCTGGAAGGCCGGCGCGCTGACGGCGAACGTGGCCGCAGCGGCGGTGACGACCAAGGCCAACGTGGTGCTGGTGCACAAGGCCGATGCGACCCAGACGGCACTGCAGGTAACGCTGCTGGGACCCGACCGCAAGACGCCGGACTTTGCGCCGCTGGAAGTGATGAACGCGGCGCTGGGCGGCTTGTTCACGAGCCGCATCAACAACAAGCTGCGCGAAGAAAAAGGGTACAGCTACGGCGTGTTTTCGCAGTTCGACTACCGCCGCACGGCGGGCCCGTTCGACATTGCCGGCAGCGTGCGCACCAATGCGACCGGCGCTTCGGTGGCCGAGATCATGAAGGAAGTCAAGGCGATGCGCGAGCACCCGCTGCCGGCGGGGGAACTGGACAACGCGAAAAATGCACAGGTGCTGTCGCTGCCGGGCCACTTCGACACCAATGAAGGCGTGGGCGCGAGCCTGGCCGGCTTGTTCGTGTACGACCTGCCGCTCGATTATTACAGTACGCTGGCGCAGCAGTTTTCGACCGTGACGGCGGCGCAGGTGCAGGACGCGGCCCGCAAATACCTGGTGCCGGAAAAACTGGTGGTGGTGGCGGTGGGCGACCGCAAGAAGATCGAGCCGCAGCTGAAAAAGCTGAAATTGGGGACGATCGAAGTACGTGGGGTGGACGGCAAGGTGCGTTGAGGGGCCGTGCTTGCCTGATGATCTATAATGACTTTTCAGCAAGTTAACGAAAGTCACCATGATCACTGCTCCTCCGCGCCCGCTTCCACGCCAAGCCCGACTGGGGTTTTTCAATAGCTTTACCATGTGGCTGGGGGCGGCTTTTTTCGCGCTCGGGCTGCTGTTTGTGTTCATTTACCTGGCGGCCACTGATGTATCACGGCATTTCAGCAAGGATGATCCGCGCGTTGCTGGGGTGATCACGAAGGTTTTTCGTCCATCTAACAGCAGCGACACCGCCACCAGCAGGAATATCACGTACGACTACCGTTATCAGGTCAATGGCAGAAGCTATGACGCGCAGATGGTCAGCACCGACTACCTCCAGACGGACCAGGTGAGCGTGCAGTACATTCTTGGCGCGCCTGAGATGTCGCGCATCGAGGGACTGGACGCTAACAGCTCGTTCGGGCTTCTGGTACTGGCGCTGGGCTTCGGCTTGATGGGTTTGCTTGTCTTGTTTATCAGCGTATCTGGAGCGCTGTACGACATTCGCCGTATTCGGCATGGCATCACGACCAATGCCACGATCGTGCGCAAGCAGCTGGCCACGGGCGGCTCGGCGCGCGTGCTGCAGTTCACCGCCGCGGACGGCCTTTCCTACGACATCGCTGCCGATACGCAGAGCAGTATCGTGTCGGAAGGCGAAAGCCGCGTCGTTTTCTACGTGCCAGGCGAGGCGGCCAGCGCGGTCATGCTTGACTATCTCGAGCCGGAAATACGGGCGTACCTCAACTAAGCAGGTAAGGCGGCGTCTGCTGCGCAGTCCCGGTGAAGTTTCCCTTGCTGCCCGGACAAACATGACCTAACATGTGAACAACTCTTCACATGTTAACTATGAACAATTTCAGCGATACCGATGTTGCCCAGCTCGCCGACCTGTTTCATCTGCTTGGCGACCCCACGCGGTTGCGCATTGTGCTGTCGTGCCTGGACGCGCCGATTGCCGTCGGCGACATCGGCGCCACGCTGCAACTGAGCAGCTCCCTGGTCAGCCATCACTTGCGCCTGCTGCGCGCGGCCCGCATCGTCAAGGCCGAGCGCCAGGGCAAGCAGGTGTTTTATTCGGCGGCCGATGCCCACATCAGCGGCGTGCTGGCCGACATGCTCGAACACATTGCAGAACCCACCAACGGAATCGACCCATGAACCACGACCACCACGACCACCACGACCACCACGAGCACGGCCACGATTGCAAGCACGAGCATGCGCACGAGAAGCATGATCACGGCCATGGCCACCATCACCATCACGTTGACCCCAACGGCAACGGGCGCGCCTTTGCGCTGGCGATCGGCCTGAACACGCTGTTCGTGGCGATCGAGTTCGGCTACGGCTTCATCGCCAACTCCACCGCGCTGATGGCCGATGCCGGGCACAATTTATCAGACGTGCTGGGGCTGATGCTGGCCTGGGGCGCCGCCATGCTGGCCAAGACCGCGACCAATCATCGCTACACTTACGGCTTGCGCAGCACCTCGATTCTGGCGGCGCTGCTCAATGCGCTGTTGCTGATGCTGGCCTGCGGCGCTATCGGCTGGGAGGCGGTGCATCGCATCACCAGCCCGGCGCCGGTGGTGGGTGGCACGGTGGCGGTGGTGGCCTTGATCGGGGTTGCCGTGAATGGCTTTTCGGCCTGGCTGTTCATGGCCGGCAGCAAGGACGACATCAATATCCGCGGCGCCTACCAGCACATGGCGGCAGACGCGGCGATCTCGCTGGGCGTGGTGATTTCGGGCCTGACCATCATGGCAACGGGCTGGACGTGGCTGGACCCGGCCGCCAGTATCGTCATCGTGCTGCTGATTTTGGTGAGTACCTGGTCGCTGCTGAAAGAGTCGCTGCGGATGGTGCTGGCGGCGGTGCCGGACAATGTGGACGCGGCCAAGGTGACCGCGTTCCTGCAGGCGCGACCGGGCGTAACGTCGATCCATGATTTGCATATTTGGGCCATGAGCACGACCCAGACGGCGCTGACGGCGCATCTGGTGATGCCGGCGGGGTATCCGGGCGACGCGGCGGTGGATGCGATTACCGATCAGCTGAAGGCGGACTATGCGATTCATCATTGCACGCTGCAGGTGGAGATGGGGACGACGGAGCATGGGTGCGCGCTGGATGTGGCGGGGCATTGAGGGTGTGCAACTTGGGTGTATGGCTGTGTTAAGCTTTGGGCAATCTTAAACAAAAAAATATACGCCGGACGCTGACAAGTGCAGGCGAGCCCAGATGAAATCGAAGTCACTTATTGCACTGCATTCGGGGATGGCCATTGCCGCCATGTTCACGGTCGGCATTTTTCAAGGCTGCCGGGACAAAGCCTTCCCCCCGCCGCCGCTCCCGACCCAAGCGCAAATCAAGGCGCTGGCGGAAAAGACCAAGCAGCACTTGGTCTTCGTCGCAGGAGGTGAATTCCAGATGGGTAACTTCATGGAACGCAGTGCGGATCGGAAGGCACCGCCGCCCGACGAAATGGACGAGCGACCGCTGCATCAGGTCAGGCTATACGACTTTTTGATCGGAAAATACAAAGTCACGCTGGGCGACTATGACTTGTACGCTGCGGCGAATGGCCGGCTACTGCCTTACACGATGCTCAAGGCGCGGCACCCGGACCGCAGGAGTCGGGCTCACCCGAAAAGCGCGGCATTTCCGGCAGGCGTCAGTTGGAGCGAGGCACAGGATTACTGTCGCTGGATTGGCAAGCAGGCCGGCGTAGCGATGGATCTGCCTACTGAAGCCGAATGGGAATATGCGGCGCGTGCACGCGGGAGAAAGTTAGTGCATCCGACAGACAACGGCGATATGGACCTGGGAAGAAATTACCCGTGGCCCGTTCAGTCGCTGGGCGACGACGACTTTTTTGGTGATTTTTCTGTAGGCCAGTACCCTGCCAACCCTCTGGGACTGCACGATCTGGCGGCGCTAGGATTTGAATGGACCAGCGACTGGTATGCGGCCGATTATTACAGCCATTCGCCGTCTGACAATCCACGCGGTCCGGCGAGCGGGACCGAAAAGGTCATCCGTGGCGTGTGGAGCAACCACGCCTTTGCGGCCACGACGTTCCAGCGCGCCGGGCGCATGCCGGAGCGGGAACGCAGTGCACAAGTTGAAAGCCATGGGGGCTATGGATTTCGCTGCGCATCCCATCCCGTGGCGCCTGCGAAAGGCCAGCAATGAGTTCGATGGGACTGCCGCGCGAAGTGCCGTTACGGGTCCGGCTGAACCTCTATGTGCGCTCGATCATGAACATCGTCGGCTTTTCCCTGTTCCTGTTCGGGGCGGTATTCGTGGCCGTGGCCCAATCAATGGCTGATTTTGGTTCGACCATGCAGTTCAGGGATAGCGACCCGGTCACGATGGGCCAGTTGGTCGACAAGCGGCAGACGGGGAATCGTTCTGGTGGCCGCAGGGGGTTTTACGTATTCAAGTACAAGTTCGCCTACGTCGCAGGTTCATCCCGCTATACAGGCGTTTCTTATGCTAAGGATATCGGCCTGATGGCGGGCAGCGCGATACCGGTGGCCTACGTTCCAGGCAATCCGGGCGTGGCCCGTATCAAGGGCATGAGCTCGGGGCCGTTCGTCAAAGTCGGCATCTGGCTGGCGCTGGGCGCGGCGGCGATTTGCGTCACAGGTCTTGGTATCTTATTTTTTGGGATGAAGAAGGCTTGGCAATTCAGCTTTTTGGTGAGGAAAGGCGTGTTAACTACGGGAACTGTCACGGGCAAGGTGAGTACGGGGTGGACGGTGAACGGCAAAAACGAATTTCACGTGCAGTTTCAATTCAAGCATCAGGATGGCCGGATATGCACGGGGAGCGTGAAGGAGCACGAGACGAACTTGCTGGAAGATCAGCAGCTCGAGCCGGTTCTCTACGATGCTGCCAAGCCGTCGAATGCCATTCTGGTCGATGGGCTGCCGAGGCAACTGCGCTCTTTTGTGCCTGGGTAATCGCGGGCGCTTCGTCATTCAATATGGAGAGATTTCATGGAAATTAGCAAACTATCGGCTCGCCACCGCGGTCAGTGTAAATATCCAATAAGCCCCTTTAAACAGGCATTCCGATCCAGCGCGATCACTCAGTCTGCGTTGGCATGAGCGAGCCTGCTCTGCCGCGCTCTGTCCCGTTTGGCGTCCGGATAAGGCTCCTCAACACAATCAGCGTCGGCGTCGCGCTCTTGCTGCTGGTAGTCGGAATCATGTTCCTGGTTGTTGCTGACAGCATGGCCGACTTTAAGTCCGTGTTTTATTTCACGGACAGTGACCCGCTCACTACAGCCGTGTTGCTAAGCAAAACAAAATCGGGCGCTTCGGTTGGCAGCCGCAACAATGGCTATTACCTCTACGATTACAAATATGCGTACACGGTTGGCGCCGTCGACCATCGCAGCAAATCGATGGCGGCTTACAACGATTTGAATCCAGGCGATCACGTGACGGTTGCCTACGTTGCCGACAAACCTGAGCTGTCCCGCATTCAAGGGATGACGGCGGCGCCATTCGTCACCGGCGGTATTTGGCTGGGGGGCGTATCGCTGGGTGTAACACTGGCAGGGCTGGTGATGGCCTATTTTGCGATCAAGTGGATCGTGAAAAATATCCATCTTGTGCGGCATGGCGTACTGACGACCGGCTCGCTGGTTGGCAAACAAATCACGAGCACGCAGTACAACGGGCGCTATATGTTCGCTTTCCGCTTCCAGTTCACGCACCGGGACGGCAGGGTTTTCACCGCCAGCGCGACGACGGAAAAGATTGAGCTACTGGAAGGCGCGAACGGTGCGGCGCGGCTACTTTACGACCCCAAGGACCCTGCGCAATCTGTCATGCTCAATCTACTGCCGGCGAGGTTGCAGGCGCTAGTTGAAAGGCAATGATGCCGCACTACGCCGCCGCCGCAGTTGGTTTGATTGTCGCTGGGTGTCTCCTGAGCTGCGACGCCAGACCTGCGCTTCCCACGAAAGGCGAGATTCGGGCACTCGCAGAAAAAATGAAGAATCAAATGGTGCTTGTGAAAGGCGGCGATTATCAGACGGGGGACTTCGGCCAAATCCATTCTTCTGCCCCTTGCACAAGGTAACGCTATCGGACTTCGTCATATCAAAAAATAAAGTCACGCTTGCGGAATATGATAGCTACGTCAAGGCGACAGGGTTACCGCTGCCCTACACCGGAAGCCATGCGAAAGCAGGCGACGTCGCGATGCGCGCGCATCCTGAGAGCGCACGTTTCCCTGTAGGGGTGGATGGTAGGATGCGCAAGATTTTTGCCGGCGGATAGGCAAGCAAACCGGGCAGGCCATGGAGCTGCTTACGGCGGCGGACTGGGAGTACCCCGCCCGAGCGCGGGGCGCCTGGCTGATTCAGGCAACGGACAACGGGAAAGAAGAACCAAGGCGGAATTTTCCTTCATACGAGGGAACCAAAAAAAATTCGCGGTGACGGCAATGCGGAATGGCAGGTCGGCCTTTTCCCGCCTAATTCGCTCGGTTTGCATGATGTGATGTGGGGAGCAATGGCTTCGAATGGACAAATGACTGGTATGCGGCGGGCTATTACGCAGCCTCGCCGGCCAGCGATATGACGGGGCCGGCAAGCGGGCTAAAGAAAGTCATCCGCAGTCATCACAACGGCAGCAATGCCGCCATGAAGTTCCAGCGCCGTGCGCGAGAACCCGAAGTGGCAAAGAGCCCGACCAACGTCACGAATCGTTCTTATGGGTTTCGCTGTGTATCGCGCGCCAGTGCCGGGCCGTGAGGCGGAGCCTTCGGATGATTGGGCTCTATTGATGCCAAGGCTATCCATGGATCTCCGATGGTTTTTCGCCAGCTCGTGCCTAAGCCGGTTTTCGCCAGTCCTGTGATATTCTGGAAGAAATCTTGCGACAATAACATTCGACGCGGAGCTGCGTCACAACTCAAGCGACCCCATGAAAAATAAAGCCATTCTTCCGCTTCGCCCGACACTTGCCTGTGCTGCGTTGCTTACAACAAGTTTTTTACTGGGCTGCGACGCAAAGCCAGTCCACGTCCCCACGCCGACAGCAGTGCAAATCCAGGCGCTCGCCACCAAAACAAAGGCTCAGTTGGTGCTCGTGCAGGGCGGCGAATTTCAAATGGGCGACTTCGGTGAAATTCATTCAGCCGACAAATTGCCCTACACCAGTGAGCCGTACGACGGTCCATTGCACAAGGTAATGCTTTCGGATTTCTCCATATCCAAATATAAGGTCACCCTTAGTGACTATGATATCTACGCATTGGCGAACGGCCTGCCCTTGCCATACCAGGCACCAGATGTCGTCGCAGACGACCCCACGTTACGAGCCCACCCACAAAGCCCACTGTTTCCCGTAGGAGTAAATTGGCAAGACGCCCTAGGCTATTGTCATTGGATCGGAAAGCAAATTGGGCAAGCAATGGATTTGCCAACGGAATCGGAGTGGGAGTATGCAGCTCGTGCCCGCGGGAGGTTTCTCGTTTACGCAACGGACAATGGGGAGGCGAACCTTGGACGTAATTTCCCGAGTTACGATCAGGTAGTCAAAATCCGCGGTTCAGGAAGTGGTGATTTGCCGGTTGGTAAATATCCGCCCAATTCGCTGGGATTGTTCGATATGGGGATCAACGGCTTCGAATGGACCAACGACTGGTATGCTGAGGATTACTATGCACGTTCCCCTGCAAAAGACCCGCATGGCCCCGATAGCGGCACCAAAAAGGTCGTGCGCGGTATCGATAATGGTGTCGATTTACCTGCAAAAACGTTCGAACGTAGCGCGCGTGAGCAGGAACTGGTAAATAGCAAAAAAAATGCGACAAACGCGGGCTATGGATTTCGCTGCGTGACCCGACAAAAATAGCCGACGCGGCTGCGACTGGAGGCCGCTGATTCTTGCCACGCAGATGCGCAACAAGATCAGTTGCGCAATCATACTTGCTTCAAAAAGGGAATACCGCGGCGCCCTTTTTTATAAAAAACTCCGAAAGCGCAGTTGGCGCGAGGTCATCTGTTAGTAAACCCGCGACCGCAGCTTGCGAAGTTCACCCTTATTGCCTAAACCTTCACAAAATTGGGCTTAATCTTGCCTTCCCGAGGCTTGGCTCTTAAATCGCTTTCCATTTTTTTCAATGCATCGCTCATGTCCAAGCCCTGCTCTAAAAATTTGATCAGCTGTCCACGATAACTTCCCGGCCCCTTCTGGCCTTGCGGAGTTACACGCCAGCATACATTTTTCCACTCATTTTGAGTTTGGACCCACCTAAGTATCGCCAACACGGCTCTTTTGCGTTCAGGGTAGCGGTCCGGAAGCATGATAAAACGGTTCGAAAGCACATCTCTGCTGGAAAAACCATAGTTGCCCACGTCCATACTATCTGCGGGACCGTGGCGGGTGAGCTGATACAAAAGCATACCTTTCGTCTCAGGAGTGCTAAATCGCAGCAAAGTGTCGTCCGCTAGAATGCGTTTCGCAAGTGCATTTCGCTTGCCCGACTCGTCCAATTTCCGTGATACGGACTTTGCAACATCGTCAATTTGCCGCTGCGTCTCGTACATAAACTCGCCCAACGCCTGACCCGACTGAATCGCCAGAAAGACAATGTCCTTTATCGCATCGAATGCTGCCTTCTCGACATATTCAAGAAATTCGTAATTTGAAGCGTGTAACTGATGGAAGAACCAACAAACGAAATTGAATATTTCGGGAACATTGACTTCAAAAGCGATCTTCCCGCGCAGGCCGAGGCCCCAGGACGCGCTTGCATGGAAAATGATTCCAAACTTCCCGTGCTTATAGATGATTTTTAGACCAATAGATGCACCAGCCCCGGCCATCGCCGAAAAGCCAGGCGAAATTTTTGCCAAGTCGTCCCATTTTTGCTCGTCAGCCTTCTCAAAATTCCACCATTGGAAGAGGACATAGAGATCAACATCAACTTTCACGCCGGCAAATACAGCCAACTCTCCTTTTACTAACTCATCGGGATCCTTTGTATGCGATGGAGGTCCCGCCTGTGCTGGTGGTGCGTTGTCAGGATGTGCAGACCCAACTCTTCCAAACTTCCAACCGGGCGGAGGAGGCAAATTGGGCGGGGGACCCGGGGTTGAAGGGACGGCCCTAAAGGAGTTCTTGTCAAACTCCATTCCTAACTCCCCAACGCAATGCGCACCCACGACGCCGGCCACCACCGTCTCCATTTGCAACCGAATCAGACCAACGCTGAATGACTTCGTGTTGTTCATGTTCCAAAACTTAAGATCGTACCCAAATCTGTTTGGAATATTCACAACGAAGTTCACTTTCCCTTCAGCCAACGAAAGCTGCGCCTTTGCCTCTGCCTTCAGACCAACCTTGCCTTCAAGGGGCTTCCAAATTGCATCCACGCCGACTCCACCGACGTAGCGCATTAACTGCGCCTCTGCCTTAAGGTCAATCACGTCATCAGCAAGCTTGCCCAGCTGACCGCTTCCAAATTTTCCCTTCGCGTCCCACTTTGTGTTCTTGTTGAACTCTTCTGTCCAGGAGTTAAGCGTCTTGATTGTCTGATGTTCGTCGAAGGAATAGAGCTCCCACTTAGCCTCGGTTTTCTTGACATCGCTGACTTGCTTTTTCAGCTCTGCCGCATCGAGCTTCTTCCTTCCAGTAGTAGGATCTTTCTTCCAAAGGTTTTCCTTCGGATCTTTATGCATTGTCGTATTAAGCTTTTCCGGCCCATCCTTCGGTGCAAGGGAAATGCACGGCCATGACTTGTCCAATTCTTGGGAATTTACGAATACCATTTTTGCCCTGTGCTCGCCGTTTTTATAAACGGGCACAAGTTCGACAATCCCTCTGCTTGCTCCACCCTTTTTGAACTTTTCAAGAGAGTCAAGTTGACCTAATTTCTTGCGCAGCCTGGCGTTGGTAATTTGCACTTTCTCACATGCATCTGCGTGAGCTTTCTGGAGTCTCCCCGCTTCCAGACGCTTGGCCGGATCGGCAGGAAACTTCCTGAGCGCATCGTAGGAATCGAGCACCTCCGAAACCTCTGCATTGGCTTTGTGGTAATCGCTTACCACTTTGCGCATTTCTAATATGTGCGCCTCGAACTTGGCTGCGGCACGCTCGGGGACATGAATGAGTTCGAAAGTCTCCGGCCTGAAGTATAAAAGCGCAGGTTCGTACTTGGCCACGACATGACTATTTTTTGTCGTATTCAAGGTGCCTTTCGGGCGCTGCGGTGGGGCACTCGCAGGTTTCTTATTTGCAGGTGCGCCAGTGTGCGTGGGTTCGGCACCGGACGGATGAGATGGCGCGGTTCCGGCAGGCGCTGAAGGCGTCGGCTTCGACTTGCCAGCGTCGGATGCAGGCGCAGTTGGATGGGACACATTTTCGCCGCCCTTTGCCGCAACTTGGCCGGCACCCGCACTCGATTCAGCAGAGCCGGGCGGCGTGGTCGTACCAACGAAAATCTCGACACTGTCCTGGCGACTCCCGTGTACGCGTTCAGTGCGTCCATGTTCATCTGTGGTGCCAGAAAATACCTTACCGTCGCCTCGCTTGATGCAGTAAGGCATATGGGCCATTAGCAGGCCAGTGAACTCGTCCTCAATAACGAACTGCTCGTCATATCTTGGCTTGGCCTTCGGCAGTTCAGGTGGGCCAAAGCTGCCATCAGCGGGACCAGACAGCTCTTTCTTGCTCGCCTTGAACTCGATCTTTCCCGGACCGTGCAGCATGATGTTGCCGCCCTCGATCTTCAGGAACGCGCCCTGCGCCGTCATCATCACATTTTTTGCCGCGGCCACGGTCACACTCTTGGTCACGCTCGCCACCGTAATCGCCTTGTCCGCAGTCACGCGAATTTCGTCCGACTGGCTATGCGCATTGACCTTGCCGCTGGCCGCGTGCAGCTTGATGCCCACTTCCTGGTTCGGCTTGTCGGCATTGCTTGCCTTGCCATACGTGAACAGGCTAATGCCATCCATCACCGCGTGAAACTGATTGCCCTGCGACGCCAGATTGATGTCCTGCCCGGCCGTGATGCTCGATGTCCTACCGGCAGAAATAATCGCGCTCGCTGGCGTCGCCGCCACAATGCCCGACGGCGCCGACAATTGCAGCTGCGGCATGTTGTAGGCAGCAACTTCGCCCATGCCCCCGCTGCCTTCCTTGACCTCGCCACCCTTCGCCTTAGTCTCGAGCGTGGCGATGCTGTCAGCCATCTTCTCAATGGCAGGCAACTTCTCCGGCGCGGGTTCATTTTTCAACTTGGCATTATGCTTTTGCGCGGTCGTCGCCATGGACTTTTGCAAGTTTATGCTGCGCTGCACCTGCGCGCTCGCTTCCTTCGAATCAAGTTGCGCCCCGGTCGCGTTATTCCGCGCATCGGTCGACAACAGCAGCCCCTTGCCCGCGCGTACCGCCGCACTCATCTCGGTTTTCAATTCAGCGCCAAAGCCTACTGGCTGCAAACGCTGGTTATCAGTCTGATGGCGCAAGTGGCCCAGGTTCAGTTCATCGGTCCCTTTGTGCGCAGCGGCGTGCCGCTGCAGCGACAGGCGCGACTGGCCCGGGCTGTCGTCCATCACCAGTTGGTTGTACGCACCCGCGCCACCCTGGCTGGTCTTCATGGACTGGGTCTTGATGCCAGACAGGACCGCAGGATGCGCATGCGCGCCAGCTTCGCCCGGAAACCATGGCGGTGCATTGCCCGTGCTTACGCCAGCACCCTGGCTGACCTGGTTATTCTGCTGGTCGGCCTGTCCGCTGCCGTTGTAGACGGCGCCGATGACCACCGGGCGATCAATGTCGCCTTCGAAGAAATCGATCAGCACTTCCTGTCCAACGCGCGGCAGCGCGTGGCTGCCCCAATTCGCGCCTGCGACCGGCGCCAGCGGCGTGGCAACCCGCACCCAGGTGCCCGCCGTATCGTCGGCCGGGGCGCCGGTATGGTTGCCCGCTGC
Source organism: Massilia sp. TSP1-1-2 (assembly GCF_049896185.1). NCBI lineage: Bacteria > Pseudomonadati > Pseudomonadota > Betaproteobacteria > Burkholderiales > Oxalobacteraceae > Massilia > Massilia sp. TSP1-1-2. The sequence goes on from NZ_JAFCTU010000024.1 coordinate 75,616, forward strand.
CGGATGGTCCAGGCGGCTGTGGCTTTGCACGCCGCGCTGCCAGTGAAATTGCACCTTTACCCGGTGGTCGCGGTCGGTATGGATCACGCTGCCCGCAGGGCCCACCACGATGGCTGTCTGCTGGCCCCGTATCGTCGGACGCTGGAACCGCGCGCGCCCTTCGCTGTCGAACACACAGCTGCGGTATGGAATGCTGCTGCGAATCGCGTCGATGCGGTTGCGGTAAAGCGGTCGCTCGCCTTCTTCCTTGCCCACTGCGTGCAAACTGTCGGCACTTTCTTCATCGATCAACAGCGTCAGCGCTGCCGGGGCAAGGCGGGCGTGCAGGTCAGCTTGCAGTTCCGCGCTCAGATTGTTGTGCATCAGGTGCACGGTGCGCACGATCAAAAAGGTGCGGCCGTCGGCGCTGTCGGCAGCGTCGAGCTGGGCCTGCCCCTGCAAAGTGAAGGTGGTGCCAGGCGACAGCGTGCGCACGGTGCCTGCAGCAACATGAACTTCCCTGCGCGCGACCAGGCCTTGCATTTGATGATCGGCCAGGCGCTGGCCTTGCTTGCGCGTTTCGTAGGCGTACGGTCCGAGCGTGTCGCGGCCAAGCAGCACGGTCTCACTGCCGTCGCCGCTGGCAGTATTGAGCGGACGGTGGTCAAGGCTGCGGTAATCCCAGCTGCTTAGTTCAAGCGCATTGGTTTGCTGGCGCATCTCGGTGCGCCAGCGGTCGAGGCCGTCTTCTTTCATGACAGCGCCGGACTGCGTAAAGCGGATCTGCGGCTGACGATTGGACTGGAAGCTGCCGTTATGGTCGGCAATCACCATCGTATGGCTGCCCAGCGTCGCGCTGCCAGGGTCGCCGCTATGCTCAAAGAAATAAAACAGGCCTTCTTCGGCCATCAGCCGTTCGGCGAAGGCCAGGTTGCTTTCCTGGTATTGGGTGCTCAAGCTGCGGATCGGGTAGACGTCACGGTCGGCAATATCGAAGCGCCATTCGGGCGCCAGGCTGCCTTTGCCCTGGTATTCGCCAAAGACGGCGTCCAGGATGTCAAACACGGTCATGTCCTGGAACACACGGCTGTCGCGGCCAAGGCCGAGGAAGCTGGTCCACGGGCCCAGTGTCAGCTGGTAGCGGGCAAAGCCGCCATTGGCGCCGCTGTGCTCGATGCCGGTAATGTAGCCATGGAAAGGGCGCAGATCATCACGACTGTGCGAAGTGAGCAGTTGCAACAGCGCAGGCTGGCCAATCAGCGACTTGAGCGCAATATCGGCATCGGTCGACAGCGCACTGATCGCAAATTCGAAGCCACCGCTGATACTTTCTTCGCCGCGCACGCACTCCGCCAGGAGCTTGTCGCGTCCCAGCGGGGTGGTCAATTGAAGAAGGCGCGTTTCCTGCGAAAATTGCGCTAACAGTAACTGCGAAATCGATGCTGCCGTGATGGCCATGTGTAATGTCTCCCAAAAACCTTGCCGCTCAAGGAGCAGAACAAGGCTTTAATTTTAGCAAACATTACATTAATATAATTATTAATCGTGCAGAACTGATGAAAATATAGTCAAAATGCATCAAAAACGACGCCCTGCAGCGCGCCTCAGGCCAGGTTGGCGAACAGCGCAGTGGACAGGTAGCGCTCGCCAAACGAGGGAATGATCGTCACGATCAGCTTGCCTGCATTTTCGGGACGGCGCGCCACCTGGATCGCCGCCCACAGTGCGGCACCCGACGAAATGCCAACCAGCAGCCCTTCTTCGCGCGCTGCGGCCCTGGCGGTTGCGAAAGCATCGTCGCTCTTGACGGTGATGACTTCATCGTATGCCGCCGTATTGAGCACGCCGGGAATGAACCCGGCGCCGATGCCCTGGATCGGGTGCGGTCCCTTGGTGCCCTTGGACAACATGGGTGAAGCCTCTGGCTCGACGGCAATAGCCTGAAAGCCTGGCTTGCGCGACTTGATGACTTCGCTCACACCGGTAATCGTGCCACCCGTGCCCACGCCGGCGATCAGGATATCGACATTACCGTCGGTATCGCGCCAGATTTCCTCGGCCGTGGTGCGCCGATGGATCTCGGGATTGGCAGGATTATTGAACTGCTGCGGCATGAAGTAGTGGGGATTGGCCGCGCACATTTCCTCGGCCGTGCGGATGGCGCCCAGCATGCCTTCAGGGCCGGGCGTGAGCACCAGCTCGGCGCCATACGCGCGCAGCAGCACGCGCCGTTCGCTGCTCATGGTTTCGGGCATGACCAGTTTGCAGCGGTAGCCGCGCGCCGCGCACACCATGGCCAGCGCAATGCCGGTGTTGCCGCTGGTGGGTTCGACGATGATGGTGTCGGGCCCGATCAGACCGGCTGCCTCGGCCGCTTCGATCATGGCCAGGCCGATCCGGTCCTTGACGCTGTGGGCAGGATTGTAAAACTCGAGCTTGGCGAGAATTTCCGCGCCTGCCCCCTTGGCCAAGTTGCGAATCCGGACCAACGGGGTGTTGCCGATTAACTCAGTGACATCATTTGCGATTTTCATTGTGCCCGCCCGAGGTGGTTCTTTGCGTTATTTAACGTCCATCAGTTCAACGTCGAAGATCAAGTCCGCGTTCGGCCCGATCAGCTCGCCCGCACCGCGCCCGCCGTAAGCCAGGTGGCTGGGGATGATCAGGGTGCGCTTGCCGCCCACCTTCATGCCCATCACGCCCTGGTCCCAGCCCTTGATCACGCGGCCGGTGCCCAGCGCAAACTCGAGCGGCTCGCCGCGCGTGTGCGAGGAATCGAACTGGCGTCCGCGCTGGCGCGGAGCCATCGACTTGAACAGCCAGCCGGTGTAATGCACCGACACCATCGAACCCTGGCCGGCCACTTTACCCTTGCCAACCACGGTATCGGTAATGACCAGCGGATCCAAGCCGGGCGCGGACGGCACCGTCAGCGTCGCTGGCGCGTCGGCTGCAGGGGCGCCCGCTTCGGCTGCCACGGCAGCGTTGGCGGCGCCGGCAGCAAGCTGCGCGGCGGACGCGGAATCGGTGGCGGCGGCGGCGGCCGTGGCTGCTGCCGCGGCCGAGGCCTGCAGCTTGGTCTTGTGCTTGGCCTTGACGGCCGGCTTGGTCGTTGCCGTTGCCGTTGCCGTCGCCTTTGCGCTGGCATCGCCAGCCTGGCCGGCCGCGTGCGCCATCGAAGCGGCGGCGGTGCAAATCATCAGGAGGTAAATGGAACGACGCATCATGTTGGGTTCTTTCGAAAAAGTGGGGCTACATGCAATTGTGTAACGCTATGATAGCAAGGCATCGGACGACTGCACAGGGTTCGGGCAAACTGATGATAAAGCAGTCTCTGCCGCAAGCCGGTTCAGCACGTGTCCGGCGGCAATCATGCCGAAAGTGGCGGTCACGACCATGCTCGATCCAAAGCCGGCGCAGTTCAGCCCGGTGATGCCGGCCGCTTCGCCGTCGATGTCGATGTCGCAGGCCAGCGTTTCGGGCATCGCCACCGGTTCCATTGAAAACACGGCGTCCACGTTAAATTTGGTTTTCAGGCTGCGCGGAAAACCGTAATCGGTGCGCAGGCGTTTCCTGACTATTTTGAGCAAAGGCTCCTGCTCGGTCTTGGTCAGGTCGCGCACTTCGATGCGGGCCGCGTCAGTCTTGCCGCCGGCGCTGCCGATGACAATGATGGGCAGCGCATGCGCGCGGCAATACGCAATCAGCGCGGCCTTCGACTTGACGCTGTCGATGGCGTCGACCACGTAATCGAAGCCCTTGCCGCCGATCATCTGGTCCAGGTTGTCGGGCGTAATAAAATCTTCCACCAGGTTGACGCGGCAAAAGGGATTGATCTGGGCGATGCGTTCGGCCAGCGCATCGATCTTGGCTTGGCCGATGGTGCCCGAGAGCGCCTGGATCTGGCGGTTGATGTTGGACTCGGCCACGTTGTCGAGGTCGATCAGCGTGAGTTGCCCGATGGCGCTGCGCGCGAGCGCTTCAACGATCCAGGAACCGACGCCGCCCACGCCAATCACGCAAATATGCGCGGCGCGAAAGCGCGCCAGCGCCGGCTGGCCATACAGGCGGCCAATACCGCCGAAGCGGCGCTCGACATCGGCCTCGTGGGCGTGGTCCGGAGAAATAGGCGGTGTGAAGGTCTTCATTGTGCCATTTTAACGGACGCGGCCGTTCAGACTGCTCTAAAATGCAGCGTATAGCCACCCTGGCAAGCAACGAGAGAACCCACCATGAACGTCCTGCCCGACAGCGCGCCCGGCTTCGACCAGCCGATCGCCGTACTCAAGCATTGCCACGACCGTATCCGCAAGCAACTTGCCACCATGGAGAAATTGTTGCCGCACCTGGCAGCGCATGGCGCCGACGAACAGGCGCAGCAGGCGGCCGCCGCAGTCATCAAGTATTTCGACAAGGCAGCGCATCTGCATCATGAAGATGAAGAGCAAGACCTGATCCCCATGCTGCAAGCCACGGCGCAAGGCGACGACGCCGCGCTGCTGGCGCAGCTGGCGCCCGGCATCCTGGACGAACACCGCCAGATGGATGCGATGTGGCAAGGCCTGCACGAACAGTTGCGCGCCATTGCCGACGGCAGCGCGGCGTTGCTGCGCGAGAACGACGTGCGCCGTTTTGTGGACACTTACGGCGCGCACATGGAACGCGAGGAAGGCCACATTGCACCGATGGCCAAGCGCATTTTCAGCGCGGCGCAGATGGCGCAGCTGGGCCAGGCGATGCAGCTGCGGCGCGGCATCGCGGTGCCGGTATCGACGGGCGACGCGGTGGCCGGCCTGCGCAAGGATTACGGTCAGGCCACGCTGGATGAAGACGCGGTGGCGGACGATCCTTTCGAGCAATTCAATACCTGGTTCGAGCAAGCCTTGAAGGCCGAAGTGAACGAGCCGAACGCGATGAGCGTGGCCACCGTCGACGAACGCGAACGGCCGACATCGCGCATCGTGCTGATCAAGCAGTACGATGCGCGCGGCTTTACCTGGTACACCAATTACGAGAGTCAGAAAGGACGCCAGCTGGCCGCCAATCCGCACGCCGCCCTGCTGTTCTTTTGGCCGGAACTGGAGCGCCAGGTGCGCATCGAGGGCCGGGTCGAACGCACCGCCAGCGAGGAGAGCGACAAGTACTTTCACAGCCGTCCGCTCAAGAGTCGCCTGGCGGCAATCGCTTCTGAGCAAAGCCTGCCAATTCTCAACCGGGCCGCGCTTGAAGACAACTATGCTGCAATCGCAAGGCAGTTCGGCGAAGAGCCACCGCGTCCTTTGAACTGGGGTGGCTTCCGCCTGGTGCCCGAGCGTATCGAATTTTGGCAGGGACGCCGGTCCCGTTTTCACGATCGCATTGTGTACATGCTGCAGGCAGACGGCAGCTGGACGCGGCAGCGGTTGCAACCGTAGCGCACTGATGGCGCCTGCCGCGCTGCCACGCGCGGGAGGTGCTTGTGTTCAATCAGATCCGACTCAATGCCTGGAGCACAGGCGTGCGCAACCGTGTGGCCGTGCCGCTGCGCGTGGAACTGTGGAACGGGCAGCGGCTCGATTTTTCGTCCGAGCCGCCACGCGTCACCATTCGCGTGCCCAATGCGGCGGCGGTGCGCTACCTGCTCTCGCCTTCGCTGTACAACCTGGGCACCGCGTATGTTGAAGGGGCAATCGACGTCACCGGCCGCGCCAATGACATGATCGCCGTGGTTGGCTTGCTGGCGGCCAACAGCGGGCCGCGCGCCCGCCTGTTGCGCGCGCTGCGCTCCATTACTCACACGCGCGCCATCGACGCTGCGGCCGTGAGTTACCACTACGACGTTTCCAACGATTTTTATGCCGCCTGGCTCGATCCGGCCATGGTGTATTCGTGCGCCTATTTTGAAAACGGCGATGAAACGCTGGCCCAGGCGCAACGCAAAAAGATCGATCACATCCTCACGAAAATCGACCTGCGGCCCGGGCATACCTTGCTCGACATCGGCTGCGGCTGGGGCGCGCTGGTGATCCGGGCGGCCCAGCGGCACGGCGCGCGCTGCGTGGGCATCACCTTGTCCGAAAACCAGGCGCGGCATGCGCGCGCGCAGGTCGAGCGCGCCGGCGTCGGCCACCTGGTCGAGATCCGGCTGGAAGACTACCGCGACGTGCGCGGCAAGTTCGACCGCATCACCAGCGTGGGGATGTTCGAGCATGTGGGCGTGCGCCACTTGCCGGAATACTTTGGCCGCATCAATGCGCTGCTGGCGGACGACGGGCTGGCAATGAATCATGGCTTGACTACGACTAATACCAACAGCAAGACGGCGCCGTTCGGCGCCGGGGAATTTATCCAGCGCTATGTGTTTCCGCATGGCGAGCTGGCGCATCTGGGGACGGTGCTTACGGCCATGCAGGAAGGCGGACTGGAGGCGCTCGATGTGGAAAACTTACGACGGCACTACGCGCGCACGTGTGCGCTGTGGACGGATAATTTTGAGGCCAAGGCCGAGCAGATCAAGCTGCTGACCGATCCGCGCAAATTCCGGATATGGCATGTGTATCTGGCGGGGTGCACGTATGCCTTTGAGCATGACTGGATCAGCTTGTATCAGGTGGTGTGCGGCAAGGCGGGCCGGGCTCCAGGGGGGATTGCGTGGTCACGCAAGTACATGTATCGGTGATTCGTGGCAAAGGAGTTGGCAGGCACGCAGGTCGGAAAAGCGCAGGCCTGGGCGGCCCCCTTTTCCGGCAAGCGCCGTCGAGACGCATGGCGCAATGCGGGCTTTGCCCTTTTGCGCCCTACGATGCCGCGCGAGGCGAGCGGCATGTGGGCGCGGCCCCCTACTCCGCCATGGCTTGCGGGCCGGCCGTGATCAAGGCATGCAAGGCAGCATACACTTCCTCCAGCGCCGCGCCCAGCTCCACCGCTTGCCCCTTCCACTGCGCCGACTGGGCCGGCTGGTGCAAGCTGGCCGACATCCGCTCGGCCTGCGAAATGGCGCGCTGCGCGCCGAAATTGACCAGCACACCTTGCAAACTGTGCACCGCCCGCTGCGAACCGGGCAAGTCGGCGTCTGCCAGCGCGCCATACAAGGTGCGCATCAATTGCGGCCCGTCATCGATGAACAGTTGCGCCAGTTCCAGCAGCAACAGCGCATCGCCATCAAGACGCAGCAGCGCGGCGCGCCACGCCAGCACCGGCCCGGCTTGCTCGATATGGAAGCGGCCGACAATCTGGCGCAGCCGCTCGCTGTCAATGGGCTTGGACAGATAGTCATCCATACCCGCCTCCAGGCAACGGTCGCGGTCGCCCTGCATGGCGCGCGCCGTCATGGCAATGATCGGCACGTGGCCGCCGTGCACCGCCTCCCACTGGCGAATCCGGCGCGTTGCGCTCAGGCCGTCCAGTTCGGGCATTTGCACGTCCATCAGCACCAGCTCGAAGCCGCCCTGCACCACGCATTCGAACGCGGCAAGTCCATTGTCGACCAGCGTGATGCGGTGCCCCATTTTTTGCAGCAAGCGCATGGCCAGGCGCTGGTTGACGGGATTGTCTTCGGCCAGCAAAATGCGCAAACCGTTGCCGCTGCCTTGCTCCCGCGCCAGCGCCGGTGCCGGCACCGTCACAGGTTCGACCTCGTCCAAGTCCACCAGTTCATCGTCCGCCGGCAGTTGCTGGGCGGCGTGGCGCAAGGGCACGGTAAAGCGGAAGGTGCTGCCCTTGCCAGGTTCGCTCGCTACCGTCAGGTCGCCCTGCATCAAGATCACCAGGCGGCGGCAAATGGTCAGGCCCAGGCCCGTGCCGCCGAACTGACGCGTGGTTGAGCCGTCCACTTGCGAGAAAGGTTCAAAGATCAGCTTTTGCTTTTCCAGCGGAATGCCAATGCCGGTATCGCTGACGGCAAAGGCGATGTCGCAGCGCTCGTCCACCCGGGCGCCCATGGCCAGCGCCAGCGCCAGCGTCAGCGTCACGCTGCCTTGCTGGGTAAATTTGATGGCGTTGGCGAGCAGATTGATCAAGACCTGACGCAAGCGTCCGGGGTCGCCCTTCATGGCGCGCGGCAAGTTGGCCGGCATCGCGACCTGCAGGTCCAGGCCTTTTTGCTGCGCGCGCAGGGCCATTGGGCGCACCGTGTCGCGCACCAGTTTGCGCAGGTCGAAAGGCACGTCTTCCAAATCGAGCCGGCCAGCCTCGATCTTGGAAAAGTCGAGAATTTCGTTGACGATTGTGAGCAGTGCCCCGGCCGACGCCTTGACCAGGCCGATATCGTCGCGCTGCTCCGCTTCCAGGCGCGACTCAAGCACCAGCTCGGTCATGCCCAGAATGCCATTCATCGGCGTGCGGATTTCATGGCTCATGTTGGCCAGGAAATCACTCTTGGCCTGGCTGGCCGCCTGCGCCGACTCGACCGCGCGCTGCATCGCGTCGCGCGCGGCGCGCTGCTCGCTGACATCAATGGAAAAGCCCAGCAAATACGATTCGCCGCCGCTGGTAATGACGATTCGGTTGACTACCAGATCGATCGGTGGATCGACCTGGGTGACGCGCCGCTCGCTGCTGACCATCAGCCCCGTGCGCCAGGCTTGCTCGTCCTCCTGCTGGGTGACGGCGGCCCACTCGGGCGAAGTGAAATGCTCGATCTTGGCGCCCATCAGCTCGGCGCGCGTCATCTGGTAAAACTTCTGGAACTGGCGGTTGAAGCGCACAAAGCGCCCTTCGCGGTCCTTCAGGAAAACGGGAATGGGCAATTGGTCGAGAATTTGCTCGGTCAGCTCGCGCGCCGTTTCGCGCTGCTGGACCAATTGTTCGAGCGCATGCGTGAGTCCCAGCAAGTCGTGGTCGGCCGGTGGTGGCTCGTTTGCGGTGCCGGCGTCAAAGGTCAGGCGCTGCACGCTTGCTTGCAGCGAGCGCAGCACTTCGCGCTGGCGCCCCGCTTCCTCGCGCAGCTGGGCGTTGGCGCCAAGCAGTTCTTCGGAACTGATGTCGAGCATCCGGGTGCGCACCTGCAGGTCGCGGTCGTACTGTTCGTAGTTGCGGTGGGTGGACTCGAGCAGCGCGGCGATGCCGTCGGCCAGCGCCTTGTCGCCACGCTCGGCCAGCGCGCCCAGCAAATCCTGCAGCGCCTGCTCGCTGCTCACGCCAAAGGCGCGGCGCACCTGGCGCACCAATCGCTTGTGGCGCATCAAGCCAGGCCTAGGCCGCGTCGCGCGCGGCGGCGTCGCTCAGGCGGCCGCGAATGGCGAGCACGTCGGACCAGCGCCGCAGCAGCGCGTTGACGCAGGCCGGGTCGAAATGGGAGCCGCTGTTGTCGAGCAAAAAGGTGCGCGCCGCCTCCAGCGTCCAGGCTTGCTTGTAGGGACGCACATTGGTCAGCGCGTCGAACACGTCGGCCACGGCAACGATGCGCCCGGCCAGCGGAATGGCGTCGCCCTTCAGGCCGTTCGGGTAGCCGGTCCCGTCGAAACGCTCGTGGTGCGAGTAAGCAATTTCCGCGGCCAGCTGCAGCATTTTCGCTTCGCTGCTTTTCAGAATGTTGTAGCCGATCAGCGCGTGCTGGCGCATGATTTCCATCTCGTCCGGATTCAGGCGACCGGGCTTGAGCAAAATGGTGTCGGGGGTGCCGACCTTGCCGATGTCATGCATGGGCGCGGCGCTCAGGATGCGGTCCTGTTCGGCGCTCGACATGCCCAGCTCGGCGGCAATGAGGCGGGAATAATGCGCCATGCGCTGGATGTGGGCGCCCGTTTCCGGATCGCGGTATTCCGAGGCGCGGCACAGCAGCAAGATGGTTTCCTGCTCGCGCGCGCGCAGTTCGGCGGTGGCCGCGTTCACCTCGCTGGCCAGCCAGCTGGCGCGGCTCTCCAGCGCAACGGTGGCGCGCCGCAGCGCCAGCATATTGCGGGTGCGTGCCAAAAATTCGACCTTGTCGATCGGCTTGATCAAAAAATCGTTGGCGCCATTTTCCAGCGCGCGGTGACGGATTTCAACATCGTGGCTGGCAGTGACCATCAGCACCGGTGGACGGGCGCGCGGGTCCGGGTCGAGCTGGCTGATGAATTCGAGCCCGTTAATGTCGGGCATCATGTAGTCGAGAATGAGCAGGTCGTAGGGATTGCTGCGGCACCAATCAAGCGCCTCGCGCGCCGACTGGAACGCGACTGTCGACACGCCCTCGAGCTTTTCCATCAAACGCGACATCAGCACCAGGTTGATGTGCGTGTCGTCGACGATCACTACCTTCATTGCAGGTCCGATCCGGTTACACATATAAAGACAAGCCGCACGTCTGGTTGTCCGCCCGACACTATTTTAACCTGTCGGCAAAGGTCTTACCGAATTTGATCACCTTGAGGGAGAGGACTCGCCGCACCAGAAACCGCCGCCGTCCAGAACCGCCATGTCGCTTGCAGTCGATTGCGACATGCCGGTCGCGCAAGGTGGGAACTTGAGGTTGACGACTGTAACGCAAAGCGCCCCCGTGCGCTACGGCTCGCTTGTTGTACCGGGACGCTGAGCACTGAGGCAATTTCCTGCTGTGAGCTGCACCAAAATTTGGCATAATGTCAGAAATATACGAGGCACCAATGAACACAAGCTCTCCCCGCGCCGCCGCGCGCGACTTCGACGCGGCCCAGTTTCGCCAGGCACTGTCGCAGTTCGCCACGGGTGTGACCGTCATTACCACGCGCCTGGCGGACGGCAGTTTTCGCGGCTTGACGGCCAGTTCGTTCAATTCGGTATCGTTGGCGCCGCCGCTGGTGCTGTGGAGCCTGGGCAACGCGGCCAACAGCTTGCCGATTTTCAGCGGCAACTCGCACTACGTCATCAATGTGCTGGGCGCCGAGCAAGCGCATCTGGCGCAGCGCTTTTCCAAACGCACCGACAATCCCTTCGACGGCGTCGAGTACGAGCTCTCGCGCACCGGCCAGCCCATCCTCAAGGGCGCTTCAGCCTGGTTCGAATGCCACAACCGCAGCCGCTACCCGGAAGGCGACCACGTCATTTTCGTCGGCGAAGTCGAAGAATGCGCATTTCACCCGCAAGCCTCCCTGATTTTTCATGCCGGGCAATTCGGCAGCACGCAAACGCGGTAAAATCAGGCATCCGGCAAAGTAGTCTATACAACTTACCCCCTCCTTACAATACGTCAACAGAGACAGGAAAAGCCATGAACCGATCCGAATCGCCGCGTAAAGCCCAATTTCACTGGGACGATCCGTTGCTCCTAAATAATCAACTGACCGACGACGAACGCATGATTCGTGACGCTGCGGCTGCCTATTGCCAGGACAAGCTGCAACCGCGCATCCTGGAAGCCTTCCGCCACGAAAAGATGGACACGTCGATTTTTCGCGAAATGGGCGAGCTCGGCTTGCTGGGGCCGACGATTCCTGAACAATACGGCGGCCCGGGCTTGAACTACGTGGCATACGGCTTGATTGCGCGCGAAATTGAACGCGTCGATTCGGGCTACCGCTCAATGGCCAGCGTGCAGTCGTCGCTGGTGATGGTGCCGATCTACGAGTTCGGCACCGAAGAGCAGCGCCAGAAATACCTGCCCAAGCTGGCGACCGGCGAATGGATCGGCTGCTTTGGCCTGACCGAGCCGAACCATGGTTCCGACCCGGGTTCCATGATCACGCGCGCCAAAAAAGTGGACGGCGGCTACTCGCTGTCCGGCGCCAAGATGTGGATCACCAATTCACCGGTGGCCGACGTGTTCGTCGTCTGGGCCAAGGATGATGAAGGCGCGATCCGCGGCTTTGTGCTGGAAAAAGGCATGGCCGGTTTGTCGGCGCCTGCGATCCACGGCAAGTTCGGGCTGCGCGCATCGATCACCGGCGAAATCGTCATGGACAATGTGTTCTGCCCGGAAGAAAACGCCTTCCCGGACGTGCGCGGCCTTAAGGGACCGTTTACCTGCCTGAACTCGGCGCGCTACGGCATCGCCTGGGGCGCTCTGGGCGCGGCGGAAGATTGCTGGCACAAGGCGCGCCAGTACACGCTGGACCGGCACCAGTTTGGCCGTCCGCTGGCGGCCAATCAACTGGTGCAGAAAAAGCTGGCCGACATGCAGACCGAAATCACGCTCGGCCTGCAAGGCTGCCTGCAACTGGGCCGCATGAAGGACGCGGGCACGGCTGCCGTCGAGATCACGTCGATGATGAAGCGCAATTCATGCGGCAAGGCGCTGGACATTGCCCGTGTCGCGCGCGATATGTTGGGCGGAAACGGCATCTCGGACGAGTTCGGCGTGATCCGTCACATGGTCAACCTGGAAGTGGTCAATACGTATGAGGGCACGCATGATATTCACGCGTTGATTCTGGGGCGTGCGATGACGGGTATTCAGGCGTTCCAGTAATTGAGTAAGTGATGATGAAACCCGCTTCGGCGGGTTTTTTTACGTCGTGTTCAGTAAGCGCGCTATTTACCCCACCTTCCATTGCTAATTTTCCGCACCCAGAATCGGGGCTCCATCAACTAAAGGAG
>NZ_JAFCTU010000025.1:0-82467 GCF_049896185.1 Massilia sp. TSP1-1-2
GTTCGAAGCCCAGGAAGCCCGGCGTAAAACCACACAAGAAGATGACTCAGAAAAACTGTTGAAAGGTCTTAACTTGGGTGGATTGGGGCAAAACCGGGTGCGCATTGCATGGCCTAATGACGGGGCGTCATGAATGGAGTTTGGCTTTATATACTGCACGTCATGTATCATGAATCCTTTTATGCTCGGGTGGGTGACATGGCGCGCGACAACATCAACGATATCCTTGTCTTTATTGCCGTGGCGCGCGAACGCAGCTTCACCCGCGCCGCCGCCAAGCTGGGCATGACCCAATCGGCGCTCAGCCATATCATCCGCGCGCTCGAAGAACGGCTCGGGGTGCGGCTGCTCACGCGCACCACCCGCAGCGTGTCGCCAACCGAGGCCGGCGAACGCCTGCTGCAAAACGTCGCGCCCCGGCTGGAGGAAATCGACGCTGAAATCGCCGCCATCAGCGACGCTAGCGGCAAGCCCGCCGGCACGGTCCGGATCACGGCCATCGATCACGTGATCGACAAAGTACTCTGGCCGCGGCTCGCGCCAATCTTGCCGCTCTACCCCGACTTGCACCTGGAAATGAATTCGGATTATCGGATGGTGGACATTGCCGCCGAGCGCTACGACATTGGCGTGCGCTACGGCGACCAGGTTGAAAAGGACATGATCGCGGTGCGCTTGACGCCGGACGTGCCGACCGTGATCGTCGCCTCCCCTGGCTACTTCAAGTGGCATGCGGTCCCCACCACGGCGCAAGAGTTGATGAAGCAAAATTGCATCACGCTGCGCTTAGCCAGCAGCGGCGGCATCTATGCGTGGGAGCTGCAGCATGAGGGACAAGCGATCCAGGTCCGCACGCGCGGCCAAGCCATGTTCACCAGCGGCTACCATATGGTCAATGCGGCACTTTCCGGCGCGGGCCTGGCCTTCGTCACCGAGGATCTGGTCGCCGAGCATGTGCAAAGCGGCGCCTTGATCAGCGTGATGCAACAGTGGTGCCCCAAGTTCCCCGGTCTGCACGCTTACTATCCGAGCCGGCGCCAGTCGTCACGGGCGTTGTCCATTGTGATCGAGGCGATCCGGCACCAGGAAGGCTGAACGCTCGCCTCAGCCGGACTGGCGCGCAGCGATGACGTCGGCCAATAAGCTGTCGATGACCTGCATGTCGACCGGCTTGATCAGGTGCCGGTCAAAGCCGGCTTCTCGCGACAGGGCCCGGTCTTGCTCGCCGCCCCATCCGGTCAGCGCGACGAGCGTCATGTTGGCCAGCGGTGGTATCTGGCGCAGCGCCTTGGCTACTTCGTAGCCATTCATGCCGGGCATGCCAATGTCGAGCAAGGCGACATCGGGAAGGAAGTCACGCGCGAGGTTCAACGCGGCATGGCCATTATGCACCACAGCCGTAACGTGGCCGAAAACCTCCAGCAGCAGTGAAAGAATTTCGGCTGCATCGACATTGTCGTCGGCCACCATAATTTTCAGCTTGCGTGCTGCAAGCGCCTCGGTCACACTCGGCTCCAGCGGCGCCGGCGCCGGCACGTCGCCCGCCAATCCCAGCCGCACCGTAAAGGTACTGCCCGCGCCCTTGCCGGCGCTGGTCGCCGAGGCGGTTCCGCCGTGTAATTCGACGAGCTGTCGCACCAGTGACAGTCCAATCCCCAAGCCGCCCTGGGAGCGTTCGAAGTCATGCCCGACCTGGCGAAACAGGCCAAAGATTGCGTCAATCGATTCGGGCGCGATGCCGATACCGTTATCGGTCACGGCAATTACCACGTCGTGCCCGTCACGCGTGACGTTCACTTCAATTACGCCGCCTTTGGGGGTGTATTTGGCCGCGTTGTTGAGCAAGTTGCTGATGACCTGGGAAACGCGGCCGGGATCAACGTAGACGTGGATCACTTCATCGGGAACGGCGACGATCAGGCGGTGCGCCAAGGAACTGATGAGCGGCAGGCTGGTCTCGACGGCCATCTTCACCAGATCGCCAACACGCGCGTGCTGCTTTCGCAGCTCTACCTTCCCGTTGGTAATGCGAGCAATATCGAGCAGATCGTTGACCAGGTGCACCATCTGATTGACTTGGCGGTCGAGCATGTCGCGCACCTGGTTGAAGGTGTCGACGTTTTCCGTTTGCATGCGCAGCAATTGCAAGCCGTGACGGATCGGGGCGAGCGGATTGCGCAATTCATGCGCCAGGGTTGCCAGGAATTCGGTTTTGCGGCGGTCCGCCTCGGACAGGTTGGCTGCCAGGCAGCGCAGTTCTTCCTCCCGATTCTTGCTGGCAGTAATATCGGCCACGGTACCGATAATACGCATCGGCCCGCCATTCACGTGCGGCTGCCGGTTGCCAAAAAACTCGACCCAGCGTAGTTCGCCGTCGGCCCGTTTGATGCGGCACGCGAAGTTGAAATGGGCGCCCGTTTCGATCGTGCCCGGAACTGGCCGTCCGCGCGGCGCAAACGGTGCTCGGTTTCGTACATCACGCCCGAGGCAATGGCCGCATTCCAGGAAGTGGTGGTTTGGTCGCGGTCGTCCGGATGCACCGCCTCGAGCCAGCCAAAGTATTTCATCGATGCGAACAGTTGACCCGTGAACCCGGCCCAGCCTGCCTGCTCGACATCGAATTTTCCGGTGCCGGACGTGCTCCAGACGATCGCTGCCGTCGCAGTTACGAGCGAACGGAACCGTTCTTCGCTGGCGCGTACCTTTTCATTGGCAAAACGCGCTTCGGTGATGTCGCGCGAGGTCGATAAAATCCTGGTCACTTCACCGTTGTGCCCAACAATCAGGGAAACGGTCACGTCCCACCACCGCGCGGCTCCTTTCGCTGTCGGACATGCCAGGCTCAGATGGTAGTGACGGCCGCTTCTGGCGGCAGCCACGGCGGCATGAATGGCATGCCTGTTTTCCTCTCGGTGTTCCTATTTTGTATTGACCGTTTTGTCAACGTTGCATCAACTGCGCGGTTTGCGCGCCGCGCGCGACTTTTCCCAGTTGATGAATGCCGCCAGGTCCGACGCGCACGCTTTGATCGTCCAGGCCAGCACGGTGGCGTCATCGATCAGGCCAATGCCGAAGATAAAGTCGGGAATCAGGTCGATCGGGCTGACAAAGTAGACCAGGGAAGCGACGATCATCAGCAGCGAGCGCGGCGCTACCTGCCGGTACGATCCGTTGCCGTAGGCGCGCACGAGCCTGAAAAACGCCAGCAGCGAACTCCACACACCTTTCAGCTTGCCCTGCCTGCCGGTGGCCTTGAGGCTGGCCTGGTCGATCAGCCTGGATAACTTTTCCTTGCTCTGGATATAGTCGGCAGCCTTGGTGGTCGATTTCCCATAGGAGCGGCTGCCCAGCGACCATGGCATGCGCCGGCTGCGCGTGTCCGCTTCCGGACGGGATGCATCTTTTTTCTTGAAGTCAACCATAGTGTTTTCGAGGTGCTTTGTACGAAGCGGACATGTTAGCGCAATACCCGGCCCCCTGACGCCCGGTTTTTGCCCGCTTTCGCGCAACTTGGCATGCCATGCGGCCTAATTGTCAGCGTGCCACTTGTCCGCGCCGCCCGGCCCAACTGATCGACAGCGCAAGCACGATCAGGAATGCAGCAACGCCGAACGTGAGCCGCATGCCGGCCGCCATTGCGCCCGGCTGGGCGGTCAGCAGGCTGGGCGACGCCGCGCCGATGGCGAACAGCGCGCCCATCACGCTGGCGCCCGTGATCAAGCCGAGATTGCGCGACAAATTGAGCAGGCCGGACAGTACGCCGCGCTGTTGCGGCGACGCGCTGGCCATCACGGCCGTGTTGTTGGCCGTCTGGAACAGCGCATAACTGACGGTCATGCTGGCGCTGGCGCCCAGGTAGCCGGGCACGCCGAACTTTGCCGGCATGAGCGAGAGCGCCACCGAGCCGGCGGCAAGGCCGGCGACGGCGATGCGCGCGGCGCCGAACCGGTCCGCCAGACGCCCGGCGGGGACGCCGGCCAGCGCGGCGGCAACCGGGCCGACCGCCATCACCAGGCCCACGGCCGCGGCATCGAGTGCCAACGCGCGCGACAGATAAAACGGCCCGACCACCAGCGTGGCCATCATGACCGTCGATACCAGCGCGCCGCCCGCCAGGCTGGCGCTCAGCGCCCTGTCGCGCAACATCGACAGGGCAATCATGGGCGAGGCCGCCCTGCCCTCGGCCAGCACAAACAGCACAAGGGTGCAGGCCGCCGCCAGCAGCAAGGCCGCGTTCAGCGGGCCGAAAGTGCCGCGTCCCAGCGTCATGCCGAGCGCATAGGCGCCCAGCGCCAGGACCAGCAGCAGCGTGCCCGCAACGTCGACAGGCAATTTGACGCCGGCCGGGTCGGGCCGGTCGGGCGGCAGATAGCGGCCGGCCAACGCCAGCGTCAGCAGGGCCAGCGCCAGGTTCACGAGGAAGATGGCGCGCCAGCCCAGAGTGCCGATCAGCACGCCACCTAGCGAGGGGCCGAGCGCTGTGCCGGCAGCCGACATGGCGCCAAGCAGTCCCATCGCGCTGCCGGTGCGTGTCTGCGGTACCGTTGCGCCCACCAGGGCCATGGTCAGCGCCATCATGATCGCCGCGCCCAGGCCTTGCCCTGCCCTGGCGGCAATCAGTACCCATAGCGTGGGCGCGACGCCGCCAACAAGGGACGCCGCCGCGAACAGCGCGATGCCCGCGAGCAGCAGGCGCCGGCGCCCGGCGACGTCGCCCAGGCGAGCGACGCTGACGATCAGCGTTGTCATGGCCAGCAAGTAGGCGATCACGACCCACTGGACTTGCTGGAACGAGACGTCAAAAGCTTGCGCGAACGTGGGCAAGGCGACGTTGGCGCAGCTTACGCCAAGCGCAGCAAACAGTGCGCACAGCGACAAGCTGGCAAGGGCGCCGTTGGCGGCGGGCAAGTCAATGGTGGCGGGGCGATTCATGATGGTCCCTTTCGTTGAGCGAGAAGACATGATGCGCCCCCGTTTGGCATAGCGGAAGACGCAGCGTTTGCACTTGATACGTGCAGCGGACGCCATGTCAAACGCCGAACGCGCTAGAATGGCGCCATGTCCACGCCAGACTTGAATCAACTGATCACGCTCGACGCCGTGCTCGCCGAAGGCAGCGTCGCCGGCGCCGCCAGGCGTTTGCGGCTGAGCCCGTCCGCGATGAGCCGCGCGCTGGCGCGCCTGCGCGAGAGCACGGGCGACCCGCTGCTGGTGCGCGTGGGGCGCGCGATGGTGCTCACGCCGCGCGCGCTCGCACTGCGGGTGCAGGTCAGCGAGCTGGTGCAGGAGGCCAAGGTGGTGCTGCGCCCCGAGGCCAGGCTCGATTTGCGGCAACTGGTGCGCACGTTCACGCTGCGCACGCGCGATGGCTTTGCCGAAAACTTCGGGCCCGCCCTGATCGAGCGCGTTGGCGAACAGGCGCCGGGCGTGCACCTGCGTTTCGTGCAAAAACCGGACAAGGACGGCGCCGCCCTGCGCGACGGCGCCGCTGACCTCGAAACGGGCGTGATCGACAACACGACAGAAGCGCACATGCGCACCCGCGCCTTGTTCAGCGACCGCTTCATCGGCGTGGTGCGGGCGGGACACCCGCTGTGCCAGGGGAAATTAAGCGCGGCGCGCTATGCGCAAGGCAGGCACGTGGGCCTGTCCATGGGCGGCCAGTACAAGGGCGCCGTCGACGCGGCCCTGGCGGCCCTTGGCCTGGCGCGCGACGTGGTGGCCACCGTGGGCGGCTTTTCCAGCGCGCTGGCGCTGGCGCGCGGCTCGGACCTGGTCGCTACCGTCCCGACGCGCCATACGGGCATGCTGCGCGATGGGATGCACAGCTTTGCCTTGCCTGTCGATCTGCCCGACATGACGGTCTCGCTGCTGTGGCATCCAAGGCTCGATGCCGACCAGGCCCATCGCTGGCTGCGCGCGCTGCTTGCCGACTGCTGCGCCGCGCCTTTGACGCCGGCGCCGCCTACATTCCCTTGAACAGGGGCGCGTACAAGCGGCTTACTCCCAGCTTGTCCCGGTGCCCGCGCAGCAGCAGCGTCAGCTTGCCGGCTTCGTCGCGCACGGCGCTGGCGATGGCGTCGCAGCGCACCACCGTGCCGCGGTGAATCTGCCAGAAACGCTGCTGGTCGAGCTGGGCCAGCAGCTCGCGCAGCGACACGCGGATCAGGTGTTCCTGCGTGGCGGTGATGACGCGGATGTACTTGTCGGCCACCTCGAAGTAGATCACGTCGTCGATCGGCACCATGGTGATGGCGTTGCCCGAACTGACCTGCAGCACCCGCAAGAGTGGCGCGGCAGGCGCGGCGGGCGCAGCCGGCGCCGCTTCGCCTAGCAGCGCGCGCAATTGGCCGACCACGCTGTCGAGCGCGGGCGCGGCGCACAGCGCACGTTGCGCCAGCGCCGCCTGCAAGCGCCGGCAGGTATCTTGCAAGCGCGCCGGCAGCACCGGTTTTAATACGTAGTCGACGGCGGCGCGCTCGAACGCTTGCACCGCGTACTGGCCGTAGGCCGTGACGAACACCAGCAGCGGGAACGGCTTGGCCGCCGGCCAGGCATCGGCCAAGGCTTGGGCCGCTTCCAGGCCGGACATGCCGGGCATGCGAATGTCCAGGAACAGCACATCCGGCTGCAGGGCCAGCGCGCGCTCGAGCGCAGCTTCGCCGTGGCGCACATTGGCCGCGATGTGCAACTGCGGCCAGGCGCGGGCGAGTTCAGCCTGCAGGTTGGCGGCCAGCATGGGTTCGTCTTCGGCAATCAGGGCGGTGGCGATGTTCAAGGTTGTGCGGATGCTGTCATTGTTTCAGGTTTAATGGGAAGGCGCACGATGGCGAGCGCGCCGCCTTCGGGTGAGGAGTGCAATTGCAGCGAGGCCGCAGCGCCGTACAGCGCTGCGAGCCGTTCGCGCACCTGCTGCAGGCCAAAGCGGCTGCCCTCGCCCGCCTGCCCGCCCAGCCCCACGCCATTGTCGCGCACGGTGAGCACCAGCGTGGCGCCGTCGCGGCGGGCCCCAACGTGGATCAAGCCATTGCTGACCTGCGGTTCCAGGCCATGCTTGATTGCGTTTTCGACCAAGGGTTGCAGCAGTAGCGGCGGCACTGGAAGGGCGGCAAGGTCAGGGGGCAGCTCGAGCGTGCTTTGCAGCCGCTCGCCCATGCGCACTTGCATCAGCTCGAGGTAATCTGCAGTGCGCGCAAATTCGGCCCCCAGCGCATGGGAGCCGGTGCGCGAAGCGTCGAGCATGGCGCGCAGAAAGCCGCTCAAGTGGTCGAGCATGGCTTGCGCCTGCGGTGGATCGATGCCGATCAGCACGCGCAAGTTGGCCAGGGTGTTGAACAGCATATGCGGTTCGAGCTGCGACTCGAGCAGCTTGAGCTGGTTTTCGGCGGCGCTGCGCATGGCCAGTTGCGCGCGCGCGTCGAGGATGGCGATGCGTGCGCGCATGTAGAGAACGTAGACGCAGCAGCCCGATATGGCAATGACCGTGCCCAGGATCAGGCGCAACGCGCGCGGATGGGGGAACAGGCGGCCCTGGCCATGGTCGATGCCAAGCAGTAAGTCGGCACTGAGATGGCCGGAAAAGTAAGCCGCCACCGATGCGATTACCACCCACGGCCCCATCAGGCGCCAGCCGGGCCAGTGGTTGCGGGCGTCGACATGGGCGGGATTGAAGCGGCGCAGCAGCCACGACATGCCGTAGCGGCCCCCCTCGATCAGGAACTGGATCAGCAGGCCAATGCAAAACGCATGCACCAGCGTCGTCAAGAAAGGTTCGTTGAACAAGGCGCTGAAAAAAACCGCGCACAGGATCGGCACCGGGATGCCGATGCGCAGCTCGCGCCACAGCCAGTCTAGCCGCGGCGAGTGCAGCGCCACCGGCTCAGGCGCCGGCGGCATCGGCATCGGTATGGCGGGCGCGCAGCTGGGCCGTTGTGCTGCCCTGGCCGTTGGGCGCCCAGCCCGGCGGCATGAACAGGTGGCCGGCCACGGCGCCCACGCTGCGCGAGCTTGACAGATCGCGCACCAGGCTGGCCCAGCCTGAAAACTCGACGATCAAGGGGTTGTAGCTGGTGATCGGCTGCACCAAGCCGTAGCGGCACGGCAGATCGTCGCGCTCCTTGACATAGGTGCCGAACAGGCGGTCGAACACCATTAGCACGCCGCCGAAATTGGCGTCCAGATATTCCACGTTGGCGGCGTGGTGCACGCGATGGGCTGACGGTGTATTGACAATACCCTCCAGCCAGCCCAATTTGGGAATCCAGGTCGCGTGGATCCAGAACTGGTACAGCAAGTTGAGCGTGAGCAGGGTGAAGACGGCGCGCACGTCAAAGCCAATCCACATCAGCGGCACGAAGAACAGCGCGGTGCCGGACAGCTTGCCGAACGGGCCGATGCGAAAGGCGGCCGACAGGTTCAATTGATTGGGGGAATGGTGGACCGAGTGATTCAGCCAAAACCAGCGAACACTGTGCGCGCTGCGGTGAAACCAGTAATAGCAGAACTCCTGGCCGACAAACAGCACCAGCAGCGTGGCGGCGCCGTTCAGTTCGATGGTGGCGAGGCGGTGCGCCACGGCCCAGCGGAGCAAGGGCGTCGCGATCGACAGCGGCAGCAGGAAGCCGACGCCAAGGCGCACCACCAGATCGAGCGCCGAAACGCCGGCCGCGCGCCAGTCGTAGCGCGCGCGGCGCGACAGCACAATAGCCTCGACCAGGGCGATGATCAGCACAGCGCTGGGGCCCCACAGCAGCAACATTTTATCGGTAGTATTCATGGGAACTCGCGTATGGATGAGAGGTCACATGGTGAGCGGCGTAGCGCTGGTGCGCCAGTGCCATGCGCCAAAACGCGTGCAAGCGGCGCGAAATGCTGCCGGTGCGGCGCAGCTTGCGCCAATGTTCCGCGTTGTTCAGCGTTGCTCAGCGTTTCCACGCGAGCAGCAGCACGCCACCGGCCACCAGCGCAATGCCCAGCCATTCGCGCAGCGACGGACGCTCGCCTAAAAAGGCAAACGCAAACACGGCCACCAGCACCAGGCTCAGCTTGTCGACGGGGGCCACCTTGGACGCTTCGCCCAGCTTGAGCGCGCGGAAATAGCAGACCCAGGAGGCGCCCGTCGCCAGCCCCGACAGGCCCAGGAACAGCCAGGTCCTGGGCGACAGATCCAGGGGATTGCTCCATTTGCGCGCATAGGCAATGAAGGCGGACAGGACGATCAGGATAATGCCGGTGCGAATCAGCGTGGCCATGTCGGAATCGACGCCTTCGATGCCGATCTTGGCAAAGATGGCGGTCAGCGCGGCGAACACGGCCGACAACAGCGCCCAGTACAACCATCCAGCCGGTGCGGCCATGACGTTTCCTTTTGGTTTATGGTGATTTTTTATCAGCATAGCCACTTCTGGCTAGAAACGCCACTGCTGGCCGGCCTCGGCTAGAAGAGCAGGCCCACCGTGTGCAGCAGCAGCCCGACCAGGCCGCCAACGATGGTGCCGTTGATGCGGATATATTGCAGGTCGCGCCCCACGTGCAGCTCGAATTTGCGCGACAGCGTTTCGGTGTCCCAGCTGCGGATCACGCGCCGCACCAGGTCGACGATCAGTTCGCGCTTGGCGACGATGGTTTCGGCGGCAAAGGTGCGGATCCATTCGTTGAGCTTGGCCTGCACCGCCGGGTTGCGCCCGAGCGCGCCGCTGACCGCCTGCAGCGCCTGTTCGATATGGGCGCCCACGCGCGACTGCGGCGAGGTGGTGTCGGCCAGCAAGCGAGCGCTGACGTCATCCCATACCTGGCCCACGTAGGCGCGGAACAAGGGATGGCCCAGGCTGCTGTCGAGCAGTGCGCGCAACTTGGTTTCGTACTCGGGCGAGGTGGCGAGCTTGTCTATCAGTTCTTCGGTGGCGGCCTGGAAACGGTCGCGCCATTCGCTATCCTCGCCTTGCATGTCTGCGAGGATAGCTTGCACGCCCGCCATCAGGCGCTCGTAAAATTTTTCATCGATCACCTTGGGTAGCCAGCGCGGGCTGTGCTCGTGCACTTTCTGGCGGATGTACGGGCGGTGCGCTTCGAGCGCGGCGGCCACGATGCCGAGCAGCTTTTCCAGCAGCACATGGTGCTGGCGGCCAGCCACCAGCACCGACAGCAGGCGCGACAGCAGCGGCGCCAGTTGCACGTCCTTGAGCGCGCCGGCCAGCGCGTCGCGCAGGAACATGGCGGCATCCTTGTCTTCCACCATGCGCAGCAGTGCCGGCACGGCGCTGGTGATTTGCGCGGCAACGGCGCGCGCGTTGGCGCTCTGGTCGAGCCAGTGCGCGGCGGTGCCGGCAAAGTCGATGCGTGCGAGTTCGCCGTGCACGACGGCGTAGCTCATAAAATTGTGTTCGAGGAAATTACCGAGATTCTCACCAATCCGTTCCTTATTGCTCGGAATGATGGCGGTGTGCGGAATCTTCAGCCCCAGCGGGTGTCGAAACAGGGCGGTCACGGCGAACCAGTCGGCAATCGCGCCGACCATGGCCGCCTCGGCAAAGGCGCCCACGAAGGCCAGCGCGGGGTGCCGGTCCCGGAACAGGCGCGCCAGCACAAAGACGAGCGCCATTACGGCCAGCAAGCCGGTGGCTAACAGGCGCATGCGCGCCAGGCGCGCGCCCTGTTCCACCTCTTGCGGCGAAGGCGTGATGGTAGCCAGCTGCGCGCCTGCTTACAGCTTCAGCTTGGCGTGTTCCGTCTCGTCCGGCGTGGTGCCGGTCAACACGGCCTTGGCCATTTTATATAGCTGCACCATCGTGCTGGCCGTGGAATCCCAGTATTCGGCGCTGTCGGACACCACGCGCACCAGCATCGCGTGCGGATCGTCCGGACCGTGGGGAAACCATGCCTGCACGGCCGGGTTCCACATCTCCTTGATCTTGGCGCGCTCGACCACGCGTTCGGCGCGGCCACTGATCGACACGTAGACATTGTCGGCCGGCTCGGCAAAGCTCAGGTTCACTTGCGAATGAACGGCAATGTTTTCCCACAGGTCCGTTTCGCTGGACGTGAAGAACCACAGGTTACCATCGGCATCCATTTCCTGGTTGGTCATCGGACGGCTGAGCAGGCGGCCATTGTCGTCGGCGGTGGTGAACATGGCGAAGCGGATCGACTGAATCTTCGACTTCAGTTCGGCAATCTGGCTGGAATGGTCGTAGGCGGACATGGACTTCCTTTGTTCTGGTTTCTGGAAATTTTATAATAGAACGGCTTGTCATTGTCATCTGTGCGCACGCGAACTTACGTGAAGGCAAGCGATTGTGCATTGCAAAACGCGGGAATATGAATGATAATACGAGTCATTCTCATTAACATTAAAAGACAAGACCATGTCCAGCCACTCGCCCTTCCCTTCCCGCGCCCGTCTTACGCCGATCGCCGCCGCCGCTCACTTGGTCGCAGCGGGCGCCCTGGCCATGGCGAGCGCCGCCGCTTGCGCCCAGGCCGCGCCCGCGACAACGTTGCAGGAGGTGAAGGTGATCGGGACGGCGGAAGCGACTTACAACGTCAAGTCCAGCTCCACGGCAACCAAGACCGATACCTTGCTGCGCGATACCCCGCAAGCGATCACGGTCATCACCAAGGAATTGATGCGCGACCAGAACATGCAAAGCTTGCATGACGTGGTGCGCTACGTGCCGGGGATCGTCACCACGCAGGGCGAAGGCAACCGCGACACGGCGGTGTTTCGGGGCAACAGCTCGACCGGCGACTTTTACGTCGACGGCATCCGCGACGATGTCCAGTATTTCCGCGATTTCTACAATATCGACAGCGTCGAGGCACTCAAGGGTTCGAACGCGATGATTTTCGGGCGCGGCGGGTCGGGCGGCGTGATCAACCGCGTCAGCAAGCAACCGGGCTGGACGCCCGTGCGCGAGGCCTCCCTCACGCTCGGTTCATGGGACAGCCGGCGCGCAAGCGTCGATGTGGGCCAGGCAATTAACGATCAGGTCGCCTTCCGCATCAATGGGTTGGCGGAAAAGTCCGACACCTACCGCAACGGCGTGACCGTCAAGCGCGCCGGCGTCAACCCGACCCTGGCGATCCGCGCTGGCCGAAACACCAGCGTGGTGCTGGGCTACGAACATTTCCGCGACGACCGCGTGGCCGACCGCGGCGTGCCTTCGTTTGCCGGGCGTCCTTACCGCACCGACCCGTCGATGTACTTTGGCAACCAGGAACTGAGCCCCGTGTGGGTGCGCGTGGATGCGTTCACGGCCGTCATCGACCATGACTTCGGCAACGGCGTAAGCCTGCGCAACCGCAGCCGCTACGCCGACTACGACAAGTTCTATCAGAATATTTACGCCAGCAGCGCAGCCGGCGCCGATGGCAAGGTGACGCTGGGCGCCTACAACAACGCCACGCAGCGCACCAATCTGTTCAACCAGACCGACCTGTTTTATACGCTTGCGACCGGCAGCGTGAAGCACAAGCTGGCCGCTGGCCTGGAGTTCGGTCGCCAGGAAACGGACAACGTGCGCCAGACCGGCACCATTGCGGGCGACCGCGTCCTGTTGAGCAATCCGCGCGCCGTCGGCCCGGTGCTGTTCGCCACCTCGAAAACCGATGCCTTGAACCACGGCGTGGCGACCGTGGCCTCGGTCTACCTGCAAGACCAGATCGCATTGTCGCCGCAATGGCAAGTCATCGCGGGCGTGCGTTACGACCGTTTCAAGGTTGACTTCGAGAACAAGAACCCGGCCACGCTGGCCCGGCTGGGCGTGCGCGACACGCCAGTGTCGCCGCGCCTGGGCCTGGTCTACAAGCCATTCGAAGCGCTGTCGCTGTATGGCAGCTACAGCCTGGCCTACGTGCCCCGTGCCGGCGACCAGCTCGGTTCGCTGACCGCGCGCGTGGCCGCATTCGATCCGGAAAAATTCAAGAACCTGGAACTGGGCGCCAAGTGGGATATCCGCCCCGACCTGGCCGCCAGCGTCGCCGTCTACAAGCTCGACCGTACCAACGTCATCATCGCCAACCCGAACGATGCTACCCAAAACATCCTTGCCGACGGCCAGCGCACCAAGGGGGTGGAACTGGGCTTGACGGGCAAGGTCAATGCCGCCTGGAGCGTGATGGGCGGCTACGCTTACCAGGACGCCGAGCTGGCGTTCATCAAGGGCAGCACGACGCTAACCGGCGCCACGCTGGCCAACGTGCCGCGCCAAACGTTTTCGCTATGGAACCGCTACGACCTGGACAGCCAATGGGGCGCGGGCCTGGGCGTGTCTTACCGCGACAGCATTTATGCGGCCGTCGACAATGCCGTCACCCTGCCCGCCTACACCCGGGTCGACGTGGCGCTGTTCTACAAGGTCAACAACAACCTGCAATTGCAGGCCAATGTGGAGAACCTGCTCAACAAGGCGTACTGGGCTTCGGCCAATGGCAACAACAACATCACGCCAGGCTCGCCGCGCGCACTGCGGGTGACCCTGAATGCCACGTTTTAACGCCGGCTTGCCGGAGCATCAAGGGCGCCTTCGGGCGCTTTTTTTTGCTTTTTTTCGCGTGCTCGTACTACGTTTGAGACCGCCCTCGCAAATAAAGGTTCAGTCCCGCACGTTGATGCTGGTCAGCCGCGCGATGCCACGCACGCTGATACTTAAATGACGCACGGCGAGCGGCCATGTCCGTCGTGCCCACCATTAGCGGAGGAAACGTGATTACACCCAGCGAGGAAAACGGCAACCGGCTGGCGGACCAGCAAGTGAACTTTTTGAACAGCCTGACCCAGTTCACCAGGGAGCACCGGGCCGGCCATTGGTCCGGCACTTTTTCCGGCTTTATGGAAGCGGTGCTGCCCGCCGCGCCGCACCAGGTCGCCCGCACGTCGCACCAGTACATCTGGGACATGATCCGCGCCACCTGCACCAGCGACGAGGACGGCCATTTCCGTTGCAGCCTGTTCAACGAAGATTTGTTCGGCATTGACGACGCGATCGAGCGCGTGATCGATTACTTCAAGGCGGCGGCGGCCGGTTCCGAGGTGGGGCGGCGCCTGCTGCTGCTGCTCGGTCCGCCGTCGGGCGGCAAGTCCACGCTGGTCATCTTGCTCAAGCGCGGCCTGGAGGAATACAGTTATACCGACGAAGGCGCGCTGTACGCCATCGCCGGCTGCCCGGTGCACGAGTCGCCGCTGCACCTGGTGCCGCACACCATGCGTGCCACTTGCCGCAACACCTACGGCATCGACATCACCGGCGAAGTGTGCCCGCATTGCCGGGCGCGCCTTGAAGACCAGTTCGCCGGCGACTTCATGCAGATGCCGGTGGAACGTTTTTTCGTGTCCGAATCGGGGCGCAGCGCCATCGGCACCTACGCCCCGCATGACCCCACCACCGCCGACCTGGCCGACCTGGTCGGCTCGGTCGACCTGTCCAAGGTGGCGCA
The DNA here is from genome assembly GCF_049896185.1 of Massilia sp. TSP1-1-2. Lineage (NCBI taxonomy): Bacteria > Pseudomonadati > Pseudomonadota > Betaproteobacteria > Burkholderiales > Oxalobacteraceae > Massilia > Massilia sp. TSP1-1-2. The sequence continues at coordinate 14,434 of NZ_JAFCTU010000025.1, forward strand.
GTACGGCGACGAGGGCGACCCGCGCGCGTGGTCATGGTCGGGCGCCGTGTATGCCGCCAGCCGCGGCGTGCTCGAGATGATCGAAATTCTCAAGGTCAAGCGCGAATTTCTGTATTTGCTGCTCACGCTCACGCAAGAAAAAAACGTCAAGGTGTCGCGCTTTCCGCTCATCTACCTCGATGAAACCATCCTGGCGCACACCAATCTGGCCGAGTTTCGCAAGTTCCTGCAAGAGAGCGAGAATGAGGCATTGCTCGACCGCATGGTCATCATCCAGGTGCCTTACACGCTTAATTATCGCGAAGAGGCGCGCATCTACCGCAAGCTTATTTCGTCGGCAGCGCCGGCCTTTCGCGATGTTCACCTCGACCCGCATGTACTGCACGCGGCGGCCGTATTCGCCATTCTCAGCCGCATCCAGGACGGCGACGAAAAAGACGTTGAACTGATCAAGAAAATCCGCATCCACGCTGACGAAGAAGTCGATGGCGTGAACCGGACCGAGGTCCGGCGTGTCAAAGAGAAGGCCAAGGCGCCCGATGAAGGATTGGCGGGCGTGTCGCCGCGTTTCGTGATCAACGCGCTGTCGAGCGCGATCATTCAGTCCAACCGCAAGAGTCTGTCGACCATGGACGTGCTGCTCGCGCTCAAGGATGGCATCGAAAGCGACGCGCGCATCGATCCCAAGAAAAAGCGCAAATGGGTCGACTACCTGGTACTGACGCGCAAGGACTTCTACAACCGCTGGGTCAAGGAAGACGTGCACAAGGCCTTGTTCGTGTCGTTTGAACAGGAAGCGCAGGATTTGCTGAACAAATACCTCGACGAGGTTGAATCCATGCTCGACAACCGGCAGATCAAGGATCCCATCACCAACGAGGAAAGGCGACCGGACGAACGCTTTTTGCGGGCGGTAGAAGAAAAAATCCATATTTCCGAGTCAGGCAAGCAGTCGTTCCGCCAGGAGGTCGTGCGCAAGGCCATGGGCGCCTACAAGCGCGGCATCAAGTTCAGCCTCGAAAGCCATTTGCAGTTGAACGATGCGGTGCAACAGTATCTGTTCGAGCAGCGGCGCGACGTGCTGCGGCTGGTCAGCTCGGCCAAGCGGCCGGACGATGAAATCCGCACCAAGATTTCCGCCGTTGAAAAACGGCTGGTAGACGAATACGGCTACGACGGCCACAGCGCGCGCGAAGCGCTCAATTACGTGACCACCCTGCTGGCGCAAGAGTAAGGGATTGTCACCAGCGGGTCAGGAGGCATGGCGTGACAGCGATGATCAACACGGGGTGGTATGACTTATTTTCGCGCGGAGCGCGTGATTGGCTGCGGCACAACGACAAGGTGCGCGAAGCCGTGCAAAGCCATTTGCCCGACCTGATCGCCGGCCCTGACCTCATCACCGGGCCGCAGGAGCGCACGGTGCAGGTGCCGGTGCGCATGCTTGAACACGCCCGCTTCAAGCTGGCCGAAGGCCGCAGCCAGACGGGCGCCGGCCAGGGCGAAGGCCAGCCGGGCGACGTGCTCCAGTCCGGCCAGAGCGAGCCCTCTTCGGGCAGTGGCGAGTCGGGTGAAGGCGGCAGCGAAAACGGCGAAGTGCGCCTGCTGCTCGAGTTCTCCATCGACGACGTCATGGACTGGATCTGGGAAGAACTCAAGCTGCCCGACCTGCAGCCCAAGCCGGGTGCGCGCATCGATGAAGTTGAACTGGTGCGCGAAGGCTGGGACAAGCGCGGCGCGCGCTCGCGGCTGGACCGGCGGCGCACCGTCAAGGAAGCGATCAAGCGGCGCGCCGTGCAAACGAATCCAGTGCCCTTTACGAATGACGACCTGCGCTTTCGCCAGCTTGTCACGCGCGTGCGGCCGAGTACCAGCGCGACCATCCTGTTTGTCATCGACGTGTCGGCCAGCATGACGCAGCTCGAGCGCAAGCTGGCCAAGTCCTTTTTCTTTTTTGCGCTGCAAGGCATCCGCCGCAAGTATGCCAAGGTGGAAACGCGCTTTATCGCCCACACCACGCATGCGTGGGAGTTCAGCGAGCGCGAGTTTTTCCAGGTCACGGGCATCGGCGGGACCATCGCTTCGAGCGCCTTCCGTCTCGTGAACGAGCTGGTGCGCAAGGAACTCGATGCGGCGCACAACAACATTTATATGTTCTACGCCTCGGACGGCGAGAACTTCACCGAGGACCGCGCGGCAGCCAACCAGTCCTTGAGCGAACTGGGGGGCATGTTGAATTACATCGGCTATGTCGAAACGCTGCCTGGCGTGCCGCGCGCGCTGGAAACGGAAATGCGGCGCTTGTGCAATGAACTGGAGCGGCGCGGCTTGCCGATCAGTAGCAGCGTCCTGTCGGCGCCCGATGACGTCTGGCGCGCCCTGCGAAAGTTCTTCTCCAAGGAAGTGGAAGCAGACACTGCCGAGGTACGCCCATGAGTTCCGTGCAAGAGACGCTGGCGCAGTACGCCGAACAGATCGAGGCACTCGCCGTCGAACTGGGGATGGACTTTTATCCCGTCACCTTTGACCTGGTGCCGGCCAATTTCATGGTCGAGATCGCCGTCTACGGCTTGCCGGTGCGTATGCGGCATTGGTCGTTCGGGGTGCGCTACATCCATCAATTGGTGCGCCAGCACATGGGCCATTCGCGCATTTTCGAAGTGATGTTTCCCGGTGACCCTTGCCACGCTTTCATGCAGGAGCAAAACTCGCTGGCCGAAAACACGCTGATCACCGCGCACGTGCTTGGCCATGCGGACTTCGCGAAAAACAACCAGCTGTTCACCCGCTTCATTTCCATGGCCGGGGGGAAAATACTCGAACAAAGCGCTGCACGGGCCTTGCGGCTGGAACGCGCGCTGGCGGCGCACGGCCAGTCGCGCGTGGAGGCGGTGCTCGACGCGGCGCTGGCGCTGGAAACCCACATCGACGTCAACCAGGCCCTGCACCGTCCACGCTACCCCGAATTCATCGCGCCGCCCGCCGAGCGGGGTCCGGATCCGTTCTATCACCGCTTTTCTCGCTTGCCGGGCGAAACCGTGCCGGAGGTAAAAAACGAGGCGCCCCAGCGTTCGCCGCTACCTCCCCAGCCGGAGTACGACTTGCTGTGGTTTGTCGCGCACTATGCACCCGACATGGAAGACTGGGAGCGCGATATCTTCCTGGCCGTGCGCGAGGAAGCTTTTTACTTCCATCCCATTTTTGCGTGCCAGATCATGAATGAGGGGTGGGCGTCCTACTGGCATGCGCGCTTGCTGCGCGAAGCACATTTCCTGCCGCACGACCTTTACGTGGCGGCCGTCAAGTCGCATTCCGACGTGGTGCGTCCCTTTGGCAGCGGCCAGCAATTGTCGCTGTCGGTCAACCCCTATCACCTGGGCTTTTCGATGTGGGAGTACATCATCGACAAACATGGCATGGAAAAGGCTCGCCAAATTGTCCGTGAGGAAGACGACTTTGGCTTCATCCGCAATTACCTGGATCAGGAACTGGCCGACCAACTCGATTTGTTCGTCTACGAAATGCGCAAGGATGGCGAAACGCGCATCGCCAACCGCGATATATGTGCAATCCGCGAAGCAATCCTTGCGCCCAAGTACAACTACGGCGCTCCCTGCGTGAGCGTGACCAAGGTGGGGGCCGACGGCAGCCTCGACTTGCACCACGACTATCTGCGCGACGGACGGGGTCTAGAATTGCAACAGGCCGAAAAAGTGATGGATTACGTGGCAAAAGTGTGGCGCCGGCCGGTGACCTTGCATACGGTCGACTTCCGCGGCGTGGTGCGGGTGTTACCTACCCGCAGGCCACCGGTGTGAGTCAGCGAAGCGGCGCCTGCAAGTGCGCGATATACCAGTCAAGCGAAGCGCGCAGTCCATCGTCGAGCCGATGGCTAGGCTGATAGCCCAGCAGCCGGGCGGCTTTTGAAATATCTGCCTGCGAGTGACGCACATCGCCCACCCTGAAGTCCGTGTAGTGCGGTTGGTAGTCGCCCAGGTGGGGGAAACGCTCGTCGAGCATGTTGCGCATCAGGCAATATAACTCGTTCAAGCTGGTCCTGGCATTGACTGCCACGTTGTAGACCTGGTTGACGGCCTCTGGCTTGGTGGTGAGTGCGGCGAGCAAATTGGCCTGCACCGCATTATCGATAAAGCAAAAATCGCGGCTGCTGTCTCCGTCGCCATTGATATTGAGCCTGGCATTGTTGATCATTGCGCTGAACCATTGCGGTATGACCGCAGCGTAAGGACCGTCGGGGTCTTGGCGCGGCCCAAATACATTAAAGTAACGCAGCCCGATCGATTCTGTCTGGTAGCAGCGCGCGAACATGTCGGCGTAAACTTCATTGACATGCTTGGTCAGCGCATAGGGCGACAAGGGCCTTCCGATGCGCTCTTCGACCTTGGGCAACTCGGGATGGTCGCCATAGGTCGCGCTCGACGCCGCGTAGACAAGACGGGCAACTCCGGCATCGCGCGCGGCGACGAGCACATTCAGAAAACCGATCATGTTGATGTCGCTGGTGAGGATCGGATCCTCGATCGAGCGCCCTACTGAGCCGAGCGCCGCCTGGTGGAGCACGAATTCGGCGCCCTGGCAGACTTGCTTGCACGTTGCCAGACAACGGATATCGCCTTCGACAAAGCGAAAACGCGCCCACGCGGCGCGCGGCACCAGCGAGCGCACCTGCTCCAGGTTTTCCCGGTAGCCCGTCATGAAATTATCCAGGCCCGTCACGTGCTGGCCATGGCGCAGCAAGGTTTCCAGCAAGTTCGAGCCGATGAAGCCGGCCACGCCGGTGATGACCCAGCGTCGCGGCTGCGCGTCCAGGCCGGCTAGCGCATGGCGGTAGGCGACGGGATCCATGTCTGCGCTCGCCATCAGGCACGCTCGATCTGGCACGGCTTCATTGACATTCCTCCAAGTTGCCGCATGGCTGCGGCCGGCACCGTCCACACGGCATTGTTGAAAATTTTACGGGCCGGTCGATTTACGCATTTGATTTGCAGCAATACGGAACCGATTGCGCGCAAGTTTGTGTGTAAGGGGAATCGTTGTTTGAAATCAAAGAGTGCCGTGGCTGTGTCCCTAATCTAGCAATGATATCCGTCAAATCGCCCAGGAGAATTCCATGTCCGGACACAAACAGCCCCTTTGGTCGCGCTCAGTAGCGGCTGCGCTGGCCGTCTCGCTCGGCATTACCATCGCCGGCTGCCGCGGCAGCGACCCCGACACCATGATCGCCGAAGCGCGCCAATTCCGCGACAAGGGCGACCTGCGCGCAGCCGTGATCCAGCTCAAGAATGTGATCCAGCACGACGCCGACAACCGCTCTGCGCGGCTCTTGCTTGGTGAACTCTATCTTGACCAGGGAGACGCCGAATCGGCCGAAAAAGAGTTGCGCCTCGCGCTGGCCTTAGGGGCCGACAGCGGTACCGTCGCCTTGTTGCTGGGCAAGTCGTTGCTGATGCAGGGCCAGTACGACCGCATCCTGTCCGATATTGCGCCGGATGCGGCGCCAACTCAGCGCCCGGCCACGCTGGCCTTGCGCGCCAGCGCCTTGCTGGGCCTGGGCAAGGTCGAACCGGCACGCGCGCTGTTCGACGAGGCGCTCAAGCTGCACGCTGACGCGCCCGAAGCCCTGCTCGGTCTGGCCCGCATTGCAATGTGGCAAAAGCAACCCGACACCGCCTTGGCCCTGCTCAAGCGCGCGCTCGCCGCCAGCCCGGGCGACATCGAATGCCTGCGCTTCCAGGCCGACCTGCTGCGCGCCGACGGCAAGGCCGACGAGGCGCTGGCGATTCAGCACAAGATCCTCGAACGGCGCCCCAACAATGCCCAGGCGCTGATCGACGTCGCCAATCTGCAAACCGACGCTGGCCGCTTTGCCGAGGCGCGCACGGCGCTGGCGGCAGCGCGCAAGGTGGCCGGCAGCAGCCTGCCACTGATGTATTCGGAAGCGGTGCTCAATTACCGCGAAAACAAACTGCCGGCCGCGCTCGAATCGGTGCAGCGCCTGCTGCGCGCTGCGCCCGAGCACTACCCCACCATCTTGCTGGCCGGCGCCGTGCAGTCGGCGCTGGGCGCCCATCAGCAAGCCGAGCAGCACTTGCAAAAATTTCTGCACGCCTATCCCGGCCACCCTTACGCGACCAAGCTGCTGGTGTCGCTGCACATCAGCGCCGACCATCCGGAAGCGGCGCTGGCCCTGCTCGGCCCGCTCCTGGAGGCCGACGACGCCGATGTCGAGCTGCTGGCCCTGGCCGGCGAAGCGAACCTGCGGGCGCGCCACTTCAGCGCGGCGGCATCCCTGTTCGACAAGGCCAGCGCGCTGCGTCCCGAAGCGCCGGCGCTGCACGCCGCGCTCGCGCTCAGCCGCATGGGCGACGGCGACAATGCCCGTGCCTTGGCCGAACTCGAGCGGGCCGCCAGCCTCGAGCGCAGTCCGGCGCGCACCGGCGTGCTGCTGGTCATGACTTATTTGCGCGCCAATATGCCCGACAAGGCGCTGGCGACGGTGCTCGACATGGAAAAACATGGCAACAATCCCTTGATTCAGAACTTGAAAGGGGGTATCTACCTGGCGCGCAACGATTTGCGCAGCGCCCGCGCCAGTTTTATGGCGGCGCTGGCGCTAGACGCGGCTTACCTGCCGGCCTTGACAAACCTGGAACAGCTCGATGTGCTCGAGCACAAGACGGTGGAAACGCGCAAGCGTTATCTGGCGGCCCTGACGGCCTCGCCCGGCAACAGCGCCGTGATGGAAGCGCTGTCGGCGTTGGCCGCAGCCCACAATAACGTGCCCGAAGCGATCGGCTGGATGGAGCGCGCCGCGGCCGAGCATCCTGACGCCCTGCCGCTGGCGCTGCGGGCCGGCGCTCTGTATGTGCGCGCCGGCGACAAGCAAAAAGCGCTCGTATTTGCCCAGAAGCTGCAGTCCGGCCACCCGGCCAGCGCCGAAGCGCTTGCGCTGCTGGGCCAGGCGTACGCCGCCAACGGCCAGTACGGGCCGGCGGCCGACACGTATGTGCGCCTGGCCGCGCTCACGCCTGCGGCCGGCACGCCGCACTTGCACATGGCGTCGGTACTGATCGCCCAAAAGCAGGACGCAGCCGCCGTGGCCGCGCTGAACAAGGCGCTGTCGCGGGAGCCCGATTTGCTCGAAGCGCGCATCACGCTGATCAATCTGCTAAGCCGCAACAGCCGCTTCGGCGAAGCGCTGGCGCTGGCGGTGGCGTTCCAGAAACGCCATCCCGACGGCGCAGCCGGATTCAAGCTCGAGGGCGACGTGTATGCGGCCCAGGGCAAGCACGCGAGCGCCTACAAGGCTTACGAAAAGGCGTTCGGCCTGGCGCCCGGCGGCGCGCTGCTGATCCAGATGTATGGCACGCTCGTCAAGCAGGGCCGCGTGGCCGAGGCCGACGCCAGCGTTATCGGCTGGTTGCGCCGCCATCCGGGCGACGTGCCCACTCGCCTGTACTACGCCAGCAGCAAGCTGGTGGGCGATGACCCGAAAACCGCCATCGCCCAGCTGGAACTGGTGCTCAAGCACGCGCCCGACAATCTGGCAGCGCTCAACGACCTGGCCTGGAGTTACCAGCGCACCGGCGAGCGCAAGGGCCTGGCGCTGGCGCAGCGCGCCCATGCGCTGGCGCCCGACAATCCGGCCGTGATGGATACGCTGGGCTGGATTTATCTTGAACAGGGTGAATTGGCCCGGGCCCTGCCGCTGCTGCAAAAGGCGGCTGCGCTGGCGCCCAACGCGGCCGAAATCCGCTATCACTACGGCCTGCTGCTGGCCAAAACGGGCGACAAGCGGGGCGCGCGGCGCGAGCTGGAAAAAGCGCTCGCATCGACCGCCCATTTCGCCAAGCGGGCCGAAGCGAAGACCTTGCTGTCGACGCTGTGATCCTGCCCACTGCCCACTGCCCGCTGCCCGCCGACCGCTGACGCTCACCGCTTCAAGCGACGCTATGACGCTGCGCCCCGCTCTCAGTCGCGCTCGCTGTCGGCGTTTTTGACAGTCAGCCGTGTTCGCTTCGGCCAGCCGCGGCGGGCTGATAGCGGCCGGGCGCGAGCAAGCCCTGCGGATCAAGCGCTTCCTTGATCCGCGCGACGGTCTTCCAGTAGACGTCGGCATGCGGATCGAGCTCGGCCATCGACTGATTGCCGACCCGGTACGGGATATACCCTTCGGCCATGCACAGCGCAAACACCTCGTCGTAGCATTGCTTCGCGCGGGCCACGTCCTGCGCATCTTCCTTGTCGTAGCAAACCGTGATCACCGCGCCCAGCGCGCGCTCGTTGATCATGGAGAACGTCACAAACAGGTCGACCCCGTGCCGCTTGAAGATCGGCTCGACCAGCGCATGCAGGGCCAGCACATCGGCCCCGCGCGTGGGAAGGATGGGCGAGACCCACAACATGCCGCAGTTATCCAGCGCCGGGTTGGCCTGGCGCGGGAAATCGGCCGGCAGCCCGCCGCGCCGCTTCCAGTAGGCGCCCGCCAAAAAGCGCCCGTTCGGTATGCCACGGTTCATGGCGAACAGCGCTTCGCCGAACGCGACCTGGCCGCGCATCCGCTTGCCTGCCGCCGTCTGGCCCAGCACGCGTGCCAGCAGCGCGCCCATGCGCAGCTTGCGCTCGTCGATGAAGCGCGTCTTGGCGGCCGTGCGTTTGAGCGCACTTTTCAGTGCCGCGCGCGCCGCCGCGACCTGTGCGGCACTGCCCGTCAGCGCGCCCGACACCGCCCACGCGCCCACCCCGGCCAGCTCGCGCATCTGCGCGCGCAGCGCCTCGGGTACGCTGGAGGCGCCACCGGCGAGCTCGCGCGGAAAGAGCTGGCCGCCCGACAAGACCCGCAGGTCGTTGCCAATGTGAACGATCGAGCGCAGCGTGCCATCCATGCGCAAGGGCCGCAGCGCATCGATCACGGGGCCGATGTCTTCGTGCCGCGCAACGGTGCACAGGAAGTGGTTCAGGCAGGCGGCCTGGGGCATCAGCCACAACCCGATCTGGGTCACGATGCCCAGGTTTGACTGGGTGAATATGCCGTCGAGAAACGGGCCCACGCCGTACGGGAAGATATGGGTGGCGCGCGCTTTCGGGTAGTGGCCAAAGCCGGTCTGCAGCACGTCGCCATTGGCCAGTACCACCTGCATGCCCGAGACGTGCTGCAAGCGGTTGCCGTAGGGCGAGTGGCCGAAGCCGCGCTCGAGAATATTGCCCATCAGGCTAGTGTCCGGGCCGGCGCCGGTGCAGTCCATCCACAGGTTCAGGCCTTGGTCGCGCAGGTAGTCCGACAGTTGCTGCTGCGTGACGCCCGGTTCGATCACGGCATACGCCAGTTCGGCGTCGACCTTGATGATGCGGTTCATCCGCGAAAGCTCGACAATAAGCTGGCCGTTGCCCACCGCGCAGGCATCGCCATAGCCCCAGTTACGCCCGGTACTGACGGGGTAAAGCGCAATGCCGTGCGCGGCGGCCAGGCGCACCAGCGCCACCACTTCGGCGTGCCCGCCGGGGTAGACCACGGCCAGCGCTCGCGTGCTGCGCGACGCGGTGCTGCGCGCGTAGCGTTCGAGCGTGAGCTCGTCGGACAGGACATACCCGGGGCCGACGATGTCGCGCATGGCGCGGAGCAGCGGTGCATGCCTTTCAGTGCCGGGCAGGTCGCTAGCGGGCTCGATGGGGCTGGCGTCCTGGTGCTGGTCTGCAGGGGCGGCGGTGGTGGTCATGGCGGTCATGGCGGTCAATTCCGGCCGGTCATGAGGCGCGAGGTGATGCCCGGTTCATCCCAGATGGGGAAAAAATACGGATAGAACGAGCGCTCTTCGCCGTGCTGCTCCATCAGGCCGCCCCACTTGCGGATCATGGCGCCCATCTCCGACAGCGGCAGGCGCAGCAGCACGGCCGGCGCGCCCACGCGCGTGCACTGGCGCTCCTCGCCGAAATCGGAAAAGCCCAGCATCCGTTTGTAGAACATCACGTGGCGCGGGTTGACCTCGATCACATAGTCGGTGTAGCCATGGATGTTGTGCGCGTAAATATATGAAATATGGATCAGCGAGGCGAACACGCGCTTGGTGACGCCCTTGTCGATGGCCAGGCGCGACGGCTCGCACAGGCGCCGCCCCTGCAGGCGCAAGCCTTCGAGCTTGTCGCCAAAGTTTTCGTCGGCCGGCAGCGTTGTTTCGCTGTCCAGGCACAGGCTCATCGTCCCCACCACCACGCCGCCCGTTTCTGCATACAGGGTGATCTTGTTCGCTTCGTGCGGCTCATTGGCGTCGACCGAATAGCCGCGCCAGCCGTACATCTTGCGAATCAAGAGACTGGCCGCTTCCCGGCGACCGGCCGAGTTTGCCATCCTGATATGAAACACCTGGAGGTCCAATGGATGGTCCAGGTCTGGCGGCGTACCGCTTTCGCCGATGCACAAATCGCGCATTCCGGTGGGCGATGCGAACGTGGCGATGGCGAGATCCTCTTTGATCATGTTGTCTTCCTTCCAGGTGAGCGTTTTAGCACCGCTTGCCGGCGCGAACGATATGTTGTCAAGGTCAGACCGGCCCATCCGTACGGAAGTTCCCCTGTGGCGAGCTTCTACTATTGCGCGTGAACAAATTGGCAGCGTCGAAAAAATTGGCAGCGGCCCCGCCGGGGCGGCGTTGGCGTCTGGAATTCTTTGTAAGGTTATGATTTTTAAGGAAAAAATGGACTGGCATGGATGCTGCATAGAGACAGTCGCGGCGGCCTGATGTGCGCCCCAAGCTTTCTCGTTATTTATCCCCACCGGAGATCGATCCATGAAACTTTCACGCAAAACCTTGGTCATGTCGGCTGCGCTGGCCACCTTGTCCGTCGGCCTGATGGGCAACGCCCGCGCCGATGCCTTCGCCCAGTCCATCCTTACCATCAACAACTTCCGCCTGCTGCACGCCGACGGCTCCGCTTATGTGCCGGCTGACTTCGACGTGCTCGACGGCGTCAATTCAGCCCATGCGCGCGCCAGCCTGAACGGCGTCACCTCGGTCGCTACGCCGCAGGATTTTTCCATCCTGTCGGGCCTCAATCCCGACGTCGCCCACCAGTTCGTCGGCTTGCCCAATCCACCGCGCGGCGAAAACGACTACACCCCGTTTCCCTCGCCGCCACCGGTGCCGGGCACTTTCGGCTACGCCGACCAGTTCCTGACCGGCAGCGCCATCGCCGTTGGCGGTCGGCCTGCCGGCGCTACCGCGCAAACGCGCGCCGACGCTTCGCTGCAATCGGCAGGCTCCGCTTCGGGCGACTCCGACGTTGGCACCTCGACCACGTTCAGTTTCACCATGGGCGACGCCGACACCATGACGTTCGCCTTTGACGCCACCCCGTTCACCCAGGCCTACACCACCGCCGGCCCCGTCACCAACGCCATCGCACGTTTGTCGTGGAGCTTGAATATTGTCAATCTGACCACAGGCGCGCTGGTACTGTCCTACCAGCCGGGCGCGCTCAATGGCGACGCCAACGTCAGCCGCACCGGCACCTTTGCCGGCCTGTCCACCTACAACCCCGGCAGCGGCTTTTTCACCACCACCACCCCGCTGCTCAACGGCGAGGACACCTATCAGCTGACGGTGCAGCACAACACGCTGGCCAATGCGCTGCAGGGCGCAAGCGTGCCTGAACCTGGCACCTTGGCCATCTTCGGCCTAGGCTTGCTGGGCATGACGGCCTTCAAGCGCCGCCGCAGCGCCTAAGCGCGCAGTGAGCAGTACCCGTCCGCGCTGTGCGTGGACGGGGTATCTGACGACATCGTGGCCCAAGCGGACGTGGCCACGCCAGGGCGTTCGATTCCGTGTTGCGGTTTGGGCCTGCTGGGGATGCGAGCGCCAGATTGCCGCTGGAAGCCCTGATGCCACTGCCAGCCAGTAGGCATTTTCACCCGGCCAGGGCGCGCACTGTCCGGGATTTTTTTCTTGGCGAACGCTGCGCCGTGGTCGAGGAAAAAGCCTTTTGACGGTAATCAACGGCCCCGTGACTAGCAATATTTCCTGGTTTCTACGGCCATATAATCGGATGGGTAGCGAAGTCCCTTCGCGCTTCGAACCGCTGCATGACAAACGGAGAACCGCACGATATGGAGGACCTCATCAGCCAGTTGCTTTCACACGTGCGCGGCATCTGGAAACACCGCTGGTACGCGATCGCCATCATGTGGATGGTTGCCGTGGCCGGCTGGGCAACCGTCTTCACGCTGCCCAACGACTACCAGACCAGCGCGCGCGTGTATGTGGACACGCAAAGCATCCTGAAACCCCTGTTGGCCGGCATGACCAGCATGCCCAATGTCGAAGAACAAGTGTCGATCATGAGCCGTACGCTGCTCAGCCGACCCAATCTTGAGCGCATCATGCGCATGACCGACATGGACGTGCAGGCGACGACGCCGCGCCAAAAGGAGGAGTTGGTCGCCCAGCTCATGGCCAATATCAAGATTACCGGCACTAACACCCACGACATCTACACCATCAGCTACGCCAACAAGAACCCCAAGCTGGTGCGCGACGTGGTGCAGTCGCTGCTGACCATCTTTGTCGAAGGCAGTTTCAAGGGCAAGAAGAACGATTCGCAGCAGGCTGTCCAGTTCATCGACGAACAAATCAACAGCTACGAGCAGCGCCTGGTGGCGGCCGAGAACTCGGTCAAGCAATTCAAGCTGCGCAACGCCGGGCTGTTGCCGCGCCTGGGCGCCGATTACAGCGCCCAGCTCGCTGCAGCTGCCGACGCGCTCGGCACGGCGCGCCTCGAACTGGCCGAGGCCGAACAGACGCGCCAGGCCATCGCTGCCCAGATCCGCGGCGACGCCCCCAAGCGTGGCGGCAAGGTGCGCATCAATAATCCAGAGCTCGACGCCCGCATCGACACGGTCAACAAGAATCTCGACATGCTGCGCCTGCAATACACGGAGCAGCATCCCGACATCGTCGCCGCCCGCCGCCTGCTCGGCCAGCTCGAAGCGCGCAAGGTCGAGGAAAGCCGGCATCCGCTGTCCGACAGCGACCCGGGCCGCAACTACAGTCCCATGCTACAGCAGCTCAAGGTGGCGCTGACCGAGGCCGACGCCCGGATCGCGGCTATCCGCGTGCGGGTGCTCGAATACAGCGCGCGCCATGCCCGCCTTGAAGAGCAAAGCCGCGCGGTGCCCGAAGTGGAGTCGCAATTGTCCCAGCTCAACCGCGACTACGAGATCAACAAAGACAACTATCAAAAGCTGATCAGCAAGCGCGAGGCGGCCAAGCTGTCGGGCGAACTGAGTTCCACCACCGAAATGATGACGTTCAAGATCATTGATCCGCCTACGTTGCCGGTCACCCCGTCCGGCCCCAACCGCCCCTTCCTGTACTCGATGGTCATGCTGGCCGCACTGGGCGCGGGCGCCTTTGCCGCCCTCCTGATCAGCCAAGCCCGGCCCACCTTCGCCGGCCCGGGCATGATGCGCGAGCTGACCGGGCTCAACGTGCTCGGTACCGTGTCGATGAACTGGACCGCAGCCGAGCAGCGCCGCCGCCGCCGCGGCCAGTACCTGCTCGGCCTGTCATTTTCCACGCTGCTGCTGGTGTACGGCAGCGTGCTGGCATCTTCCCTCATCATTACTTAAGCGCCGAGGTACATTATGGACATTCCCGGGCCCCAAGCGAGCGCCTCGTTGCAACTGGTGGCGCCGGGCGAACCCGACCACTTGCGTTACGTCGACATCAACCTGGCGCGCTTGCACCAGATGGGCATGGTCACCCACGACGCCGGGCGCACCAACGCCGCCGAAGATTTTCGTATCATCAAGCGCCCATTATTGCGCAACGCGCAAGGGGCGATCAGCAGCGGCCTGAAAAACGGCAACCTGATCGTTGTCACCAGCGCCTTGCCGGGCGAAGGAAAGACCCATTGCGCCGTCAACCTGGCCATGAGCATTGCCATGGAAAAAGACCACACGGTGCTGCTGGTCGACGCCGACGTGGCCCGGCCCTCGGTGCTGCGGGTGCTGGGCGTGCCGGCCGCGCCCGGGCTGATGGATGTGCTGCTCGACGACACCACCGGCCTGGCCGACGTCATTTTGCGCACCAATATTCCCACGCTCAGCCTGCTGCCAGCGGGGCGCAACAACAAGCATGCCACCGAACTGCTGGCCAGCCAGACAATGAGCGCCCTGCTCGACGAGATCGCCACGCGCTACCCCGAGCGCATCGTCATCTTCGATTCGCCGCCCCTGCTGCTGACCTCGGAAGCGAGCGTGCTGGCAGCGCAAATGGGCCAGGTCGTCATGGTCATCGAGGCGGAAACGACGACCCAGCGCGAAGTGCGCGAAGCATTGCGGCGTCTGGACAACTGCCCGCGCGTGGACTTGATCTGCAACAAGGCGCGCGCCTTTGCCGGCGACTACCACGGCTACTACGACTGAACGGCAGGCACGCATCGGCACAGGATTCATCGGGCGCGGCCCTCCCGCAGCGCCGTCTTTCACTCGGAGTGACACCATGACAGTCTCAGAACAGCCGCGCCTGATCGTGCATCTGGTCCAGCAGCTTGACGTCGGCGGCCTCGAAAACGGGCTCATCAACCTGATCCGCCACATGCCCGCCGAGCGCTACCGGCACGCGATTGTCTGCCTGAAAGATTATTCCGCGTACCACGCCCACATCAAGTCGCGCGGGGTGGAAATCATCAGCTTGAACAAGCGCGAAGGCAAAGATTTTGGCCACTACCTGCGCATGTTCCGCACCCTGCGCGCCTTGCAGCCTGACCTGATCCACACGCGGAACCTGTGCGGTATCGAAGGCCAGCTGGTGGCCGCGCTGGCCGGCGTCAAGCTGCGCGTGCACGGCGAACACGGGCGCGACATGAGCGACCTGTACGGCAAGCGCCTCAAGTACCGCTTGCTGCGTTTGCTGTTGCGCCCGCTCATCGGCCACTTCATTGCCGTCAGCAGCGACCTGGAGGAATGGCTGATCGACAGTGTGGGCGCCGAGCCCGAGCGGGTCTCGCAAATTTCAAATGGCGTTGACAGCGTCCAATTCCACCCGCGCCTGGGTCCCCCGGCGTCGGTCGGCCCGGCCGGCTTCATGCAGGACAATGCCTTTGTGATTGGCAGTGTCGGTCGCATGGATGAGGTGAAAGATTATCCGACGCTAGTTGAAGCCTTCCTGCGCCTGATCGCGTCGCCCCATCCGGCGCACCAGCGCATGCGTCTGTTAATCATCGGCGACGGCCCGCAACGCGCCGCCTGCCTCGACATGCTGGTGCGCGCCGGCGCCGCCCACCGCGCCTGGTTGCCGGGCGAGCGCACCGACATCGCGCAGATGCTGCGCGCCATGGACCTGTTCGTCCTGCCGTCGCTGGCCGAAGGCAGCTCCAACACCATCCTCGAAGCGATGGCGACAGGGTTGCCGGTGGTAGCCACTGCCGTGGGCGGCAATCCGGTGCTGGTGCATTCGGGATTTACCGGTATCTTGGTGCCGCCGCGCACGCCCGACCTGATGGCCGCCGCGATCGCCGATTATTGTCGCATTCCGGAAATGGGCGCGCGCCACGGCATGCGGGCGCGCAGCCAGGTCATCGCGCGCTACAGCCTGCCTGAAATGGCGCGCGGTTACACGGCCGTATACGACGCTTTGACGGGCCAAGCCTCACCGTGCCAGGGGGGGCAAAACACACCACCGGCGTGACGGCGCCGCCGGGCCGGCTGCTTGCACGGACCTGACTCACAACGCCACCGCCTTGCTGTCGACAAGACCGGCATAACAGGCGGCCAGTTGCCCGGCGGCGCGCTCCCAGGTGTAAGGGCGCACCAGGTCGCGCACGCTGGAGCGTGCCGGCGGCGCGGCGATCAATTCCAGCAGGGCCTGCTTTTGCGCGGCAGCATCGCTCCATGCCACTTGACGCAGCGCAAAGCCGCCTTCGGGCAAGTCCAGCACGCTCGACGAGCTCATCACCACGGGAGTACCGGCGGCCAGCGTATCGAACACCGTGCGCGCGCAGCCGTCGCCCTGGCATGGCAACACCAGCACCGACGCGGCCGCGTAGGCGCTGGCCAGCATGTTGGGGTCGTGTTTCAAGCCGCCCAGGCAGGTCACGCCGCGCACCGCGCGCAGCTGGCGCAAATAGTCCTGGTCGCGCTCGCGCGCTTCGCCCAGCAATACGAACGGCAAGGCCAGCTCGGCGAGCACCTGAGCCATGCCAAGCTGGTTCTGGTAGGGCGAGATGGCGCCGGCCATCAGCACGAACGGGCCGGCAATGCCGGTGCGCAGACGAAACAGATCGCCGTCGGCGTCGAACAAATGCGCGCTTACACCGTTCGGAAACACGCGAATCTTGGCGCTGTCGATCAAAAAGCCTTCTTCGATCGCTTTCTTTTCATTTTCGCCCAGCGCCACGACGGCGCTGGCCAATTGCAGCGAACGCCGGGTCTGCGCGTAAGTACTTTGCACCGACCAGGCGGTCTGCTTGCCCATCTTGTGATCGGCCAGGCGCGCATGCTCGCCGCAGCTGCGGTCCCAGCCGGCCGAAATGAGGGGCGAGAGCACCACCGGCACGCCCAGTTCGGCCGCCGCTTCGACGATGCGATGGTTGCCGCCGCTGGCGGAAAAGACGTGGATCAGATCGTAGCTGTCAAGGTGGGTGGGGTCGGCGCCCACCAGCTCCACCGTCAGCGCGTTGCCGTCGACTTGCTGGAGTGCATTGAGCGCGCGCGTCGTTTCGCGTACCTGGACCTGCAGCGCGGCGTCGCGCTGGAACAGCATGGGATAGGAAAGAATACCGATACGCATGAAAGCCTCCGCAGCTGCACTGTCGTTCGCGCCACGGTCGGGGGCGCCCCGGATGCATGTCGGGCCAACATGAGAACGCTCAACAGCCGTGCCGCCGCGCCGGTCTAATATTGCCTCAACATAAGAATTAAGTGTACCGACGCCCCGTTCTTCATTCTTGACAGGAATCAAGACTTTCCCGCCAGAACCGCCGGCACCACGTCACGACAGGCCACGCCATGCAAGTACCGCTCTCGATCCTGATGTACCGGCGCGTAATCGCGCGCCCGGACCCACTATTTCCCGACATTATCGAGGCGGACCGCTTCGCCCAGCATTTGCGCTTGCTGCGGCGCTGGTTCCAGGTGTTGCCGCTCGAGCAAGCCGTGCGCCGCCTGAAGGAACGTTCCCTGCCTTCGCGCGCGGCCTGCATCACCTTCGATGGTGGCTACGCCGACCACGCCGACGTCGCACTGCCACTGCTGCAGCGCTTCGGCCTGCCAGCCACGTTTTTCGTCGCCACCGGCTACCTCGACGGCGGCTACAGCTGGACCGACGCCGTCATCGAACTGGTGCGCAATGCGCCCGGCCCGCGCCTGAACCTGGCGCGCTGCGGCTTTGGCGCCTACGATGTGGCGTGCCCCGTGCGCCGGCGCGCCGTGATCGACATGCTGCTCGCCGCGCTCGGCACGCTGCCGCCCGTCGAACGGCTCGAGCGGGTGCATGCGATGGCGCGCCGCACCACGCCCACCATGCTCAGTTCCGACCAGTTGATCGCCCTGCACCGGGCCGGCATGGATATCGGCGGTCACACCGTCAACCAGCATTCGCTGGCCACGCTGTCGAACGCGGAAGCGCGCGCCGAAATTGGCAATGGCCGCGCCCGGCTGGAAGAAATCGTGCAGGCACCGGTGCGCCTGTTTGCCTATCCGAACGGCAAACCGGGCGAAGACTTTGAAAAACGCCACGCCAACATGCTGCGCTCGGCCGGCTTCGACGCCGCCGTGACCACCGCCAGCGGCGCCGCGCGCGCCGATTGCGACCCGTATGAATTGCCGCGCTTTACGCCTTGGGACCGCAGCAGCGGCGGCTTTTTACTGCGCATGGGCAGCAACCTGCTCAGCGCCGCTTGAAGCGGGCAAGCCGCTCCCCATGCCGGGCTCAATTCACTCATTTGTATTGCTCGCTGCGCGCGCCGGGATGCTGCGTCAGCGCTGCATGCTCGCCTTCCCCCGCCGTGCCCGCCAACCGCCCCGGCAACAGCCATGTCTCGGTCTGCGGCAAGTGGCGGCGCAGCGCGTCCAGGGTCGGGCGCGGCAGCACGCCGCCCACGCTGATGATGTTGCGCAGCGCCTGCGCGCCGTGCCAGTCGAGCGCGGCCGCCTGCATCCACAGCCACGGCGCGGCCGCCACCATCGTCACGCCTTCGCGTCCGGCCAACTGTGGCACCTCGCGCGCGGGAATGTCGTTGACGAGCAGCGCGGTCCCGGCGCAACCGAAGCTGCAAGCCAGAAAGCCAAGGGCGCTCGCGCAAGACAGCGGCAGCAGGCACAGGTCGGCTTGCTGCGCCTGCCGGCCCAGCATCTCGCCCAGCCTGGCAGCGCCCTCGAGCACGCTGCGGTGGGACAGCATTGTCGCGCGCGGCTTGCCACTGGAGCCGCAACTGTATACCAGCGCCGCCATGCCGGTGTCCGCACCGCGCGCAGCTGCCAGCGGTGCGGCGTGGCGCAGGCAATCGTCCCACCCGAACACGGCCAGGCCCGGCACGGCCGCCCCCGCAGCCCCGGTTTGCAGCACGCAGCGCAAATCCGGGCAGCGCGCCAGTGCGTGGCTCAATGCCAGGCGCCGGGTCGGCGTTGTCACCAGCATGCGCGCTCCGCTGTCGCGCAGCACCAGGCCCGCCTGTTCGCTTTTGAGCATGGGATCGACCGGCACGAAGGCGGCGCCGGCGCCGAGCGCGCCGAACATAGCCAGCAGCGCTTCGGCCCGCTTGTCGAGCAGGACCGCGACCCGCTCGTCCCGCTTCAAACCGAGCGACAGGAAAGCTCGCGCCGCGCGCTCGACGCCCTGTGCCAGCTGGCCATAGGTAAGACGGCTTTGCTCGCAGCGCACGGCAAGCTGCTGCGGCTGCTTCCATGCGACATCCATGATCAGGTCGTGCAGTAGCGTCGCCATATTCCTCCTCCTATGACTGCGGGGAAAAGATCATGATTGGGACAAAGCGCACATCAACCCTTGATATAGCTCAATGAAGAGCGCTGCAGAAGCCCTTGCGCGCTGTCAATGTCACGCTGTTATCACAGGTATCTAATTGTTATGTATTAAGGATATCGTTCCTTGAACGCGGGTGGCGGCGTGTTGCCGCGCCAGCCGCACCGCCATTTTTCGGGTACCGGTCTTGGCCGGGCCCGTGCAGGAGAAGGTACAGCATGAACGCCCCGATGCCCTCCGCGCCCCGCGTGGAACCGTTTTTCTTCGACGCCGATCCAGGCACCCGCTTCAGCCTGTATCACGCGCCCGCCCCGCAAGTGCCGGCGCGCGGCGCCATCCTCTACGTGCACCCGTTCGCCGAAGAGCTCAACCGCTCGCGGCGCATGGCCGCCCTGATGTCGCGCCGCTTTGCCGCCATGGGCTTTGCCGTGCTGCAGATCGACCTGTTCGGCTGCGGCGACAGCTGCGGCGACTTCAACGCCGCGCGCTGGGAGCTGTGGAAGCGCGACCTTGACACCGCGCGCGCCTGGCTGGCCGAACGCAGCAGCGGGCCGATGCACGTCTGGGGCTTGCGCCTGGGCGGCCTGCTGGCGCTCGACTACGCCGTCACCTCGCCCGTGGACGGCGTGATCCTGTGGCAGCCCTTCCTCAACGGGCGCACCTGCGTCAACCAGTTCCTGCGCCAGCGCGCCGTGCCGGCCGACGCGCCGCGCGCACCCACCAGCGCGGCGCTGCGCAGCGAACTGGTGGCGCGCGGCCTGTTCGAAGTGGACGGCTACGAGCTGGCCGCGCCGCTGGCCCAGGCGATCGACGCCTGCGACGCCGCCGCGCTCGCGCTGCCCGCGTGCACCGTGCACTGGTTCGCAAGCGGCATTCCGGCGCCGGTCAGGCTGGCCGCGCGCGCGGCGCGCCTGCAGGAGCGCTGGGCCGAGCGCGGCATCACGCTGCACTTCCAGGCTCTTGAAGGCTTGCCTTTCTGGAGCGGCCAGTTCGCCGAGTGCGACGCGCTGCTCGACGCCACCAGCGCTGCCTTTGCCCTGCCCACGCCATGAATACTGAACAGCGCGCGCTCCAGTTCACCTGCCAGGCCAGCTCCCTGGTCGGCATCATCGACGTGCCCGAACGCCCCATCGGGCGCGGCGTGCTGGTCGTCTCGGGCGGCCCGCAATACCGGGTTGGCAGCCACCGCCACTACGCGCTCATGGCGCGCCTGCTTGCCCCGCGCGGCATTCCCGTGATGCGCTTCGACTACCGCGGCATGGGCGACAGCGAAGGCGAAGCGCGCGCCTTTGGCGCCATCGACGACGATATCCGCGCCGCGATCAAGGAATTTTTTATGCAGATGCCCGAACTGCACGAAGTAGTTTTGTGGGGTCTGGGCGACGGCGCCACCGCCGCCGCGCTGTACGCGCACACCGATGCGCGGGTGCGCGGCCTGGTGCTGCTCAACCCGTGGGCGGGCGGCGCGGGCGGGGCGCCCCAGGGGCCGCTGCTGCCGCAGTTGCTCTCGCGCTTTGGCGAAATCGGCTTCTGGAAAAAAGTCGGCAGCCGCCATGCGGTCGCGGTCGACACCGACATGCCGCTCCCGCAGCGCATCATCGCCAGCCTGGCCTGCTTCGACGGCGCCGCGCTGGTGGTCGTCGGCGGCGCCGACACCATTGGGCGCGAATTTGTCGACCTGATGGAGCGCAACGACACCGCCTGCCGCCGCGTCACGATCGCCGGCGCCAACCACACCTTCGCCAGCCGCGAATGGCGCGACGAAGTGGCCGAACTGTCGGCCAACTGGATCGTGTCCTGGTAAGCTGTCCGCTGCACGCTCAAGGTGCGATCCTGATCCCGTGATGGTGCATCAGGTCGTACAGCGTCGGGCGGCTCACGCCGAGCAGCTCGGCCGCCTTCACGATCGAACCGTCGGCGCGCGCCAGCGCCAGGACCATCACCTTGTACTCGGCCGCATCGCGCGCCTGGCGCAGGTTGACCGGGGCGTCGAACTGCTGCGCGCTGGCCAGGCCCAGGTCGGCCGCGCTGATCTGCGGCCCGTCGCACATGATCACCGCGCGCTTGATGCAGTTTTCCAGTTCCCGCACATTGCCCGGCCAGCCATGCTGCTCGATGGCGATCAGCGCGTCGTCGGCAAAGCTGAGCGTAGCGCGCCCTTCGGCCACGCAGGACCGGTTTTTAAAGTGATGCGCGAGCAAAATGGCGTCGCCCACGCGCTCGCGCAGCGGCGGAATCGGCAGCACGATTTCACTGAGCCGGTAGTACAGGTCTTCGCGAAAGCGCCCCTCGCGCACCAGCGCTTTCAAGTCCTGGTGGGTGGCGCACACGATGCGCGCGTCGATGGCAATTTCCACCCGCCCGCCGATGCGCTCGATCACGCGCTCCTGCACAAAGCGCAGCAGCTTGGCCTGCAGCGCCATCGCCATGTCGCCGATCTCGTCGAGGAAAAACGTGCCGCCCTGCGCCATTTCGATCTTGCCCAGCGTTTGCTGGCCGGCGCCGGTAAAGGCGCCCTTCTCATGCCCGAACAGTTCACTTTCCAGCAGATCGGCGGGAATGGCCGCGCAGTTGATCGCCACGAAACGGTGTTCGCTGCGCGCGCTCAATTGGTGCAGCGCGCGCGCGAACAGTTCCTTGCCGCTGCCCGAGTCGCCCAGCAGCATGACGGTCGCCGACGACGGCGCCAGCTTTTCCACGTTGCGGCACAGCTTGAGGATGGCCGGGTCGCGGCTGACAATGCCGGCCAGCGGCGAATCAGCCTGGATCTGCAGCATGCGCGCATTTTCCTCCTGCATGGCATGCAGCACAAAGGCGCGCTCCACCACCAGTTTGAGCAGTTCCGGCTCGCACGGCTTCTGGTGGAAGTCGTAGGCGCCCATCGCCACCGCCTTGAGCGCGTTGGCGCGCTCCTGGTTGCCCGACAAGACGATCACCTTGGTGCCCGGCGCCGCCGCCAGCACCTGGGCCAGCGTGGCCAGGCCTTCGGAGGCGCCGTCCGGATCGGGCGGCAAGCCCAGGTCCATCGTCACCACCGCCGGCGCATGGCGCCGCAGCTGCGCCAGGGCGCTCTCGCGGTCGTCGGCGATGATCACTTCGTAGGCGTCGAAGCTCCAGCGCAGCTGCTTTTGCAGGCCCTTGTCGTCTTCCACGATCAACAGTTTTTTCTTGCCCATGCCAGACTCCTTGAATAATCAGTTAGCGGCTGCCCTTGCCCGTCAAGACCACCTGCACCGTATCGATCAGGATCAAAAGATCGAGGAACAGGCTGTTGTTCTTGACGTAGTACAGGTCGTACTGCAGCTTCTGGACCGCGTCTTCGAGCGAAGCGCCGTACTGGTAGCGCACCTGCGCCAGACCCGTCACGCCGGGCTTGATGCCATGCCTGACGTTGTAATACGGGACTTCCGCGATCAGCTGATCGACAAAATAGGCGCGCTCGGGGCGCGGCCCGACAAAGCTCATTTCGCCCTTGAACACATTGATCATCTGCGGCAGTTCATCGATGCGCAGCAGGCGCAGGATGCGCCCGACGCGCGTGACGCGCGGATCGTTCTCGGCGGCCCAGGTGGGCACGCCCTCTTCGGCGTTCTTGCGCATGCTGCGAAACTTGAGCACCTTGAAGATGCGCCCGTGCCGCCCCACCCGCTCCTGCTGGTAAAAGATCGGGCCGCCGTCGTCGAGCGCGATGGCGGCGGCGGCCAGCAGCAGCACCGGCAGGCTGGCCACGCTGACGGCCACGCTGGCCACCAGGTCGAAGATGCGCTTGACGCTGGCCCGATAAAAACTCTGGTCGAAGCCGCCGCCAAAAATCAGATAGCTCGGCTGCAGCGAATCGAGCCGGATCTGGCATGCCTCGCGCTCGAAAAACGTGGCCGCGTCGATCACGCGCACGCCGCGCAGCGCGCACGCGAGCAGCTCTTCGTTCGGAAAGGCACGGCTGCGCCGCTCGCCCAGCGTGACGACGATTTCGCTGGCCTCGTATTTTTGCGCCATCATCAACAGCGACTCGCCCATCGGCAGCAGATAAGAGTCGGGCACGCAGCTTGGCTCGCCATCGACGACCACGCAGCCGACCACCTTGAACTGATGAAAACCGAATTTGCTGCAGGCCAGGTCCAGGCATTCGCGCGCCATCTCGCCGCTGCCGATGAAGATCAGGCGCGCCTCGAGCAGCGCCGACTCGGCCGACTTGAACACCACCAGGCGCGTGAGAACGACGCCGGTGGCGCCCAATGCAAAAATCGCGCTGCTCATGCCGCGCCCGATGTACATGTCGGGGCGTACCGCGATCAGGGCGCTGAGCAGCGCAAAGCCGAGTGCAAATGAAGGCATGATCCGAAACAGCGTGGTGCGCATGCCTTCGCGCGCGCTGTGCTGGTACATGCCGAGCGCGCTCATGCTAAAAATGATGACGAGCGCGAAAGTGAGCGAGGAGAGGTACAAATTATCGGTGCGAAAGTGACCCTGGCCGTCGGAAACCCAGATCGCCGACGCGACGCTGACGGTCCCCAGCAGCATCACCAGCTCGAGCAGCAGCAGGATGAATGCCATTTTGGACACGTAATGATTAAAGATCCGTATCACGGCGCTCCAATGGCAAGGGGTTCGAACATGGCTCTTGCAGTGTGGCGCAGAAGGACACAACGGGCATTGACTGCGGACAAGATTAATTTGGTGTTTCCTCAAGGCCAGACGTGCGATTGGCAAATGGTCTATAGTGGAGCTTCCGCTATAAATTACTTGCCCATCATGAAATTTGACGTCGCTATCGTCGGCAGTGGCCTTGCCGGCCTCTCGGTCGCCCTCCATCTGGCGCAGACGCGCACCGTTGCCATCATCTCCAAGCGCGCCCTGCTCGACGGCGCCAGCAACTGGGCCCAGGGCGGCATCGCCGCGGTGCTCGATTCGGGCGACACGCACCAAAAGCACATCGACGACACGCTGGTTGCGGGCGGCGGCCTGTGCGACGAAGCGGCCACCCGCTTCATCATCGAACACGGGCGCGAAGCGATCGAATGGCTGATCGAACAAGGCGTGCCGTTCACCCGCGACGCCACCGCGGAACTCGGGTTTCACCTGACGCGCGAAGGGGGCCATAGCGAGCGGCGCATCATCCACGCGGCCGACGCCACCGGCCACGCAGTCCAGGTCACGCTCGAGCAAAAGGTGCGCGCCCACCCGAACATCACCATCTTTGAACAGCACTGCGCGATCGACGTCATCACCAGCGACAAACTGTCGGGCAAAGTGACCCATCCCGCGTCCAGCAATCCGAGCCAGCCGCATTGCTACGGCCTGTACGTGCAGGATGAAAAAACCGGCCAGGTACTCACCTTTGAAGCCGAGCACACCGTGCTGGCCACGGGCGGCGCCGGCAAGGTCTATTTGTATACCACCAACCCCGACACCGCCACCGGCGACGGCATCGCCATGGCATGGCGCGCCGGTTGCCGGGTGTCGAACATGGAATTCATCCAGTTCCACCCCACCTGCCTGTACCACCCGTACGCCAAGTCGTTCCTGATCACCGAAGCGATCCGCGGGGAAGGTGGCCTGCTCAAGCTGCCGCCCGAAGCGGGAGCGGCGGCCGGCACCCGCTTCATGCCGATGTACGACGAGCGCGGCGAACTGGCCCCGCGCGACGTGGTGGCGCGCGCGATCGACTTCGAGATGAAAAAACGCGGGCTCGATTATGTCAACCTCGACATCAGCCACCAGAGTCCTGAATTTTTAATGGAGCACTTCCCGACCATCTATGCGCGCTGCCTGGAACTGGGCATCGACATCACCACCGAGCCGATTCCCGTGGTGCCGGCGGTGCACTTTACCTGCGGCGGCGTGGTCACCGACCTGGCCGGCAGCACCGACGTGCCGGGCCTGTATGCGGTGGGCGAAGTGGCCTGCACCGGCCTGCACGGCGCCAACCGCCTGGCCAGCAATTCGCTGCTCGAATGCCTGGTCGTGGGGCGCGCCTGCGCGCTCGAAATCGCGGCCATGCCGCGCAAGGACATCCCTGCGCTGCCGGCCTGGGATGAAAGCCGGGTCACCAACGCCGACGAGGAAGTGGTCATCGCGCACAACTGGGACGAACTGCGCCGCTTCATGTGGAATTACGTGGGTATCGTGCGCACCAACAAGCGCCTCGAGCGCGCCCAGCACCGCATCGCGCTGCTCAAGGAAGAGATCGACGAGTACTACCGTAATTTCCGCATCACGCATGACCTGCTGGAGTTGCGCAACCTGGTTGACGTGGCCTCGCTGATCGTCAACAGCGCATTGAGCCGGCGCGAAAGCCGCGGCCTGCATTTCAGCCGCGACTATCCAAACACGCTGCCCAAGGCGCTGCCCAGCGTACTGACGCCGCCGCGCAGGTAAAACCCACGGTCCGCGCGCCCGCGCGCGGACGCTGCATCCAACCACTGCCCCGCATGACAGAGCGCCTCTCCCCTTCCACCATCACCTTGCTCACCATCCCGCCGCTGCTGTGGGCTGGCAACGCCATTGTCGGGCGCCTGGTGCGCACGGCCGTGCCGCCGATGACGCTCAACCTGCTACGCTGGAGCATTGCGCTGTTGATCCTGCTGCCGCTGGGCCGGCGCCTGTTGCGCCAGGATTCGGGCCTGTTGTCCAACTGGCGCCGCTACGCGCTACTGGGCCTGCTCGGGGTTGGCCTGTACAACTCCCTGCAGTACCTGGCGCTGCAAAGCTCCACCCCCATCAACGTCACTTTGGTCGCCGCCGGCATGCCAGTCTGGATGATGCTGGTCGGCGCCCTGTGCTTTGGCGTGCCCGCCACGCGCAAGCAGCTGGCCAGCGCCGCACTGTCGCTGGCCGGCGTGCTGCTGGTGCTGTGCCGCGGCCAACTGGACGTGCTGCTGGCCATGCGCCTGGTGCCGGGCGACGCCTACATGATCCTGGCCACCATCGCCTGGTCGTTCTACAGCTGGCTGCTGACCCAGCCGAAAGACCCGCCCGCCGAACGCGCCGACTGGGCCGCTTTCCTGCTGGCCCAAGTCGTCTACGGCGTGCTCTGGTCGGGCGCCTTTGCCGCCGGCGAGCATGCGCTGGGCGCGGCTCCCATTGCCTGGAGCTGGCCGGTCGTGGCCGCGCTGCTGTTTGTGGCCAGCGGCCCGGCCGTGATCGCGTTTCGCTGCTGGGGCGCGGGAGTGCAGCGCGCCGGCCCGGCCACCGGCGCCTTGTTCGTCAACCTCACGCCGTTGTTTACGGCGCTCCTGTCGGCGCTGTTTTTAGGCGAGCTGCCGCGTCTTTACCATGTCGTCGCCTTTGTCCTCATTGTCGGGGGCATCGTGCTTTCCACCCGCAGATCGCATAAAATCAGCGCATGACCGCGTCGCTTTCGCAACTTGCCGACTTCCTCGAACGCCACCGGCGCGTGCTGGTGCTGACCGGCGCGGGCATGAGCACCGCATCCGGCATTCCCGACTACCGCGACAAAGATGGCGTGCGGCGCGGCCAGGCACCGATGCAAGGCCATCAATTTCGCAAGCTCGACGCCGTGCGCCGCCGTTACTGGGCGCGCAGCATGGCCGGTTACCCCACGCTGGCGCGCGCCGAGCCGAATGCCGGCCACCGCGCGCTGGCGCAACTTGGCGCGGCGGGCCATATTGGCGAGCTGATGACGCAAAATGTCGATGGGCTGCACCAGCAAGCCGGCAGTTTCCATGTGCTTGAACTGCACGGCAGCATTCACCAGGTGGTCTGTCTGGACTGCCGCGCCGTGTTCGCGCGCGCCTTCGTGCAAGGCCAGCTGGTGGACGCCAATCCAGGGTTGGCCGGCATTGCCGCCCCGGCCGCGCCCGACGGCGACGCCCAGCATGAACCGGCCTCGCTGGAGGGCTTCAACATCCCCTGGTGCGTGGACTGCGGCGGCATGCTCAAGCCCGATGTCGTCTTTTTTGGCGACGGGGTGCCGGCCGATCGCAGCGCGCGCGCGCTGGCCCAGATGGACGACGCCGACGCGCTGCTGGTGGTGGGCTCCTCGCTGACGGTGTTTTCCGGCTTTCGCTTTTGCCGCATGGCCGCGCAGACAGGCAAGCCGATAGCCGCGGTCAACCTGGGCAAGACGCGCGCCGACGAGTTGCTGGCGCTCAAAATCGCGGATTCTGCCGAGCAGGTTCTGCCAGCGCTGGTGCAACTGCTGAACTAAGGTCCCTGGCGCCGGTCACACCTTATTATCGAGTGCGAGGGAGAACCGCAATGGCCTATCAAATCACGCAGTACCCCACCAAGACCATCCGGCTCGGGCAATGGGGGCCGCCGGCCCTGCTGGCCGCCGCCGGGCTGGCCGCGTCGTTCCTGTATGTGCGCAGCAAGGCGCAGGAGGCGGAAGCAGACAATCCCCCCAAGGGCCAATTCATCGACGTTGACGGCGTGCGCCTGCATTACCTTGAAAAAGGCAGCGGGCAGGTGGTGGTCATGCTGCACGGCAACGGGATCCTCGCCAACGATTTCGACACCAGCGGCCTGCTCGACGAAGCGGCCGGCAAGTACCGGGTGATCGCATTCGATCGCCCCGGCTACGGCTACAGCGAGCGCCCGCGCACCACGCTCTGGACCCCGGCTGCGCAGGCCAAGCTGATTCACAACGCCCTGCAGCAGATGGGCGTGGAGCAACCCATCGTGCTGGGCCATTCGTGGGGCACGCTGGTGGCGCTGTCGATGGCGCTCGACTTCCCCGACGACGTGCGCAGCCTGGTGCTGCTCTCGGGCTACTACTACCCCAGCCTGCGCCTTGATGCGCCCATGAGTGCGCCCCCGGCCATCCCCATCGTCGGCGACTTGCTGCGCTTTACAGTGGCGCCCCTGATCGGCCGCATGATCTGGCCGGCGCTGGTTAAGCGCATCTTCAGTCCCGTTGCCGTGCCTGACAGCTTTCGCGAATTGCCCGTCTGGATGATGCTGCGCCCGTCGCAACTGCGCGCCAGCGCCGCGGAAAGCGCGCTGATGGTGCCTTCGGCGCTGGTGCTCAGCCGGCGCTATGCAGAGCTCAAGATGCCGGTGATGATCGTCGCCGGCAACGAAGACAAAATTGCAAGCGCCGGCCATAACGCCGGGCGCCTGCACGACGCGCTGCCGCAAAGCAGCCTGCGACTGGCGCCCGGCCAGGGTCACATGGTGCATTACGCCGATGCGGACGATATCGTTTGCGGCATTGACGCCATGCAAGCCTTGCCCACGCCATCCATGAAGGAGCACGTCTTGAGTCGGGTGTAGCAGTTCGGCATCCTTGCGCTACAATCGTGCGACATAAAACAAGGCGTGAGGATAACGATGAAGGCGAAATGGATCGTGCCGGCGGCGCTGGCTTTGTTGTTGGCCGGCTGTACGGGCAAGCCGGAGAACGTGACGCCGGTGGATAATTTTGACGGGGCCAGGTACCTTGGCACGTGGTATGAGATCGCGCGCCTGGACCATTCCTTCGAGCGCGGCTTGAGCCAGGTGACGGCGCAGTACAACATGCGCGAGGACGGCGGCCTGAAAGTTATCAACCGGGGTTACAACGCCGGCAAGTCGGAATGGAAGCAAGCCGAGGGAAAGGCGTATTTTGTCGGGAAGCCGGACGTTGGCTACCTGAAGGTGTCGTTTTTTGGGCCGTTTTATGGCTCGTACATCGTGTTCGACCTGGACCAGCAGAATTACGGCTATTCGATGATCAGCGGCCCGGATACGTCATACCTGTGGATTTTATCGCGCACGCCGACCATGGACGACGCGACGAAAAAGCGCCTGGTCGACAAAGCGAAGGGGCTTGGGTTTGATACGTCGAAGCTGATTTATGTGGATCAGAGCCCTGGGGAGTCGAATAGCAAAAATAGCTCCAAGCCGTGAACCACAGCGTGCTCGCGCAGGAGGTTGGAGTTATGCTCACAAATACGACCGCGCTGCAGCGGGTGTGAACGTGCCGCAGCGAGAAGCGTAGGTCGGATAAGCGCTAGGCCTGGGCGGCCCCCTTATCCGACCTACCTCCCGCTGTAATTTCTACAATCTTTACCTGGCCGCGCCTCGCCAACCAATCAGTCAATAATCCGCAGCGAAAAATCCGTCGCCTTCACATCCTTGGTCAGGCTGCCGATCGAAATGCGATCCACGCCCGTCTCGGCAATCGCGCGCACGCTATCCAGGTTGACACCACCTGATGCTTCCAGCAGTGCCCGTCCCGCATTGATCGCAACGGCCTCGCGCATGGCCACCAGCTCAAAATTATCCAGCAGCACCGACTTGGCGCCAGCTCCCAGCGCTTCGGTCAACTGCGCCAGCGTCTCAACCTCGATCTGCACCGGCACGCCGGCATTGAGCGCAAAAGCAGCCGTGAGCGCATTGCTCACGCCATCGGCAGCCGCAATATGGTTTTCCTTGATCAGGATGCCGTCGAACAGCGCCATGCGCTGGTTCTGTCCGCCGCCCACGCGCACCGCGTATTTTTGCGCCTGGCGTAAACCCGGCAGCGTCTTGCGCGTGTCCAGGATGGCGGCCTTGGTGCCGGCCACCACATCGACAAACTTGCGCGTAGCCGTGGCCACGCCAGACATCAGCTGCATGAAATTGAGCGCACTGCGCTCGCCCGTCAACAAGGCGCGCGGCAAGCCTTCGATGGTGCAGACCACGCTGCCCGTTTTCATCATGTCGCCTTCGGCATACTGCCAGTCGACGACCGTATCGCGGTCCAGTGCGAGCATCACGCCTTCAAACCATGGCGCGCCGCACAGTACCGCGTCTTCGCGCACGATCACGCGGGCGCGTACCCGCTCGTCATTTGGTACCAATTTACCGGTCAGGTCGCCGTTGCCGACGTCTTCGAGCAAGGCGGCCAGCAGGTTGGCGTCAAACGCGGTTTGCAGGGCCGCGTCAAAGTCGGCATAGGGATTGCGCAAATTACTCATGCAGGACCAACTCCAGAAAACAGTGAACCTTCTTTGGCCAGCTCGCCGGTCGGCAAGGCCTTGGCCTTTTTCGCGGCCGCAAAGTCCAGCATGCGGTCGATGGCGCGCTTGGCCTCGCGCCCCACCTGCGGCTCGACATGGATTTCGTTGTCGAGGTTTTCAAGCACGTCGACCAGGTTCTGCAAGCCGTTCATCGCCATCCACGGGCAGTGCGCGCAGCTCTTGCAGGTCGCACTGTTGCCGGCGGTGGGCGCGTCGATAAACACCTTGCCCGGCGCCGCAGCGCGCATCTTGTGCAAAATGCCGTTGTCGGTGGCGACGATAAAGGTGGTGGCATCCATCGTTTGCGCGGCGTTGATCAGCTGCGTGGTCGAGCCGACAGCGTCGGCCAGGGCCACCACGTTGGCCGGCGACTCCGGGTGCACCAGTACTTTGGCGCCTGGATTTTCGGCCATCATCAGTTCAAGTTCGACCGCCTTGAATTCGTCATGCACCAGGCACGAACCCTGCCACAGCAGCATGTCGGCGCCGGTCATTTTCTGGATATAGGAACCCAGGTGGCGGTCCGGCGCCCACAGGATTTTTTTGCCTTCGGCGTGCAGGTGCGCGACGATATCCAGGCCAATCGACGACGTCACCATCCAGTCGGCGCGCGCCTTGACGGCGGCGCTGGTGTTGGCGTAGACGACTACGGTGCGGTCGGGATGGGCGTCGCAAAAGGCGGCGAATTCGTCGGCCGGGCAGCCCAGGTCGAGCGAACAGGTCGCGTCCAGGTCGGGCATGAGGATGGTCTTTTCAGGGCTGAGGATCTTGGCCGTTTCGCCCATGAAGCGCACGCCCGCCACCACCAGCGTTTTGGCCGGATGGTCGCGCCCGAAGCGCGCCATTTCCAGCGAGTCGGACACGCAGCCGCCGGTTTCCTCGGCCAGATCCTGCAGGTCGCCGTCCACGTAATAGTGGGCAACGAGCACCGCCTCGCGCTCCTTGAGCAAACGCTTGATGCGCTCCTTGAGCGCGATCTTCTCTTGCGCCGAGGGCGTGGCCGGAGCGCGCGCCCAGGCCTGCGCGGTGCAGCTTGCGCCGTCCACCGGATGGTCGTATTCGACGCTTTTGATCGGTAAAATATTCATGACGATACTATCTCACAAGGCCGAAAAGTTTGCAGAGACCACGCTGAACCCGACAATTATTCGATGCCCTGGCTGGTCAGGTAATCTTCGTAATTGCCACGGAAGTCGGTGATGCCGTCTTCCTTGATTTCCAGGATGCGGTTGGCCAGCGAGGAGACAAATTCGCGGTCATGCGAGACAAAGATCAGCGTGCCGGTGTACTTTTCGAGCGCGATGTTAAGCGACTCGATCGACTCCATGTCCATGTGGTTGGTCGGCTCGTCAAGCAGCATGACGTTGTGCCGGCCCAGCATCAGCTTACCGTACATCATGCGGCCTTTTTCACCACCCGACAGCACGCTGACCGACTTCTTGACGTCGTCGCCGCCAAACAGCAAGCGTCCCAGGATAGAGCGCACGGCCTGGTCGTCGTCACCTTCCTTGGTCCACTGGCCGATCCAGTCGGTCAGCACGGCGCCGCTGGCGAATTCTTCGGTCGGGTCTTGCGGCATGTAGCCGACGTTCGCATTCTCGGCCCACTTGACGCGGCCGGTGTCGAGCGCCATGCCGGTCAGCTCGGCGCCGATGGCGCGCAGCAGCGTGGTCTTGCCCGCGCCGTTGGCGCCGATGATCGCAATGCGCTCGCCCGCTTCCACCATGATGGAAAAATTCTTGAACAGCTGCTTGTCGTACTTTTTGGAGATGCCTTCAACTTCCACCGCCAGGCGGTGCAGCTTTTTTTCCGCTTCAAAGCGCACGAACGGATAGGCGCGCGAGGACGGCTTGATGTCGTCGACCTTGATCTTTTCAATCTGCTTGGCGCGCGACGTGGCCTGGCGCGCCTTGGACTTGTTGGCGGCAAAGCGGCGCACGAAGTCCTGCAGTTCGGCGACCTTTTCCTTGGCCTTGGCGTTGTTGGACAATTGCTGGTTGCGCGCCTGGGTGGAGGCGAACATGTACTCGTCGTAGTTGCCCGGGTAGACCTTGAGCGTGCCGTAATCCATGTCGGCCACGTGGGTGCAGACCTGGTTGAGGAAGTGGCGATCGTGTGAAATGATGATCATCGTCGAGTTGCGGTCGTTGAGCACATCCTCGAGCCAGCGAATCGTGTTGATGTCCAGGTTGTTGGTCGGCTCGTCGAGCAGCAGGATGTCCGGGTTCGAAAACAGCGCCTGCGCCAGCAGCACGCGCAGCTTCCAGCCAGGAGCAACTGCGCTCATCGGGCCCGCGTGCTGGTCGATCGAGACGCCCGCGCCCAGCAGCAGTTCGCCGGCGCGCGCTTCGGCCGAGTAACCGTCGTATTCGGCCACTTTGCTTTCCAGTTCGGCCGCGTGCATGTAGTCGTCGTCGGTCGCCTCGGGGTTGGCGTAGATCGCGTCGCGCTCCGAAATGGCGTTCCACAGTTCGGTGTGGCCCATCATGACCACGTCGAGCACGCGCATGTCTTCAAACGCGAACTGGTCCTGGCGCAGTTTGCCCAGGCGCTCGTTCGTGTCAAGCATGACGGTGCCGCCCGACGGATCAAGGTCGCCGCCGAGAATTTTCATGAAGGTCGATTTGCCGCAGCCGTTGGCGCCGATCAGACCATAGCGGTTGCCATCGCCGAACTTGACGGAGATGTTTTCAAACAGCGGCTTGGCGCCGAATTGCATTGTAATGTTAGCGGTCGAGAGCACGAGTAAAGCCTTTAATAGCGGATTTGATTAACCGGCTATTTTACCACTGTGCAGACAGAGCGGCGGAAGGGGCGCAAAAAGTCTACGGCGTGGCGGCAGCGGCGGCCATGGCCACCAATTTTGCCACGGTGTTCATGTTGCGCGCCGTACCCACCTCGGCGCCGGGCACCTTCAGTTTGGAGTCGGCCATGCCATCGCCGTAATGGACGTAGACTTCGCGCTTGCCCAAGGCAAGCTCTTCCGACTTTTGGCCCGACACTTTGTCGGCCGTATCGGGTGCCGGCGCCCGGTCCATGAAAATGGCCACCGTACGGTTTGGTGGTGCCTTGGGGAAAGGGTTGGCGGCCAGCACGGCAGCCATTTCTTCTGCGCTACGCACCAGCACCAAAACCGGCCTGCCGGCATAGGCGAGCAAGGCCTTTTCCAGCGCCGCCTTGACCTGCGCCTCGGACGCGCCGCTGTCAAACACCACATTGCCGCTGGCAATATAGGTCTTAACCTTGGTAAAGCCCGCCTTCTCGCACATGCTGGTCAACTCGGTCATCGGCAGCTTGCCGGTGCCGCCAACGTTCACGGCGCGTAACAGGGCGATATATATGGGCATGGCAGGGCTTGTCGAAAGTGAAAGTATGATTGTACTGCTTGCGTCAGAACTCCTCCCACTCATCGGCGGCAGCGGCCTTGGCGGACGGCTTGGCCTCGATCTTGCGCGGCGCCAGTCTCGCTCTTGGCGCGGCAACACTGGCACGCACGACCTGCCTAGGCGCAGGTGGTGCCGTCTGCGACTCGTCCAGCTTGAACACGCTGACAATCTGCGCCAGCCTGGCCGCCTGGTCCTGCAGCGACTTGGCGGCCGCTGCCGCCTCCTCCACCAGCGCCGCATTTTGCTGCGTGGCGTCATCCATCGACGTGATCGACTGGTTGATCTGACCGATGCCCTGGCTTTGTTCGTGGCTGGCGGCGGCGATCTCGCTCATCAGGTCGGCCACCTGCCTGACCGAGGTCACAATCTGGTTCATCGTCGAGCCCGCTTCATCGACCAGTTTGCTGCCGGCATCGACCTTGCTGACCGAATCGTCGATCAAGCCCTTGATTTCCTTTGCCGCGCCGGCCGAGCGCTGCGCCAGGTTACGTACTTCGGCCGCCACGACGGCAAAGCCGCGTCCCTGCTCGCCCGCCCGGGCCGCTTCGACGGCGGCGTTCAAGGCCAGGATGTTGGTCTGGAAAGCAATCGCGTCAATGACGCCGATGATGTCGACGATCTTGCGCGAACTGTCGGTGATGGAACCCATCGTGCTGACCACTTGTCCCACTACTTGCCCGCCCTTGGTTGCATAGGTGGATGCGGACACCACCAGCTGGTTGGCCTGGCTGGCGTTTTCCGCATTTTGCTTGACGGTTGAGGTCAGCTCTTCCATGGCGGCGGCGGTTTGTTCCAGGCTGGAAGCTTGGGCTTCGGTGCGACCTGACAAGTCCATATTGCCCGCCGCGATCTGGCTCGACGCAGCCGCAATGGTCTGCGTGCTGCCGCGCACTTCGCTTATCGTCGTGTTAAGGGAAGAAACAAAGCGGTTGAAAGCGTCGGCCAGTGCACCCACCTCGTCGCCAGTCTCAACCGGCATGCGGCGCGACAAATCGCCATTGCCGCTGGCAATGTCGCTAAGCATGTTGGCGGCGCGGGCAACTGGCGCAGCAATGGCGCGGCTGATCAGGTAAATGATCAACAAGCCGATGCTGCCGCCAATCAAGCCGGCCACTAGTGCCGAAATCGTGGCCGAGCGGATCACATTGCCCATCACTTCTGCGTCGGGCACTTCAGCGATCACATACATGTTCAGTTCCGGCACGTAGGACGAGGCGACGATGTTGGTGCCGCCCGGCGCTTCATATTGCGTATGCGTGAAGCTGGCGCCGGAGAGCAACTGCGCGCTCAGCGCGGCATTAAAGCCCGGCAAATCCTTCAGGAAATGCTTACCGTCGGCCAGCGCAGCATCGCGGTGCACCAGCACGCCGCCATTGGCGCGCACCAGCGACACAAAGCCGGACTGGCCAATCTTGTAGGCGCGAATGGTTTCCGCCATGGACGTGACCGACAGGCCAAGGCCCGCCACGCCGAACTTGCCCGGTCCCGCTTCGGCGCGCACGTTAATAAACAGCATGAATTCATTCGAGCCGACATCCTTGTCGAGTTCCAGCGTGTACGGCTTGCCGCCGGCCAAAAAGCCGTAGAACCATTGGTCGCTGGCGGCATCCCGGGCCAGCGTGCGGTTCAGGCCGGCCTCGTTCATGTACTTGCCGCTCGACTCCGAGACCCAAAACACCGTGGCCGCCTTGTTCCTGGTTTTGATGGTGGCGGCGTATTTCTTCCAGGCTTCAAGGCCAGTATCGGCCAGTTCTTCCGCTTCCCAGGCGTGCAGATAGCTGTTGTTGGCGACCGCCTGGGACGTTGCCAGCGGCAGGGCGATCTGGCGCAGGATATCGTTGCGAATTTCCCCCACTACCGCAGGCAATTCCTGGGTCACAACCCGCTCGCGGATGCCTTTGCCCGTCATCACGATGCTGAGCGTGGACGAAATGGCCACGAACAACAGCAAACACGCGGCCATACTGAGCATTAATTTTTTTTGAATCGAGAGATCGCGGAGCAGGGTCACTGGAAGTCCTTCAGGTAGGCGCACGAACGGGGGAACTGCGATATTCCTGAGCGCGACAGGCGGCGTCAAGCTGCGTCGGTACCGGACGCTGTTTGCTCGTGAAAAGTGTTGTGCGCGCGTCTGCGCCGTGGCGCTATCGACAAGATTGCTGCCTTGCCGGCCTACTGCCGCATCCAGTCGCGCAAATCATAATACCAGTACGCCAGTTGCGCCGCCAACAGGCCGGCCGGCCCGCCAGTCGATGGCAAGCCCCAGTGGGTAAAGCGCGCCAGCTCCTCGTCTGCGCCCGCGCCCGCTCCTCCCCCCATGATGGCCGCCGCCAGCACTTCCCCGGCCAGCGTGGTAGGCGCCACGCCGTGGCCGCCAAAACCCATGCCGTACCAGATGCCGTCGGGCAGGCGCCCCAGTTGCGGCATCTTGTGTCGTGCGTAGCTCATCATGCCGCTCCACGCGTAGTCGACCCTGGCGCCGGCCAGTTGCGGATAGACCTTGAGCATGTCGCCGTACAGCAGGCGCGCGACGGCGGCGCTGCTGCGCTCCAGGATTGAAATGCGTCCGCCCCACAGCAAGCGGGTGTCGGCCAGCGGCCGGTAATAGTCGAAGGCGAAGCGCGTGTCGTAGACGGCGGCGCCCGTACGCATGGCTCCCTGCAAGCGATCGCCGAGCGGCTCGGTGACCATCACGTAGGTGGCGATCGGCAGCACGGCGCCGCCCAGGCGCGGATACAGTTTGTCGATGTAGCCGCCGCAGCAAACGACAACGTCGCGCGCGCACACCTGGCCGCCGGCGGTAGCGATGCGCCAGAGGGCGCCGTCGGCGGCGATCTGCGCGACCTTGCTCCCTTCAAAAACGCGCACGCCTTTTGCGACCAGCACGCGCGCCAAGCCCTGCGCATATTTCAGCGGATGAAAATGAAAGGCGTCGGGCTCGAACAGCGCGCCGAAATAGCGCTCCGATGCGATTTTTTCCGCCAGCTGCGCGCGACTGACGCGCTGCCACTGCACGCCCAGCTTGTCGGCCATGAAGCGCGCTTGACGCTCGAGGATGCGCTCGTCGTCGAACCAGTTGACGAGGTACACGCCCTCCTCCCGCAGTTCGCACTCGATGCCGTACTGGTGAATGCGGCTGCGGATGCGCTCCACCGCGGCGAGCGTCATGTGATACAGTTTTCTGGCATCCTCTTCGCCAACTGTATCAATTATCGACCGCTCGCCCAGCGAAAAACCGCCGAACACAAAGCCGCCATTGCGCCCCGAGGCGCCATGGCCCACGCTGTGCGCTTCGAGCACGACGATATCGCTGGCGCCCCGCTCGGCCAGCGCGAGCGCCGTCGACAGACCGGCGAAACCACCGCCGATGACACACACGGCGGCGTCAATCGTGCCCTCAAGCGCCGGGTAGCCGACACCGGGCGAGGTCGCGCGATAGTATTCTGTCGCCAGCGGCGCCTCAGCCATCGGCCAGGTTGGGGTAAGCGCTGATGGCAAGCTCGACGTGCACCGCGTCGGACCACAGGTCGGCCCGGGCGCCGAACGGGATGGTAACGCGTTTTGCGCAGTGGCCGAACTGCAGGCCGGTCAGCACCGGGCAAGGCAGCGTCTTGCGCAGGTAGGCCAGCATGGCGGAAAAATCGTAGCCGTTGTCGGCCGCCGTGATCTTGTAGGCCGAAAAATCGCCCAGCAGAAGCGCCTTCTGGCGCGCCAGCACGCCGCTTTGCATCAACTGCAACAGCATGCGCTCGACCCGGTACGGATGCTCGTTGACGTCTTCGACGAACAGGATGCCATCGTCGACCTGCGGAAAATACGGCGTGCCAAGCAGCGAATTGATCATCGCCAGGTTGCCGCCCCAGAGGGTGCCGCGCACATTGAGCGTGGGATTGCCGCCGACGGCCTGGCTGACGCGGTGCGTGCTGCTGGTGAGGCACTGGAAAAAGTCGTTGATGGTGAACTCCTCCGGCTCGCGCGCGGCAAAGTCGGTCAGGAACATCGGACCCGCATAGCTTAGCGCGCCGGTTTGCGCCAGTAGCGCCATGTGAAAGGCGGTAAAGTCGCTGTGGCCGACAAAGATCTTGCCGCTGGCCGCCATGCGCGCAAAATCGATCTGGGGCAGCAGGCGCGTCATGCCGTACTGGCCGCGCAGCGCCATGACAACGTCGACCAGCGGATCGTCCACCGCCGCGTTCAGCTGCGCCAGGCGCGCCTCGTCGGTGCCGCCGAAGCGCTGGAACACCTGGGCGCTGTCAAAATAATTGTGGACCGTGTGGCCGTGCGCTTCCAGCGCCGCGATGCCGCGCGCGAGCGCCGCGTCGTCGAAGGTGTAGCCGCCCGGGGCGACGATGGCAATGCCGATTTTTTGCGTGTTCATTGTTTTTCCAAACGCTGCGCTGGGGTGTAGGGATCCATCTTACCGTGGGCGTGGGCGTCGATCAAGCACACCAGGCGCTCGGTTAGTTGCGACGGCAGGTCATGGCCCATGCCTTCGATGACTTCCAGGCGCGCGTGCGCAATCTGGCGCGCGGTGTCGGCGCCGCAGGCCAGCGGCACCAACGGATCGGCCGCGCCGTGGATCACGAGCGTAGGCGCGCAAATGCTGTGAAGCAGCGCGCTGCGGTCGCCCGAAGCGGCGATGGCCAGCATCTGGCGCAGCACGCCGCCGGGACAGACATTGCGCCTGATCTGCGCGCCCACGCGTGCGCGCAGCACCTTCTCCGGGGTCGGGTAGGCCGGGCTGCCGATGACGCGAAAAACGTTCGCCCCGTGCGCGACCATTCTGTCAAAGTCGCCCGCGGCCTTGGGGCGCTGGAACAGGATGGCGCGCGCGGCGCGGGTGGGTCCCGGCAAGCCGCGCCGCCCGCTGCTCGACATGATGGACGTGAGCGTGAGCACGCGCGCCGGGTGCGCGGCGGCCAGCACCTGCGCGATCATGCCGCCCATCGAGGCGCCCACCACGTGCGCCTTGGCCACGCCCAGCGCGTCGAGCACGCCCACCGCGTCGCGCGCCATGTCGGCCAGCGTATAGGCGCCCTTGAGCGGCCAGCGCACCAGCATCTTGAGCATGGCGAGCGGCACATTGGGCGTGCCCGCATGCTCGAATTTGTCGGACAGGCCGATGTCCCGGTTATCAAAACGGATCACGTAAAAGCCCTGCTCCGTCAAGCCTTCGACAAAGTCTTCCGGCCAGCCGGTCAACTGCATCCCAAGGCCCATGATCAGCAGCAGGGGTGGCCCGGCCGGGTCGCCCGAGGTTTGGTAAGCGATGCGAACCCCGTTGACGCGCGTATAAGGCATCAGGCCGCCTTGGCGACACGCGCCTTGCGCGGCGCCGTCTTGCTGGCCGTGGCGCGTTTTTTTGGCGCGCCAGGTTCGCCTGCGGCCAGCAGTTCCTGGTGCGAATGCGCCATGCAGGCGGCGAACAGGCCGATATCGGGCAGCGCGCGGCGGCATGCGAGCAAGCCGACATTGAGGGCGCCGTCGTAGCTTTGCACTGTGACGTTCAACGCCAGGCCGTGGGTGACAATGGAGAGCGGAAAATTGCTGGTCACCCGGGCGCCGGCCAGGTACATGGCAACGCGCGGCCCCGGCACATTGGAAACGATGACGTTGGCCACCGGCGGCAGCGCGTCGGCCAGG
Source organism: Massilia sp. TSP1-1-2 (assembly GCF_049896185.1). Lineage (NCBI taxonomy): Bacteria > Pseudomonadati > Pseudomonadota > Betaproteobacteria > Burkholderiales > Oxalobacteraceae > Massilia > Massilia sp. TSP1-1-2. Next base: position 53,404 of record NZ_JAFCTU010000025.1, read on the forward strand.
CGCGCGCGCGCGTACAGGGACACCAGGACGCTCAACAGCCACGGCAGGCCCAGGCTGGGACAATCAATCGGCAGCACCGACTTGACGCCGGCCACTGTCTTTTTCATCTGAGCCGACGCCTTGACGATGGCGTGCATGCGCAGCACCGGGTCGGCCTGGTCGGTGGCCAGTTTCATGAGCATCATGCTGACCTGGTTGTTCATCTGCGTGTCGCCCTCCGCGCGCAGGCTGACCGGCACTGCCGCCACCAACGGCTCATCGGGCAAGGCGCCGTGCTGGTCCAGGTAGCGCCGCAGCGCGCCGCTGACGATGCACAGCACTACGTCGTTGAGCGTTCCACCATAGGTTTTGCCCAGCGCCAGCGCCTGTTTCAGGTCGAGCGCCACGGTCGCATACGCGCGCCGGCTGGTAATGCTGACATTAAAAGGCGTGCGCGGCGCGAGCGCCAGCCTGACGGGCCAGCCCAGGCGGCGCCTGCCGTCGGCCCCGGGCGCGAGCATGCCGGCGGCGGCGCGTACGCCCGTCGGAACGCCGCGCACCAGCTTCGCGCATTGGTCATACGTGTCGCGCAGGGCGGCCTTGAGCATGCCCGGCGCCGACACTTGGTGCGGGGCGCCCTCGCGCGGGGGCGGCGCACGGACGCGGCGCGGCGCGGCCGTCACGTCCAGCAGCGCCTGGGCCAGCACGCCTGCGCCCTGCCCGTCCAGCGCCGCATGGTGGATCTTGACATACAAGGCTACCTGGCCTGACTTGAGGCCCCCAATCAGATAGAACTCCCACAGCGGCCGGCTGCGATCGAGCAGGCCGGCATGCAAGCGCGCCACGCACGTTTCGAGCTGGAGCTGGGTGCCCGGCGCCGGCAGGCTGACCTGGCCGATGTGATAATCGAGGTCGACGTCGCCAGCGTCAACCCACACCGGGTTGGCGATATCGAGCGGCATGAAGACGAGTTTTTTGCCAAACACCGCAGCCAGGTGCATGCGCTTTTGAATATGGCGCTTGAGCGCGTCGATGTACTCGCCTTTCAGGCCAGCGGGCAGATCGAGCAGGTGGAGCGCGCCCACGTGCATGGGCATGTCAAGCGTCTCAAGGTGAAGGAAGGTGGCATCCAGGGCGCTCAGGTGTTTCATGCTTGACTTCCTTTGATAAGCGCGTGCCGGAGCCTAATAGAAACCGAAAAAAGGATTCGGCCACGAGGAGCGGTTCGGGTCCTGGAACAACAGCTTTTTCAGGCCCGTGTGAACGGTATGGTCAAAGCGCTTCCAGTCGCCTTCGACCTGCGAGAGCCGGTCCGCGATCGCATACAACGCGGTCGGGTTCATGCCCATGCCTACGTGGCTGGCGTGGACCTCGATGTTTTCGGAGGTGGCCGTTTCCTGCTCCACGCTGCACTGCCAGGCCACCACGCCGTCGGTGCGGCTGTAGATCGAGGTGGTGGGCACGCGCGGCGTTTCCTTGAGCGCGGCAAAGCGCGCCTCGTCGACTTCCTTTTCGCCCGACACCAGTTGGTACACGCGCCACGCGTTGGTCGCCTTGTGGCTGCCCGTGAAGGGCGAGCCGAGCGTGATGACCTGGCGTACGTGGTCGGGCATCATCTTGGCCAGTTCGCGCGCGTACACGCCGCCCAGGCTCCAGCCGACCAGGCTGACCGGGCGGCCATGCGCCTCGTGCAGCTGGCCGATCTGTTCGATGCACGCCTCAAGCACGCCCGGACGCGGACCGAAATTGAGGCCCTGTTCCCACGCGTAGGCCGGGTAGCCCAGGTCGTTCAGAAAGCGGCGGATGACGACGGTGGTGAGGTCGCCCGCCGCCAGGCCCGGAAACACCAGCACCGGATGGCCGTCGCCCTTGGGCGCGCCGCGCAGAAACGGCAGCGATGCCAGCGCAAAGCCTAGTTCCCAGGGCGCGCGCATTTCGAGCGCGAGGCGAACGATGCCTGGCGCGGTGTCGCTCTTTTCTTTGTTTACCAGTTTAGTACGAGGCAAGCTGATCTCCTGTCGTCGCGCTTTGGGCTTGAACCGCCCGCGCCCTTATAGCTCCGATTGGTCCGATGGTTCCGATGGGTCCGATGGGTCCGATGGGTCCACTACGAGCATACCATTTTTGGGACGGCGCGCGGCACTGCGCCGTTCGGCGAAAAACGCCTTGAGCATAGCGCCCGCCTCCACTGCCATGACGCCGCCGGTCACCTGCGTGTGGTGATTGAGCTGCTGCTGCTCGAACAGGTTGAGCACCGAGCCGCACACGCCCGTCTTGGGGTCGCTCGCTGCGTAAACGACACGCGCCAGGCGCGCATGCATCATCGCGCCGGCGCACATCAAACACGGTTCGAGCGTGACGTACAGCGCGCACCCGGGCAGCCGGTAGTTGCCCAGTTTTTCTGCGGCCGCGCGCAAGGCATTGACCTCGGCATGCGCGGTCGGGTCGTGGCTGCCGATCGGCCGGTTAAAGCCGGTGGCGATGACCACGCCATCTTTCACCACGACCGCCCCCACCGGCACTTCGCCCAAGCTCCACGCATGTTGCGCCTGCTCGAGCGCCAGCAGCATGAAGGGCGAATCAGGCATCGGTGATCTCGGCCCAGCAGTTGGGGGTTTCGTGCAGCACCAGCTTGTGCAGGTGCAGGCCGGTGCCGAAACGGTCGGTGTAGGCCGCTCTCAAGATGTCAAAGGCGATCTGCGCCAGGTTTTCCACCGTCGGGATGCGGTCGATGACGACCGTCTTGTGGCCGGGCAGCGACGCGAGAAAGTCGCGCACCTTGTCGTCTTTGTCGTAGACCAGAAAGGCGTGGTCCCAGAGGTCGACCAGGTGTTCCTTGGCCAGCGCCTTGATGTCCGAAAAATCCATGATCATGCCATTGTCGGAATTGCCTTCGGCCTGGATGACGGCGCCCGTCAGCGTGATTTCGAGCGTGTAGCGGTGCCCGTGCAGGTTGCGGCACTGGCTTTTATGGTCGGGAATGCGGTGACCTGCATCGAATTCGAGCTTGCGTGTGATCGTGAGCATAAGGACTTGGGCGTTTAAGGTATGTGTAAAAGTTTATGGGTTTGCAGGCTCAATTTCCATCGCGGATTGCGCTTGCAGGTCTCGATCGCCAGGCCGGTGTTGTACTCGGCCAGCGGGCCGTCCATCGGCTGCACGAAAAAATGCTCGAAGTCGAGCTGTTCGTAGGCACGCAAATCCTGCTGCGCCTGCGGGATGACAACCTTGATTTCGCTTCCCCTGGCCACCACCAGCGTCGCACCCATCTTGGGGCTGACGCAGATCCAGTCCACGCCCGGCGGCACCGGCAGCGTGCCGTTGGTTTCGATGGCGATCATGAAGCCGGCAGCGTGCATGGCGTCGATCAGCGCAGCGTCGAGCTGCAGCAGCGGTTCGCCGCCGGTGAACACGACATACTTGGTCTGCGGATAAGCGGCCGGCCACAGGCTGTCGATGCGCGCGGCCAACTCGGCGGCTGCGCCAAATTTGCCGCCCAGCTCGCCATCAGTGCCGACGAAATCGGTATCGCAAAAGCTGCAGACAGCCGTGGCGCGGTCGCTTTCGCGTCCACTCCAGAGGTTGCAGCCGGAAAATCGGCAGAACACGGCCGGCCGGCCGGCGTGCGCGCCCTCGCCCTGCAAGGTGTAGAAAATCTCTTTGATGCTGTAAGTCACGTGGATAACCTTAATCGTCAACCCTCCATTATAGCAAGGCGCGGCGTGGTACTGGAAAAACCCGGCTTGATCTGAGTTGATGCCACCATGAAACTCAGTTGATTTCGGACAATTACGTAAAGATTCCCTAATGTAACTTTATCGGAGATTGCTGGACATCGTCGGAAAACCGGAGATTGACATGACTACCCTGCCCGCCTTGCTCGCCGCGATTGTCTGGATGTTGCTGTTGGGATGGGGCTTTCATGCGCTGCTCAAGCGCCACTTGCGCCTGGACGACTTGCTGGCGGACCACGAAGCGCAACTTGCCGTCGAGCGCCACGCGCGCCTGACGGCCGAGCGTTCGCTGGCCGCGAGCCACGACACCCTGTGCCAACTTGCCCGCCAGCAGGAAACAGTGCGCGAAACCGAGCGCCAGCGCATCGGGCGCGATATCCACGACGACCTGGGTCAGAACCTGCTGACGCTGAAGATCGATTTATCTTTGCTGCATGTAAGCACCACGGGCGCCCATCCGATGATTACCCAAAAAGTCGATTGCATGATGGGCAACCTGGACCTGACGATACAGTCGCTGCGCGCGGTGATCAACGACTTGCGGCCAGTCGCCCTTGAAAATGGGCTGGGCAGCGCTATTGAGTGTCAGCTTAAGGAGTTTTCGCGCATGCACGGCATCCGCCACGCATTGCGGGCCGAACCGGGCGTTTATCACTATCCTGCCGACCAGAAACGCGACGCCATGGTGTTTCGCATCTTGCAGGAATCATTGTCAAACGTGGCAAGGCATGCGCACGCGACCGACGTCAGTGTCGAACTGCAACGTTGCGGCGGCGTGTTGACGTTGACGGTGCAAGATAATGGCGTCGGCATGACACCCGGCGTGAAGGGCCAAGGCAGTGGTTTGCCTGGCATACGCGACCGTGCCGCCGCGATCGGCGGGCGCTTTGCCATTGAAAGCGAACCGGGGGTCGGCACCTTGTTGCGCTTGTCGTTTCCTGTACCACAGGCTTTTGCCGTGCTGTGAAGGTGAATGAACGCTCGCTTGTTCTAGATCAAAAGAACCGGTCTCCACTGTAGGAGAATGACTTGTCGGGAGTCAATTATTTTCCCGCAGGAAGTATTTACCAGGGATGGCACATGACCAGTTCACCGCAGGCCCAGCGCCTACACAGCAGCTACCACGCGCCGGACCAGGAGCGTGCATTTGCCAATAAACTAATGGAAATGCTCGCTGTGCCCACGTTTGTCCTGGACGCTGATTGCCGCGTCATCATCTGGAACCGCGCCTGTGAAAAGTTGACCGGCGTGCCCGCTCGTGAAATGCTCGGCACGCACGACCACTGGCGCAGCTTTTACGATTCGCCGCAGCCCACGCTGGCCGACCTGCTGATCCAGAACCGCACCGATGAAATTGTCCATTTGTATCCCCACTCCAGCCGCGATCCGCTCACCGGCAGCGCCCTGTGCGCTGAAAGCTGGTGCGACATGCCGCGCTGCGGAAAACGGCGCTACTTAGCGGCCGACGCCAGTCCTATTTTCAACGACGACGGCGAACTGGCGGCCGTGGTGCAAACGCTGCGCGACATGACGGAAGAAAAAGCGGCCCAAAATGCGCTCGAGCAACTCGCCACGCGCGACGGCCTGACCGGACTTGCCAATCGCCGCTGCTTCGACGATACGCTGCGCGCCGAATGGGCACGCGCCATGCGCCAACACCAGCCGCTGTCGCTGTTGATGGTTGATGTGGACAACTTCAAGGCGTTCAACGATGCCAATGGTCATCTGGGTGGTGATGAATGCCTGAAGCGCATCGCCGGCGCCGTCGCCCACGAGATGCGCGCCAATGACCTGGTGGCCCGGTATGGCGGCGAAGAATTTGCGGTGATCTTGCCCAACCAGGCGCTCAAGGGCGCGGCAATTGTCGCTGAAAGGATCCGCTGCCGCATCGAGCAACTGCAAGTGCCGCACGGCAGCGGCAGCAAGCATGTCACGGTGAGCATAGGCGCGGCCACGGCCTTTGCCGCCACCGACACCGATCCGAGCCAATTGGTGGCCACCGCCGACGCCGCCCTGTACCGCGCCAAACACATGGGCCGCAACCGGATCAGCCTGCCCGCGACCGAAGCCGTGTAGCCTGCTTTTCAGCTCACCCGCGTGATCGGCAGTTACGCGGCGGCGGGACATCGTCCTGGCGACCGAAAGTGCGGCAAAACGTTTTGCGATTCACTGGTGAGCAAAATCGCGAAGGTCCGCCACCCGCAAACCTGCACTACAGCGTTCTCGCAGCGCCCCGCAGCGCCCGGGGCGCAAAGGCGATGCAGGTGTGGTTCTAGCGTTCCCAAGCGGCACAATTTTTGGATGGCCAATGGCCCTGGGACGGCTTGCAAAAGCCTCGTGTGCGGGAACGATGTAACGCTGCTGCACGGCTCCCCTTCTGCAACACCCTTGCGCGTGGACATCCACGAACCGACGCAGACAGTTTTACGTCGACTCCTGCGGCGATGGAGGTTTCTCTGCATCAGGTCGGCGCCGTATGCCGGCTTACAAGGCGTCGCCCGTGTCCACCGTGTAGTTGGCCGCATTGTCGAGCGTAACAAAATCGAGGCCGCCGACAAAGGCGATGGCCGGATCGCCGTTCAAGCGTTGCGGGTCGAACGTCAGCAGCGAGCAATGGGGACTCAGTTTCTTCCCGGCAGGCTCCCCGGCGATCAGAATATTTCCCTTGTCAGTGGTAAAACACGCGCGAAGGGCATCAAACCTGGCATTTTTTTCAGGAATTGCCATGATGTCCCACCATGGCATGTCATCCTGTGCCCGTTTCAGTTCAGCCAGCGCTTGACCAAATTGGGTATAGGCAAGCGTGCCACCCGACGGCACCCGCACATCCCAGCCCACGTCGAACCAGCTTTTGCGCTCACGGGCATTGAACATGACGATTGCATCTTCACTGCGGACCTGCGCCTGCGGCAGCGCCGGCACCGCGAAGTAGCCGCCACGGCGCATGGGCACGCGTTCATCAACTGTCTTGCCAACAATTGCCACGGCCCAGGATTCGGGCTGAAATTCAGTCCGGTCAAATTGCCCCATGCCTTTGAGCGACAGGCGAAGAACAGGTGCAATCAAGGTCGCATTCTTGGGTAGCAGGGCAGCGACGCGCTGTTGCATTCGCCACATCGTGCGATACGATACGTCGCCAATATGGCGCTTGCGAGGCAGCGACTCGCCGTGAGACTGGTCCGCGGACAGGGTAAGCTCTGGCGAGGCAGCTCTGGCACTGCTCACGCTCAAAACGGCCGTGCCGATAGCAGCGACGACGATGGAAAGTGTGTGCACGAAAGCCAGTTTGAGCATTGGTCTTTGGAAATGTGTTGAAAAGGAAAGATCTCATCCTACCATGAGACATTGCCATTTGTGTAATATTTACAATTATTCATCCTCTAGCGTCGCGCCGCTACCAAATGGCGCCGGCAAGCGTACTGGCGCCTTCTGACGCCAGTACGCTTGCCCTCTCCCTTGGCACTGCGCCCTTATGACGTAATGCGTTCCCACCCGTGCCGTACCGCCGCCTTCATGTTTTCCCACGTGGAGCCAGGATTGCGGGTTTCCCAGTCGCTGCGCAAGGAACCTTCGACATCGTTCCATGGGCGGCCGCGGTACTTCTCGTTATTGGCCATCGAGCTGCCATAGCTGTAAGCGGGGGCATAATCTTCATAGGCGCCGCCAGACCGGGCATACATGCTGTTCCAGTGGCCCCGGAAATAGGCGTCGTCGTGCGGCGTGAGCTGCTCGATTTCGACCTCGGTACGGCGTACGGTATCGCTGATATTTTGCTGGCGTTGCGACACTTCCTTGCCGACTACGACCTCCTCGACGACGCGCGCGGTTTTTTCAACGACCGCTTCCTCGGCCGACTCGCGCAGTTCGATTGTCGTTTCCTGGAATGCATTGACATCGGCCGCACTGACCGGACGGTCCACTGCGTGCCGCTCGACATTGACATGCTCTTCACGCAGGCCGACCGTTTCGTTCACTGGCGTTTCCACCACGCGTTGATAGACGCGCACACCGCCACGCTGCACCTCGCGCTTGCCCACCTTGAGTTCTTCCTGGATCACGGGAATGGCAGTGGTGTCGGCGGCGCGCTGCTGGGAATCCTGGTATTGCGTACCTTGTATGCCGGAACCCTGCAGCGGCCGCTGGCCTGCCTGCATGTCTGACTGCATTCCCGACTGCATGCCTGACTGCGCGCTGGCCTGCTGCGCCATGCCCGACGCTTGCTGCATGGCGCCGGCGCCCATGCGCATGCTGTCCTGGCCGCCGGTGGCGCCCGCCCCCCATTGCTGCGCATGCTCGTCGATGTCAACCGGGCCGTAGCGCTCCACAATGTCGGCCGCGCGCTCAACTTCAGGTTCGCTGTCGGCCGTCAGCGTGAGCACGTAGTGGCCACGGTTGACGGCATCGGAGTACATTTGGGCGTCGGTGCTGCGGTCTGCGCCAAAAATGTCGCCAAAAAAATTCTTGATGCTCGCGCCGATGGAGTTGTCCTTGGTCGCCGCGCCGGCGCTGGCGGAGCTGCCATGTGCGGACCCGCTTTCCAGGCTGGTCTGGCCGGTGGGGTCGCCTTCGGACAGGCGCGCGACGCTGCGGGAAAAGCCGGACGCGACCAGATCTTCCAGCGCCGTTTGTGCATCGCTGCGGTTGTCAAAGACGGCGATCAGTGTGTGTTGCATGATGTGTACCTCCGTTTGTAGAATTGACTTCGGGTTCAGGGCCTTCGTCGAATCGTTCGATGGAGACATGCTCCGAGCGCAAGACGACGGTGTCGGAAAAAGGTTCTGCATGCGCGGTGCGCGTGATGTGAACCTCTTCCTTGATGCGCAAACGTTTTTCCACTACCAGGACTTCCTCGAGAATGGGCACAATCCATGTGTCGCCGTCCTGACGCGCCGTTGGCGCTTCAGAGAGGGACACTATTTTGTCGACCGGAACTCGCCTGACGCTGACAACGTCGCGCAGCAGGGACTGGTCGATGCGGTGATCCTGTTCGCTTACTGTCTTGTGAATGCGCACGCCACGGCCGGTGTCGATTTGGCGCACTGAGACCTGTACTTCTTCGCGCGCAATTGGCAGCACGAACGGCTGCGCAACGGTGCCGTCGTTTGCCTGCGTTGGAGGGTTCGTTGCCATTCAAAAAGCTCCTTTGAAATCGCCGCTACACCAGCAATCTACAGTAAGCCAAACCCCACACCAGCGGCACACGTTTGACGCCGATCAAGCCCCAATTTGACACGCGTAAGAAGCTGGCGTTTCACTGACAGCAGGAGCCGCGCCATGTCCCTACACGTCGGGCAGGACCGCAGGAAAGACTTGCAAAAGCGAACTGACTTTGCCGTGCTCTACCATGAGCCGCCCGAGCCGCCCACCAATATTGACCGCATGCTGCACGCCATGATGGGCCAGTTCACGCAGGGCATTTCGCCCACCAGCCTCGCGCTCGCCTGGCTTGACTGGGGCATGCACTTGGCACAGTCACCCGGCAAGTGGGGCTTGCTGGTCGAAAAGGCGATCAACAAGGATTTACGCTGGCTCGGCTACGCCGCCCGCGCCGCGTTGGGCAACACTGAGCCGGTCATCGAGCCGCTGCCGCAGGACCGACGCTTTCGCGGTCCCGCATGGCAGCAGTGGCCGTACAACCTGATGCAGCAAGCCTTCCTGCTTAATCAGCAGTGGTGGTACAACGCTACCACCGGCATCGACGGTGTCACGCGGCATCACGAACAAGTGGTCTCATTCTCGGCCCGCCAGCTGCTTGACCTGTTCTCGCCAGTCAATTTCATCGCCACCAATCCGGACGTCTCGGCCGCGGCGCTGGCCGAAGGGGGCGCCAATTTCGTGCGCGGCGCAATCAACTTGGCCGAAGACAACCAGCGCCGGCTCAGCAACGCTGCACCAGCCGGGTCCGAGGCCTACCGCCCCGGGATCGAAGTTGCGGCCACGCCCGGTCGAGTCGTGTTCCGCAATCGCCTGATCGAGCTGATCCAATATGCGCCCGCCACCGACACCGTGCGCGCAGAGCCTTTGCTGATCGTGCCAGCCTGGATCATGAAGTACTACATCCTCGACTTGTCTGCGCACAATTCCCTGGTGCGCTATCTGGTTGGGCGCGGACACACCGTATTCATGATTTCCTGGCACAACCCGACCGCAGCAGACCGCGACGTGGGCATGGAAGACTACCTGCGCGACGGCGTCATGGCGGCCGTGGATCAGGTGCACGCCATCGTGCCCGATCAGGCCATCAACGCGGTTGGCTACTGCCTGGGCGGAACGCTGCTCGCGATCGCCACCGCCGCCATGGGCTGTGACAAGAGCGGCCTGTTCAAGTCCATGACGCTGCTGGCGGCCCAGGTCGACTTCAGCGAAGCGGGCGAGTTGATGCTGTTCATCGACGAAAGCCAGATCGCCTGGCTTGAAGACTTGATGTGGCAGCAGGGTTACCTCGACAACCGGCAGATGGCCGGCGCTTTCCGCCTGCTGCGCAGCAACGACCTGGTATGGTCGCTGGCGGTCAACCAGTATTTGCTGGGGCGGCGCGCGCCCATGACCGATCTGATGGCATGGAACGCCGACGCCACGCGCATGCCCTACCGCATGCACAGCGACTACCTGCGCAAGCTGTTCCTCAACAATGACCTGTTCTCGGGCCGCTACCATGTCGACGGGCGTCCGGCGGCGCTGTCCGATATCCGCCTGCCGATTTTCGCGGTGGCCACCATGACCGACCATGTTTCGCCGTGGCGGTCGGTACACAAAATTCACCTGATGCCGTCGTCCGAAGTGCAGTTCGTACTCACCAGCGGCGGGCACAACGCCGGCATCGTCAGCGAACCGGGGCACAAGGGGCGCCACTACTATTCCGCACTGCAACAGCGCGGCGGCTGCTACACCGACCCCGACCGCTGGATCGAGACGGCGCAGGAGCATGACGGGTCGTGGTGGGAAGAATGGCTGCGCTGGTTCGAACGCGTAGTGCCCGGGCCTGACGTACCGGCGCGGGCGGTCGTTCGCGGCCTGTGCCCTGCCCCCGGCACCTATGTCCTTGAACGCTGAAGGCGCGCACGATAGGAGATGGCATTGCATTTTGGAATCGCATAAAATAATTCCCCCTTGCCTTGCAACCGGAAGTTCCTGTCATGGCGCCGCGACCAATTCCCGCAGACATACGCCGCTTCGTACTGACCAGCCACCGATCCGTGCCGCACCTGGAAGCCTTGCTGCTGCTACGCGCGACCGAGGCCGAGTTGTGGAGCGATGCGGGGCTGGCCGGACGACTCGTACATCAGCACGAAAACCGCGCACGCGCTGATGGCCTATCTGTGCGGCAGCGGCATGATCGCCGCGCACCGGTCCTCCAACGGCGCGTTCAGCGACACGTCTTGGGGTCAAGTTACTTCCGGCCAAGCTGGTTTTAGCCAAGAAGGTACCAGCGAGGATTCTACCGGCCATGCTGCATCCGGCCATGCCTATTCGGTACAAGGTTTTAACAACCAAGCTTTTTCCGGCCACACGACCTCCAGCGATACTACATCCGGTCAAGCGTCTTCGGGCCACACGATTTCCGGCCAGGCATCTCCCGGCCAAGCATCCCTCGGCCATACCACTTCCGGCGAAGCTTCTTCCGGCTACCCTATTCCGGGAGAAAATTCCTCCAACCAAGCTGGCTCCGGCCAAACTTTTCCCGACCACCCTGGTTCCAGCCACCCTGGTTCCAGCCACGCCGCTTGCAGCCAGGCTGGCAGCTACTGCTACTGATATCAGCCCACGTCCGAGGGCCTGCGCCATACCGTCGATGCCCTGGCCGAACTGTACGCCCGCCAGCTGGTCGAGATCACCCACCTTATCCGCGCCAGCCTCGATCGCAAGGCGCAACAATTTGCCGACGCCTTCAAATGGCGAAAGGACGCCTGATGCCCGTCACATTGTCCTTCTATGCACGCTGACCTCGCTTGCCTGCGCTTGGCTGCTGCTGGCCAGCTACCGGCGCACCGGCCACCGCCTGTTGTTCTGGAGCGGCCTGTGTTTTGCCGCCATGACGGTCAACAATATCCCGCTCACCCTCGACAAGGCGATCATTCCCGATGTGTACCTGCCGCCTTGGCGCCTCGCGGCCGCGCTGATCGCGGTCATCCTGCTGCTGTTTGGCCTGATCTACCAAAAGGAATAGCCCAGCAATGGAAATGCAGCAAACCCTCAGGCCAAACACTCTCAATGTCAATGTCAATGTCAATGTCAATTTCAATGTGAATGTCACTGCCGCTTGGAAGGAGTTTGATTCCCCATCCGGGCAGTCACGCGAGACGCCGGCCTGCAGGCCAGGCAATTGTCAGTATTCCGGCCTGCGCAATGGGTGCCTGCGTGGCCATCGACAGCCTCAAGGCGGCCGAGCTGGAAAAAGAAGAACTGCTGGCCCAGCTGACCAAGGAGCGCGCCCGCTTTGCCAACATCCTTGAGCAGCTGCCCTCCGGGGTGGTGCTGGCCGAAGCGCCCTCCGGCAAGCTGACCTACCAAAATCACGCCGCCGCAATCTTGCTTGGACGCAGCGTCGACGACGTCGGCAGTTACCGCGATTACGACCACTACAATTTCATCGACGCCCATGGCGAGCGCATCGCGCCCGAAAACCTGCCGTTGGCGCGCACCTTGTTGAACCATGAGGCCACCTCGACCGAAGAACTGCTCTACGAACGCGGCGACGGAACGCGCCTGCATTTTGCCGTCACCACGGCTTCCATCACCGACAGCGACGGCGTGGCGCGCATTGCCGTGGCCGTCATTCATGATGTCAGCAACCTCAAGCTTGCCGAGCTGAGCGCCGCCAGCGAAAAGGAACGCGCACTCGTCACCCTGGCCGCCATTACCGACGGCGTCATCACCACAAACCGCAGCGGCCATATCACCTCGGTCAACCCGGCCGCCGCGCGCATGACGGGCGTGGCCGACGACGAGGCGCGCGCCAGCACCTTTTGCCAGGTGCTGCAGTTCGAGGAAGCGGGCGGCGCCGACCTGATCGTCGAGGCCCTGAAGCGCTGCCTTGGCGAACGGCACATGATCGCCGGCCTGCCGCACCCGACCATGGTCAGCCGCGAGGGACAGCGCTATTCGGTCGAGAGCGCGGTCGCGCCGGTAACCTTGTCTGACGGCACGCTGCTTGGCGCTGTGTTCATTTTCCACGACGTCACCGAATCAAAGCGCTTGATGCGCCGGCTCGGCTTTGAAGCCAGTCACGACGCTCTCACCGGTTTGGTCAACCGGCGCGAATTCGAAACGCGCCTGGCGCGCTCGCTGGAACGCGCGCGCCATCCCGGCGGCGGCAATGCGGCGCTGTTGTACAAGGACCTCGACCAGTTCAAGATTGTCAACGACACCTGCGGCCATTCGGCCGGAGACGAGCTGCTCAAACAGCTGGCCGGCATGTACTGCGAGCACGTGCGCGAACGCGACACGCTGGCGCGCATCGGCGGCGACGAATTCGCCCTCATTGTCGAGCACTGCGACATTGACGAGGCGCTGCGCGTGGCGCACAAAATCCTCGAGGTGACGCGCAACTTCCGCTACGTCTGCAGGGGCCAGCTGTTCCAGCTTGGCGTGTCGATCGGGCTCACGCCCATCGACAGCAGCACCGGCTGCGTTGAAGACGCGCTGCGCCGGGCCGACCACGCCTGCTACATTGCCAAGGAGCGCGGCCGCAACCGCGTCTACACCCACTATCACGGCGATCTGGACTTCGCGCAGCGGCGCAGCGACATGCACTGGGTCACGCGCCTGACGCACGCGTTCCAGAACGAGCAGCTGCAACTCTACCACCAGCCCATCATGGCGCTGGACGATGACGGCAAAGGCATGAAGCACTATGAAATCCTGCTGCGCTTGCGCAATGGCCGCGCCGGGCCCGTCGGTCCGGGCAGCTTTTTGCCGGCCGCCGAGCGCTACGACGTGATCCTCAAGATCGACCGCTGGGTACTCGAACGCACCTTGCAATGGCTGGCGGCGCGCCCGGAACACACCGAGCAGCTCGACATGTGCAGCATCAACCTGTCGCGCCGTTCCCTGGGCGACCCCAGCTTCCACAAGTTTGCCGCCGACCTGATCGACGCCTCGCCGGTACCGGCGGACAAACTCTGCTTTGAAATCACCGAGAACGGCGCCATTGCCAACATGCAAAAAACCATCGCCTTCATTGAAGCGCTGTCGGCGCGCGGCTGCCGTTTTTCGCTGGATGATTTCGGCACCGGCATGACCTCGTTTTCCTACATCAAACAGTTGCCGGTGGAGTTCATCAAGATCGATGGTTCCTTCATTCAGAGTATGGCGTCGAGCAAGGTCGACTTTGAAATGGTGCGTTTTACCAACGACATCAGCCACATGATGGGCCGCAAGACAATCGCCGAGTACGTCAGCAACCCGGCAATTCTCGTCAGCCTGCGCACCATCGGCGTCGATTTTGCGCAAGGATACTGCATCGGAAAACCCCGACCGCTGGCGATGTGACGTCAAGCGCGGCGTAATGTTGCCGGGTTCGGTATAGTTGGACCGAACCTTTTGCCATGTTTGCCACCCACGCGGAGCTGACCGATGCCACGTTGCGACCAACCCGACGACGCCCCCGGCGCGCAGTTGCCGTTCCTGACGCTGTGGTACCGCTTCCTGTTCTTTGACTGGATGTTTCGCGACCTGAACGCCGCGCGCAATTTGTACGAACGCAATGCGGCCGGGCAGCACAACCGCACCATGAGCCGTTACCTGCCGACTTACTTGCGGCGCTGGTCGTTCTTGACGCTGGCCGGTTTTGCGCTGGGGTGCCTGTTTGAACATGCGACCCGGGGCAGTATGCTGTCGGCGTGGTTTTTTACCAGCGCGTGCGTGACGCTGACGGGCATGGTGGTGATCTCGGTGGCGTGGGCGTTGTTGGCGAAGTCGGGGACGCCGTGAGATGGGTTGCGTGAGCGCCCGTCGCAGGCGAGGGAGACGGCGTTTGAGGGTGCTGGCTGGGAAAGCGCGTCTTTTGTAGCTTGCCAATCAAGGGGCGCTGTCGGCGGCGCTTGTCGGAATGCGGGCGTTGCCCTTTTCCGACCTACCCTCGGCTCGGGCCGCCGGTCATAACAGCGCTACGCCGCAAGCGCCTGTCTACCCTCTGCTCGGGGCCTCCCGCCATAGCAGCGCTACCCGGCAAGCGCCTGTCTGCTTAGTTGCTGTCCACGGTACCTTCGGCGCTGCCGCCGACGTACGCCCGCTCATCGCGCGCCTTGCCATCCTTGTCGAATTTCATCGCCACCGACACTTCCTGCACCCCCAGCGTGCCCAGCGCGTCGCACACATCATCGACCTCGTCCTGCAAGTCGGCCGCCAGGTCGAGCGCCTTGTCCGACGTCGCCAGCAGCACGCCGCCCTCGCCGATCAGGCATACCCGCAACACCATCGCGTCGTCCACGTCGGCCGGCCCCACGATAGCGCGCGCGGGACCGGCCTGCTGCGCCAGCGCCGCGCCCAGCTCGGCCATCATGCGCAGCATCGCCAGTTCATCCATCCCTTGTTCGCGGGCGCCGAAAAACAAGTCCTGGTACAGGAAATGCACGGCAAGGCTGTCCGGGTCGGCAGCGAGCACGCGCCGCACCAGCGGCGCGGCCTGTTCGGTCCAGGCCCGGTAACGCGCCATGCGGGCGTCGAAAAACGCGTCGGCCGCCGCTTCCTCGTCGGGCGCCTGGTAAAAAGGATCGTCGGCCCGCTTCAGCGCAAAACCGAGCAAAAAGCGCAGCTCGACCGCCTTGTCGCCCTCGCCAAAGCTGGTCGGCGACCAGCCCGACATGCTGCGTTCAAGGGCCGGGCGCGCCACCAGTTTCTTCTCGGTCATACTTGCGGCCGCGTCGCGCGCCATTTCGTTCAGGTGGCTGTAGGTGATGCGGTCGGCCTCGTCGGCATCGTAGGCGTGGCTGATCATGACCACGCGCGCGTCCGGGCTTTCCAGCCCCGCCTGCTTGAAGCTGGCTACCAGCGCGTCGAACGCGTCGCCGTCCTGGAAACCTTCCCCCTCCTTCAGGCCGCCCGTGCTGTGCACGAACAGCGGCACCGCAAAGGCATTGATTTCCATGGCCGGCGCGCCTTCCTTGTGCAGCAAGAGCGTGGCGCTCGCTTCTTCAATGCGGCTGCGCAGGTACTGGTAGGCGCCGACGTCGGCGTCGCGCGCGCGCTCCACGGCGCCGTACAACACCTCGTCATTTTTTTTGCGCAAGGCGTTGCGCAGCAGCTTGGCGAATTCGTCTTCCTTCAGGTGCAGTGCGGCGGCGTCTTCTTCCTCGTCGGCGTGCTCGCGCTCGGCCAGCAGCAGCGCCATGTCAGCCAGTGCCTGTGCTTGCACATCATCATCCTCGCCGGGGGACGTGGCGGATTTGCGGGGAACGGGGCGCTTGTTTTTGGGCATGGTGGGCAAGGGTGGCGGATTCGAATGCCGACATGGTAACAAATCGCGGGCCGTTCAGGCGTGCCGCCGCACTTCCCCCAGCAAGCTCAAAATGGCTTGCGGGTCGGCCGGCTTCGAAACATGGTGGTCGAACCCGGCCTCGAACGCCAGCTTCTTGTCTTTTGCCTGCCCGTAGCCGGTCAGCGCGATGTACAGCGCATCCTTGCATTGCGGCATGGAGCGCAGCCGCCGCGCCAGCTCGTATCCGGTAATGTCGGGCAGGCCAATGTCCAGGATGAACACATCGGGCGACTCTGCCGCCGCACTGCCGAGCGCCGTGCCGGCGTCGTAATAGGTCGACACGCGGTGTCCGCCCGCGTCTTCCAGGAACAGCGACAGGCTGATGGCGCCGTCGATGTTGTCGTCGACGATCATGATCGCCAGATGCCCCGGTGCGGTACGCGCAACCGGCCCGGTGCTCGCAGCGGCGGTCCTGGCGGGCGCCGCCTGCACGCTGTAGGGCAACACCACCGCAAACGTGCTGCCCTGCCCCGCACCGGCGCTGCAGGCGGTGACGCTGCCGCCACGCATCCTGACCAGGCTTTGCACCAGCGCCAGGCCCAGCCCAAGCCCGCCCGGCGAACGGTCGGGCGCGCGTTCCCCCTGTGAAAACAGGTCAAAAATGCGGGGCAACAAGTCCTGCGCAATACCCTCGCCATTGTCCGTCACCACCACGCTCAGCTCGCCGTCGCCGGCGCGCACCTTGACGCCGATCTGTCCGCCAGGGGGCGAGTACTTGGCGGCATTGTTGATCAGGTTGGTAAAGATCTGGATCAGCCGCGTCTTGTCACCGCGCACCAACATGGGCGTACGGGGCATGTCGAGCACCAGCGACTGTTTTTTCTCAAGCACCAGTTCGCCCGTTTGTTCCAGGGCGCGTTCGATCACGGGGCCCAGCTCGACAGGTTCCATGTTTAGGACCACCAGCCCGCGCGTGACGCGCGATACGTCAAGCAAGTCCCCCGGCAGACTGTTCATGTGATCAACCTGGCGCGCAATCACGTCGCTGGCGTAGCGCACGCGCGCCGCGTCCGGCGTTTGCAACTTGAGCAGTTGCGCGGCGGTGCTAATCGGCGCCAAGGGATTGCGCAATTCATGTCCCAGCATGGCGAGAAACTGGTCCTTTGCGCTGTTTTGCTGCTCGGCCACCAAGCGCGCTTGTTGCTCGCCTTCGAGCAGCGACTGGCGCTCGGAATCGGCATGCTGGCGAAACGCATGCGCTTGCAGCAATTGTTCGCCCGCTGCCTGCAGGGCGGCATGCAATTCGTTCAATTCAATCACGCGCGAACGCACCACGGCAGGCTGGACGCCCTTGCCCAGCCCGATGGCGGCCTGCACCGCGCGCTTGATGGAACGCACGTGCCTGCGCCCGAACCAGCCGGCCAGCGCGACGGCCACCAGCGTGGCGGCCAACAGGCCCATGGCAGCCACCACAGAAGCATCGCGCGAACAGCGCCCAAGCAGCGCGACGGGCGCTGCCACCGCCACCGCCCAGCCCGACATCGACGGGTGGGTGAACACGTCGAACACGCGCGTCCCTTCGAGCGAGGCATGCTCGAGGCCGCCGCGCCGGGACTGCGCAGCGGCGCTGACCAGCTCGGGCCGCGCCAGCGCGCCCACCATGGCGTGCGCGTTGAGGTTGCGGGCGATGAACGCGCCCTGCCCGTCAATGATCGCCAGCAGCGAGCCGGGCGGCGCGGTGCTGCTGTTGAGCAGCGCGACGAAGTGGTCGGTCGAAAACGCTTTGACGAGCACGTAACTATTGCCATTGGCCAGCGTCACCGGTAAAGACATGGTCGTGCTGCGCTTGCCGTCCACCCCGGCCGGCAACAGGTCCGACACAACGGTTCTGCCTGCCTTGATCATCGCGCGCGTGCTGGCTTGGTCCAGCATGGCGCCGAGCGGCGTGCCGAACGGCGTGCCGAACGGCGTGCCGAACGGCGTGCCGAACGGCACGGCCGTATTGACCAGCGCCTGACCGTCGGCGTCGAGCAAGAGACTCCATCCATCGTCGCCCGCATGCACGCGTTTTGCTTGCTCATAATAGGCGCGGTCGTCGCGCGCGGCCAGCGAAGGCGAGGCCGCCAACACCCGCAGTGCAGCCTCGGCGCTGTACAGTTCGCGGTCGACCAGCAGCGCAACACCGTTGGCGCTCTCGCCCAGCGCGCCCAGCGCGGCACGCTGTTCGGCCTGCTGCAACATCCGAAAAGCCAGACCGGACAGCAACAGCGCCGGGATCAGTATCCCGGCAGCCAATATCAACAAATAAGCGCGTATATGCATGGCAATGGGGTTCGCCGCAGCGTAAGTATTGGTCACAACAATGTAACCAAGTGTACAAGCATCAGAAAAAAAGTGCGCGCACGGGTGCGACGTTTTTTCCATGCCAGCTGTGCGCTTCAACCGCAGCGAAATTGCATGTACGCCCTTGATATTGGCGTGCTCACGTGCGTTCGTCGATCACATCCCGACGATATAAAAACAACACGGTGTGGTAACGAACAGATAAGGCTTCCGCTATCGACCAAACTGGATTCAATTACTGACAAGGAGCACGACCATGAAACGCCAAGCAAGCACTCGCGCCATCTTCCTCGCCGGCATGGTGTTCGCATCAAGCGCGTTTGCAGTTGGCACCGACATCAAGAAATGCGTCACCGAAGCCGGTCACGTTACCCTGACCGACGCCCTGTGCCCTGGCGACTCGCAAGCCGTGAAGATCATCAGCGCCCCGGACGAGGCCGAACCGCAGCGCCAGGCCGCCACGCAGTCGCGCGCGATCGCCACCGAACGCTTTGCCGCCACGCGCTTGCCGGCCCGTTACGCCACGCTCATCAAAAGCACCACGCCGGCACGCAGCCTGTCGCTCGACATGAGCACCCTGCGCGCGGCGCGGGCCAACATGCAATTATTCGACAATGCAAGCCAAACCTTGCGCTCGCAGCGCCTTGCCGGCCTGCAGTAACACCGGCGCAGCCAACACCGCACGGATTGCCCCGAACACTGTCCCCAACACTGTTGCCAACCTACGCGCAAATCGGGCATCGGGACCGCTTCAACGAGCGTACTATTTCGGTATTGCAGCAATGCGCGTGGGGTACCGAATGAAGCACGCTCAACCATGACGCGCGATTTGCCCGCTCCCACTGCGCCGCTGGCGCTAGCCGATGCACCTGCCGCCGCCAAGTCGGCTCGCTTGCGCTACGTGAACGACAGCAGCGCCGGCATCACGCTGCGCACGGCCAAGGATGTCCTCACCTGTTCGGGCACCGTTCTGGCCGCGCTCGCGCTGCGCGAGTTCGAGATATGGGATTCCGACACCCGGGCGAAGAAAAATATCGTGCGCCATCGAATCGGTGGCTGAGCGGCTCGGCAGCACGCCGTCGATCTGCCGCAAATGCTACGTGCATCCCGCCGTCATTGACGCTTATCTCGACGGCACCATCCTTGAAGCCTCGCGCGTGCGTACCGAGCAGGAACTGGTCGAGGACTTGCCGGCGCTGCAACCCGAGGAAGCGGCGGTCGTGGCCTTGCTCCAGCAACGCCTGCACAGCGCAATCCCGGCCGCGCCCAAGGCGTAGCGGCGCGCCACCAATATGGTGCAGCCGGTCCAGATAGCGATGCACGATTGAAACAGACGCGCTGGCTGGTGTGGTAGGCTGCTCGAATGTTAAATATTGACCAAGCTTGCGCCCGGCGCAAGCTGACGAGACTGTCTGGATAAACGCTTACACATGCCACCGATTAGCACTGAACTACAGGCGGAGATCGACCGCCTATGCGCCCTTGGCGACACCCACGCCGACAAGGACCGCTTTCCCGACGCCCTCGGCCTGTACTGGCAAGCCTGGGACTTGCTCCCGGAACCGAAAATCGATTGCGAGGCGGCTACCTGGATTCTGGCGGCGGTCGGCGACGCCAATTTCCTGGGCCGCGACTACGAAGCGGGCGTCGACAATCTGTCCACCGTCATGCATTGCCCTGGCGGTATCGGCATTCCTTTCCTGCACATGCGGCTCGGCCAGTGCCAGTTCGAACTAGGCGATTACGCGCGCGCCATCGATGAGCTCAACCGTGCCTTTGTGGGCGGCGGCGAAGACTTGTTCGACGACGAAGACCCGAAATACCTCGACTATCTCGATGCCAACGGGCCGCCGGAAACGGCGCGCAAGATCTGGCATTTCTGGCGCTGAGGGCGTCGCTCTTGCGCTCTGTCGGGACTTCAGCCGCAAACCGGCAATGCAACTGGTCGCACACGCCCGCCGCGCCGCTAGTGTTGCAAGGCGCCGATGTCATAGCCTGCGCTGGCATCGCGCGGGCGGCCGGCGAAGTCGATGCTTTCCGCATACTCGGGCGTGGCATGACCGACGGCGGGCGAGTCGGCACTCAGCTTCAGGCTGGGGTCGCTGCTGCGTGAATTGTCCAGAAACAAGGGCGCGGCGCTGACGGTGCCCGTGTGCGACAGCCCGTTTTGCAGGCGCCAGTCGTAGCGCGCGTTCTGGTACACCAGGTTGTTGCGGTAAGTATTGTTGCGTCCCGTTTGGCCCTGCTCCGAAATCCCCATTTTGTTATCGTAGACAATGTTGCTGTACACCGCCGTATGGTCGTTCGGCCCGGACGAATGGTAGTAATTGCCCCCGCCAATGATGATGCCCGTGTTCGACTGCGTCACCGTATTGTTGGTAATGATGACGTTATTCGCGTCATGCCACAGGTGGATGCCGCCTTCGGCCACGCGGTAGATTACATTGTTCTGGACCCGGCCCGACGTGCTGACATAAATTCCCTGTACGAAGCGGCAACCGGCGGGGCCAATATCGTGCACCAGGTTGGAAATGACGTCGCCCTTCACCCCGCCGTAATAGCTGTCGACCCCGATCGCTGCGCCGCCGGCATGCGTGCACGCGGCCGTCTGGGCGATATGGTGGACGTGGTTGTTGCGGATGGCCACGTAGGAGCCGCCGTTGTAAATGCCGTGCACCCATTTCTTGCCGCGCTGGTAGGCACTGCCATCGATCTCGAAACCGACGATATCGACATGGCTGCCCCGATTGTCCCACGCGGTCTTGTTGGGGGAGTTTTCTGACGGAATGATTTTCGCACCCCACTTTCTGGTCGACAGGAACAGAATGCGCGCGCCGGGTGCGCCGCTGGCATTGGTGCGAAAGCCGCCTTCATAGACGCCGGGGGCCACCAGGACCTTGCCGCCGGCGCGGCTGGCCTTTGCCGCGCGGATGAGCGACCTGAACGGGCGCTCGATGGTGCCGGGATTGCTGTCCGAGCCGGCCGGCGACACGTACAGCAACTGCAGCGAGCCTGCCGCTTGCGGATCCAGGCTTGCGCTTGCGCCCGCATCGTCGGTTAGCGGCGCTACACCGGATCCTTCTGGAAAATAGTTGCGCACCGTGAAGTCGACGGGAGCATCCTGAACGGCGTCGCTGTCCACCGCTTCGGTCACCGGTTCGCCTTCCGGCTGGTCGAGGGGCGCCGCTTCGGAATCGGATGATTCCAGCGTTGCCGCCACCACCGGCGCCGCATCGTTCACCGCTGGCGCACCGCCCTTGCCGCCGCCGCATGCGGTGAGCAGGGCGGGCAAACAAAACAGCATCAATATGTTTTTCATGACAAACTCCTGAAAGTGTGAGGCGTGGCCGGGCTTGCCGGGCGCGCGCCGTGCTGGTTAAGCGACAGGCGCGAGAATGCGCGGGCCCATGAGCCACAGGCTCGGGCAAGCTGTCGAAACGAGAAAAACCCCGGCCGCTGCGCACAGCAGCGTTGCCGGTCAGCGAAGAGTGCAACGTGGCGCCATGCCTGGGATGAGGACGCGTGAAACAAGGCGGCATGGCTGCCCAACCTTACTCTAGACAAGCGAGCAGGTCATTTAGTTCACCGAACACGGCTGTCGGGCATATTGCATCATCAAGGCGAGCCATCGCCATGGCCGCTCGCTTACCATCGTCCAATTTTCACACCAAGGCACCCATGCACGGGACGCTCGCCAATCCGATGTGGAGTTCACTGACGACAAGTCACGCTGGCTTCGCGCACGCGTGCGGCCCGCTGTTGCGATTCGCGCCCGATGTTGCGCCGTTTTGCGCCGTCGAGCATGCGGGCGCGGACCTTGGCGCGCTCGATTGCATGCACAGGGGCGAAATCGTGTATTTTTTGGGCGTCGCGCCGGCCCTTGCCGCGGGCTGGAAGCTCGAGAGCGCGTTCCAGGTACTGCAAATGGTCTACGACGCCAGGCGCGCCCCGGGCGCGCCGTGCCAAACGCCGGCCGTGGCGCTGGGCGAGGCCGATATTGGCGCCATGCTGGACTTGACCGCCCTTGCCTATCCTGAATTTTTTCGCCCACGCACGGCTGCGCTGGGGCACTACATCGGTGTGCACACGCCCCACGGGCTGGCGGCGATGGCCGGTCAGCGCCTGGCCAGCACCGGCTACCGCGAAATCAGCGCCGTCGTCACGCACCCGGCGCACCGCGGCATGGGCCACGCGGCCCACCTGATCCGGCAACTGAGCGGCATGATCCTGGCCGAAGGGCGAACCCCCTATCTGCACGTCAGCGCGAGCAACAAGCGCGCCTGGGCGCTGTACGAAAATCTCGGCTTCGTGCCCACGCGCGAACTGCACTCAGTCAAAATTCGGATCGCTTAGCCACTTCGCAGTGCCGGTGCGCAAACGGCCCACGATCACGGCACGGGGCAATAAGGAAGAATGTGCAGCAGCACTACATCGCCCCGGCGTTCAAGGCAGTTGAAAAGGAGCGATAGTACAGCAGCACTACATCGTCCTCTCGAACGAGGCTGTAGCAGAAGGGACGACGGCGCAGCAGCACAACATCGTCCTCGCGTACGCGAGGACGATGTTGTGCAGACTTTGAAACTCTCCATCACCCCAGGTCTGCCAGCTCCGTTTCGGTAAACCCGGCCTGGCGGCGCGCCTCGAAGTTAAAAGGGCCCTTCAATACCGGCGCTTCGTAGCGCGCGGCCAGGGTCGCATAGGCGGCGCGCGGCTCGAGGCCGCGTTGCTCGCACAGGTATCGATACCAGCGATTGCCGATTTCAACGTGCCCGATCTCGTCGGCAAATATGCGGTCCAGGATGACGGCAGCGGCCATATCGCCGGCCTGGGCCAGCTTGGCGCGCAGCGGCGGAATGGCATCGAGTCCGCGCGCCTCGAGCGTGCGCGGCACCAGCGCCATGCGGGCCAGGACGTCGCCCCGGGTTTTTTCGACCATCTCCCACAAGCTGTCATGCGCGGGAAAGTCGCCGTAGGCAAAGCCGAGCACCTGCAGGTGGGCTGTGAGCAGCGAAAAATGGATCGCCTCCTCTTTTGCCACGCGCAACCAGTCGGTGTAGTAGTCGGCGGGCATGTCCGGGAAGCGCCAGAGCGCATCGAGAGCCAGGTTGGTCGCGTTAAACTCGATGTGCGCGAGCGCGTGGACCAGCATTGCCCGCCCTTCTGCGGTGACCATCGAGCGCCGGCCGACCAGGCGCGGGGGCACCAGCAGCGGGCGCTCGGGACGGCCGGGAATGGTCCCGGCGGCGTCGATGGCGGCGCTGGCGTACAGATCCCAGCCTTCGCTGTTGTAGGCGGCGGCCATGGAGGCAATGGCCGCAGTCTTGGCGCCCGGGTCGCTCAACAGCAAGCATTGCAGCGCGCTTGCGCGCAGCTCGGGTAGTCCAGCCATCATGAAAGCCTGCGTAAAAAGGAAGGAGTGTACCAAATCCGCCCAGGGACACTCAGTCCAGCGTTTGGCGGAAACGGCGCAGCGCCACCATTGTTGCCAACAGCGCGAACAGGGCAATCGGCCAGACCTGGGGCAGGATCTCGGCCAGCGTATTACCCTTCAACATAATGCCTCGCACCACGCGCAGGAAGTGCGTGAGCGGCAGCGCTTCGCCGATGACCTGAGCCCAGGCAGGCATGCCGCGAAACGGAAACATGAAGCCCGTCAGCAGCATCGACGGCAGGAAGAAGAAAAACGTCAGCTGCATTGCCTGCAGCTGGTTGCGCGCGATGGTCGAGAACGTGAAGCCGATGGCCAGGTTGGCCGCAATGAACAGCACCAGCACCGCCGAGAGCAGCCACAGGCTGCCCACCACCGGCACGTCGAACAGCAGCACCGCCGCCGCCAGGATCACCGCCACCTGCACGTAGCCGATGCCGATGTACGGCACGATTTTGCCGACCATGACTTCCAGCGGCGAGACGGGCGTGGCCAGCAAGTTTTCCATGGTGCCGCGCTCGCGCTCGCGCGTCATGGCCAGCGCCGTCATCATCACCATCGTCATGGTCAGGATCACGCCCATCAGGCCAGGGACGATGTTGTAGCGCGTAAGGCCCTCCGGGTTGTAGCGGCGCTGGCTGCGAATCTCGTACGGCGCCTCCTGGGGCCGCAGGTGCGCCAGTGGCCCGGTCAGGTCGCGCCCGATCGCGCGCGCGGCAATGGCGTTCAGATTGGCCAGCGCATTGCCGGTGGCGGCCGGATCGGTGGCGTCGGCGGCCAGCAGCATCGCGGGCCGCTCGCCCCGCACCAGCTTGCGCGAAAAATCGGCCGGCACGATAAGGACGAACTGCACCTCGCCGCGCGCCAGCAGCGCGTCCCCTTCGGCCGAGCCGCCGATCTGGTGCGCGACGCGAAAGTACTGCGACGTTTCGAGCGCCGCAATGAAGCCGCGCGAAAACGTGCTGTGATCGGCGTCGTGCACCGCTAGCGGCAGCTTGCGCACGTCGCCATTGATGGCGAAGCCGAACAGGATCAGTTGCAGGATCGGGATCCCGACCATCATGCCGAACGTCAGGCGGTCGCGCCGCACCTGGCGCAGTTCTTTCAGCAGCACGGCGAGCAAACGCTGCCAGCTCATGGCCTGATCTCTTCCACATTGTCGCGCGCGTTCTGCATCAGCGCGATGAACACGTCTTCCAGGCTGGTGGGAATGGGCGAGGCATGCAGCGCGGAAAGCGCCGGTTGCGCCATCGCGTAAGCCATTGCCTGCGCGCTGTCGGCGCTGACATGCAGCGTGGCCCCAAAAGGCGCGACGGTACGGATTGACGGTGCGCTGCGCAGCAGCGTGGCGGCGTGGTTCAGGTCAGGACCGCTGACAGACCAGGTCAGCAAGGCCGCCCCGGCCACCACCTCGGCCACGCTGCCGCGCGCGAGCAGCTTGCCGTAGGCGATGTAGGCCAGCTGGTGGCAGCGCTCCGCTTCATCCATGTAGTGGGTCGAGACCAAGACCGTCATGCCGCCGGCGGCCAGGGTATGGATCTCGTCCCAGAAGTCGCGCCGCGCGGCCGGGTCGACGCCGGCGGTGGGTTCATCGAGCAGCAGCAATTGCGGATCATGGATCAGGCATGCGGCCAGCGCCAGGCGCTGTTTCCAGCCGCCCGACAGCGCGCCGGCCAGCTGCTTGCGCCGCGATTGCAGGCCAAGCCGTTCGAGCGTGGCGGTGATCCGTTCGCCGCGCCGGGGAACGCCGTACACGCGCGCAAAAAAATCCAGGTTCTCTTCAATGCTCAAGTCTTCGTACAGGCCGAACTTTTGCGTCATGTAGCCGACCTGGCGCTTGATCTGGCGCGCCTGGGTGCGGATGTCGTAGCCCAGGCAGGTGCCCTCGCCCGCGTCGGGCGTGAGCAGGCCGCACAGCATGCGGATAGTGGTGGTCTTGCCGCTGCCGTTCGGGCCCAGGAAGCCGTAGATGCGGCCGCGCTCAACGCGCATGTCGACATGGTCGACGACGATGCGCCCGTCATAGGACTTGGTCAGGCCGCGCACGTCGATGATGACGTCGCCGCTCACGGCAGCGACCCCTGCATCGGCCCCGGGGTGACTGTCAGCGGCTGGCCGGGATGGAGCATGCCCGCCTCTCTGACATCGGGCGTGGCCTCCGCCATGAAAACGAGCGTGGAGCGGTTTTCCTTGCTGTAGATGAGCGGCGACGTGAACTCCGCCTGCGGTGCGATAAAGCTGATGCGCGCCTTGATGGGCGCGGCGCAGCCGTCGCAGGCAATGGTGGCGCCCTGCCCCACCTTGAGCTGCCCGAGGCGCGCTTCAGGAATGAAAAAACGGGCCTTGATGTTGGCAGGCGGCAGAATGGCCAGCACGGGAGCGCCGGCGCTCACCCATTCGCCGACCCGGTAATAGACGTCACTGACCAGGCCTGCAGTGGGGAACGACTGCGCCTTTTGGTCCAGCCGCCATTGGGCCTGGGCCAGTTGCGCGCGCGCCGCTTCCACTTCCTTTTGGGCGGCGGTTACCTGGTCGCTGCGCGCGCTCGTTTGCGCGGTGCGCAGGCGCGCCGCAGCCTGCTCCACGCGAGCGCGGTCGGCGGCCACGGCGGCCGAACTTTGGTCGATCCGCGCGCGCGAAATGAAGCTTTCGTTGACCAGTTTGCGGTCGCGCTCCAGGTTGGCGCGCGAGAGCGCAAGCGCAGCTTCGGCGCCGTGCAGGTCCGCTGCAATGGCCGCCACTTCGTCGCTGCGCGCGCCCTTGCGCAAGTCCGCCAGCAAAGCCTCGGCGCGTTGCACGCGGCTTGCCGCTTCGAGCCGGGCGGCCGTTTCGCTGCCCTGCTCCAGTACGTACGCAGGTGCCCCGGCAATTGCGCTCTCGCCCGTCTTGACATGGACGCGCACCAGCGTGCCGGCCAGCGGCGCGCCGAGGCGTACGTATTCGCCTTCGGCATAGCCCGGGAAACTCGTCTCGACAGCCGGGCTGCAGGCGGAAGAGAGCGCGCACAGGGCAAGCGGGAACAGGGCAAACGGGAACAGCATTGACGGCAGTAATCGACGTCGCTTCATGGCGCCTCCTTAATGAGAGTGATGGCGCGCAGCGAAAGTTCAATCCGCTGCAGCAGCGCCTGCTCCGACAGCAAGGCAACATCGACCAGCGCGGCCATGCCGGCATCGATGGCGCCACTGCGTTCGGCGGCGTTGCCGGCAAGCATAGGCGCGATGACGCCACCCGCAATAAAAGGAAGCAACTGCTGCACGGGAAGGCCAATGATGTTGCCGTCGGCCTGGCCCTGGCGCACCAGCTTGAGCAGCACGTGCACGTGGCGCGGCGCATTGTTGCGCAGGAACGCGAGCGGAACCGGTTCACCGCGCGCCGCTTCGGCCAGCAGCATGCCCAGCATGGCCCGGTGCTTGAGCACAAAGCGGCCCAGCACGGTGATGGCGGCGCGCAGGCTGGCCACGGCGTCACCCCGGGCTGCGGTTTGCAACTGCAATTCAAGAAACATCCCCTCGTACATCTGATCGAGCAAGATGCGGATGAAGTTGTCCTTGTTTTTAAAGTGGTAATGGAACATGCCGAGGTTCACGCCGGCGTGTTCCACCAGTTTGCGAACGGACAGGCCGCCGCACCCGGTCTGGGGCAACAATGCCAGGCCGGAAGCGATCAGCTGCGCATCTACCTGTTTGGATGGGCGATTCATGCGGTTATTATACGCCCGTATAATAACCACCCATGCTGATTATTGCATCACTGCCGGTACTGGCTCGGTCCGATATCGATGTTGACAAGCACCTGCCCGTGGTCGGTCACATGCATGGGCTTGCGATCCATCGAATTGGCCGAGTCGATCACATGGTCGTTAAACAGGC
This sequence comes from Massilia sp. TSP1-1-2, assembly GCF_049896185.1. Classification (NCBI taxonomy): domain Bacteria; kingdom Pseudomonadati; phylum Pseudomonadota; class Betaproteobacteria; order Burkholderiales; family Oxalobacteraceae; genus Massilia; species Massilia sp. TSP1-1-2. The sequence continues at coordinate 81,178 of NZ_JAFCTU010000025.1, forward strand.
GCACGTCCACCACCTTGCCGATGCGCTGCACATTGGCGTCGGCAAAGTGGTTGCTGACAAAAATATTGTCCAGGCTTTCGTAGTGACCGTTATGAATGTACGTGTAGTGGAAATTTTCCAGGCTTTTCCGCGCTTGCACGTCGCGGCAGTTTTGCAGGACTTGCTTCCAGCGGCGCAGCTTTTCATCCTGGGGCAAACCGCGGCGCGGCTCTTCGCCCAAAATCACGCTGCTGGTGACGGCGCTGTCGCTGTCGTTCAGGTCGCCAAGCACGCAGATCGGCACGGTCTCGTCGCGCGCCAGCATGTCGCTCAACAGCTGGCGCACGCCGCATGCTTCAATGCCGCGCCGAATCAGCGAGCGCACGCTGCCGCGCGCCAGTTCCGGCAAGTCGGCCTCGTCACGCCCGACGCCGCGCGCGAGGATGGGTCGCTTGGATTTCAAATGCAGTACCATTACGCAGAGCGTGAGCTGGTCGCCGAACGCAATCGTCGCCGTCAACACCCCGCGCGAAAAGCGCTCCATCGGGATGGCCACAGGTTCACTGTCCAGCGCGGCGCTGGTCGGGCGGTCGTCGAAAAACTGGAAGGGAGACGGCATGGCGTCGACCACGGCCGCTTCCTTGATCGGATACCGGCTCAGGATCGCATTGACCGGCAAGGCGCCGGTCGGATTGGCGACGAACAGATGCCAGTCCGACATCGGCGTGCCCGTCAGGCAGTCGCGCAGGGCGCGTTCCTCGAACACTTCTTGAAAGCCGATGATATCGGCGTTCATTTTCAGCAACTGGTTGCGGATCCATTCGGTCTTGAGGCGGTACTGCTCGGGCGTGAAGTGCGGATGCTTTTCGCCGTAGATTGGAATGCCGGCGGTGATGAGGTTTTCGGTGTTGAAGCTGGCTATTGATAATTTCATGAAGTCTTCCCTGGAGCGTGAGACAAGCCCGTGACAAGCACGGACTCCTCGATCATGGTTAAAGGGAGATTGCGCCACTTCGCACAGGTGTTGTACCGAACAATATGGCCTTTTTGTTCGGCGCAACGCGGGCTCCCTCGGTATCAACAGCATACCCTTTGCTATCTTAGGAAAGTAGCCCTTCAGATATTCCGGAACACACCCAGGCCAGCTTTGCCCGCAAGCCTGCTGGTCCCCCGTGCGCCAAGGGGCAACGCGCCCAGTGGTGCGCGCTCTGCGCACAAAGCGCGCTGTCAAGCTCCCCCTGTGTCAGACTACTTGTCGGGTGTGTTTTTTGAAAAAATTATGTCCTGATCTTGGTTGTTGTGGTGGAATTT
>NZ_JAFCTU010000026.1:0-81384 GCF_049896185.1 Massilia sp. TSP1-1-2
AAAAGGAGAAAAATCCAGAACTCAAAAAAGCAGCGTAGAAACCGCTTTTAGGCGACAACTAGCTTGCAAATTACCGAACGCCTGTCGAGTAGGCGAATGGAAAAGCAACTCACCAATTTACTCACCTCTCCCGATGTAGCGCAGGCATGCAGCACGCTTGCAAAGAAATCGACTCAGAAGCCGGAGTTGCCTTGGCTGCTGGATCGCGTGGACGAGGCCTTATTCCAAACATCCAAAACCAAGCCTGATGTGGACGCTCTGACTGGGGCGTTCATGCCAGTGTTGTCGTAGTCATGTTCGGCCAACAGCAGACGTAGAGGTACTTTTTATAGAATTTTAACGGGGAGATATTTTGAGAAATTGGATTGGTAAGTGGGTGATGTTTGTCGCTATCGGACACACGGTCTCTGCATCGCTTTTCTTTGGTGGAGCTTATCGTGAATTGATTGCTGGTGGGCTCTATGATTCCGTACAGTCAGTAAAATCCGGAAGGGCTGTCTGGTTTGCGCTATTTGGCATCGTTTTGTTCATTGTTGGAATGCTGATTTCCAACCTTGAAAAAAATAGGCTGCAAGTGTCAAAATCGGTGGGGGTGGCGCTTTTGTTGCTAACTACCGTCGGCGTGGTGATGATGCCAATTTCAGGATTCTGGTTGATGTTTCCGGCAATATTTGCGATATTTTATAATCGCACACCTGTCGCGCCCAATGCCAGCGCATGACCGGCGCTACGACCTCCCGCCAAGCAAGGGATAAGGATTGATCGCGCCCTCATCGGCATAGACGCCGTAGTGCAGATGCGGTGGCGTGGTTTTGGCATTGCCAGTGTTACCAACATATCCCAGCAGCGTGCCGGCCCGCAACCGATCGCCGGCTCTGACAGTGCCGAAGCGGTCCAGGTGAGCATAGTAGTGATGGTGCCCGGCCGGCCCGAGCACCCACACCACCTTGCCGCCGACGGGCGTTTCCTCGAGCCGCAGCACAATGCCTTCGGTAGATGCTAACACCGGCGTTCCCTTTTTCGCAAAGATGTCGATCCCTTCATGGCGGCGATTCGGCGCCCTCGCGGCATGCCACGTGTCTCTGAGGGCGTGGGGGTCAATCGCATCAACAGGCATCGCCAGCTCAGTTGGCTGCGGCATGGAAGACAGCCGGACGGCATACCAGGCGAGGTCCAGCCAGGGAAACGCCAGGTACGCCAGGGCGATGAACAGTACGGTAGCAAGGAGACGGCGAATGATGGTTAACAAGAGCGTATTCACAGTGCAGAGTAACGTCGGTTGGGCAGCGTAACACCAGACTTTACTGCCGATGTGTGCAGGCACGATGCGTTTCCAATGTAATGCCTGCGCGTTGCTCTGCAGACGAGCGCTGATGTTTTTCTTGCAAGCCCTCTAAAATTGATTTATGATCCGGGACCTCGGCAAGCCAACCCATTTTTTGAAAGGAGTTTGATATGACTAACTTGAACATCTCCACTCCTTTTCTGGGTCTGGCTGGTCACGTCCTGCATTAAGCCGTAGTTCCTCCAGCGACGAATCACTCGTCCGCCCACCGCCAGCGCCCAATCCTTTTTCTATTTTTTTGGATTGGCATTACATGGGCAATTTTGTTCAACAAATTTCTGATCGCGTATCGATCATTGCGTCCGAGCGCCTGTGGCTCGAGGACGCGGCTATTCAACAGGCAAAGACCACGTCGCTTTTGCCAGGCATGCAGCGCGTGGTCGGACTGCCGGACTTGCATCCCGGCCGCGGTTACCCGGTCGGCGCCGCTTTTTTCTCGACCGGGCGTTTTTATCCGGCGCTGGTGGGCAACGACATTGGCTGCGGCATGGCGCTGTGGCAGACTGACATCCTGGCCGGGAAGGCCAAGCTCGACAAGCTCGACAAACAGATCGGCAACCTGGACGAGGTCATGGATGAGGACGAATGGGCCAGCCTTGACGAGGGCATGCTCGCGCGCCTCGCGCAATTGACGGCGCTGATGCAGGCAGCTGGCCTGGACCCGGCGCATCTGCGCTCGCTCGGCACGATCGGCAAGGGCAATCACTTCGCCGAACTGCAGGTGATCGACGCGGTGGAGGCGCCCGACGTGCTGGCCGCAACTGCGCTGGCGCCAAAGTGCCTGCAACTGCTGGTGCACAGCGGTTCGCGCGGCCTGGGCCAGCAGGTGCTGCGCGCGCATGTCGATGCGTTCAGCCATGCGGGGCTGGCCGAAGGGAGCGAGGAGGCGCTTGCCTACCTGCTGCAGCACGATGCTGCGGTGCGGTTTGCAGAGCTCAATCGCAGCCTGATCGCCGCGCGAATGTTCAATCGGCTGCGCTGCACCGGTGAGGCAGTTTTGGAAGTGAACCACAACACCGTCAACGCCACCTGCATCGATGGCGTGCAAGGCTGGCTGCACCGAAAAGGTGCCACGCCCAGCGATGGCCCGCTGGTCGTGCTGCCCGGGTCGCGCGACGACTACAGCTACCTGATCGAGCCGCTCGTGGAAGTAGGATCGCTCAGCCTGCATTCGCTGGCGCATGGCGCCGGGCGCAAGTGGATGCGCACCGACTGCAAAGGGCGGCTGGACCGTATCGCCACGCCGGCGCAATTGAGCCGCACGTCAATGGGCGGGCGCGTGATCTGCAATGACCGCGCGTTGATTTACGAGGAGGCGCCGCAGGCATACAAGAACGTCGACAGCGTGCTCGCGTGCCTGGTTGGCGCAGGACTTGCGCGCGTTGTTGCGCGCAGCAGACCGCTGCTGACGTACAAAACACGCGGGGAGTGCTGCTGATGATCTGGTTGCAAATCACGGTCAATTCCGGCCCGGCGGCGTGCTGCCTTGCGGTGACAAAGGCGGTCGGCGTGTTGAGCGCGGAGGCGTTGCAGGCCGGCGTCGACATTCGTATCGTCGAACAGCTGGAAGGGCCGGTTCTCGGCACTTTCAGGTCGGTCTTGCTTGAACTCGATGGTGGCGACGCCGCGCTGCTGGCCAGGCGCTGGTGCGGCAGTTTGCTGTGGGTGTGCGAGAGCCCCTACCGCAAGCTCCACAAGCGCAAGAACTGGTTCCTGCATGGCGCGGCCTTCGCGCCGCCGCAGGTGGACGCCGGCACGGGCGAGATCCGCTATGAGGCGACGCGCGCGTCCGGACCGGGCGGGCAGCACGTCAACAAGACCGACAGCGCGATCCGGGCCACGCACGTGGCGTCCGGCTTGTCGGTCAAGGTGCAGAGCGAGCGCAGCCAGCATGCCAACAAGCGGTTGGCGGGGCAACTGCTGGCAAGTAAGCTGGCCGCTTTGGCGCAAGCGCAAGCCGATAGTCAAAAGTCGGCGCGCCGCATGGGGCACCTGCAGGCGGAGCGGGGTAATGCCGCCCGCGTGTTCGTCGGTGCAGACTTTGCGGAAAAGCGCTAGTGAATTTTTTTCTTCTCTGGCTGGACCAGGATGAAAGGATTGACCACTGACGTCCACAGCAAGGCCTCGGACTGAGCCCAGGTCTGGGCCTGCACGTCGGTGACCTTGCCCACTTTGCCTTCGGCCATCCAGGCGGCGATGGCGGCCTTGTCGTCGTGCGAAATACGCACGGCGACATCGACCAGGTCGAGTTCTTCGCTAATGTAGACCACGGTGCCCTGGGCGAAGTGGCGTTCCAGTTCGGCCCATGGCAGGCGCGCAGTTTCGAGGTTGATCTTGATGCGCAGGTCGGTGTCGTTGTCAGGTGTCGTGTTCATGCAAAAGATCAAGGGTGTTCAATGGATTCAATGACGGGTGTTGGCGAGCCGGACCACGTAAGGCGGTAGGCCGGGCCTTTGCGCACGTTGCCGACCAGCGCGGGCCGAAAGCATGCCAGGCAAGTGCCGCCTTCATGGCGCACGCTGGGGTAAATAACGCCCATCGAGCCGGCGTCGAGCAGGTCGGCGGCCAGTTTTTGCGAGTCCATGTAGCTGGCCGGGTCCAGGCAGTTGCTGAAGGCGTCGATGCCACGGATGTCGTGGAAGGTGCTGGTGAAGTCAGCCAGCATCGCCTGGTAGGTCACGCTGTCGTCGAAGCGGTCGATCTCCTGGTATTCCACGGTCTTGTGGAAAGTGATTTCGGCGAGCGAAGTCTCCACTTCGAAAGCGCAGTACCAGGCCCCGCGTTCGCCGTCGTTGAAGCGGCTGCCTTCCGGGCGCGGATAGGTATAGGCCGCATTGATGATGCGAAAGTTGGGCACGCCGAATACGAGTTCATCGACGCCAATGCCGGGCAGGCCGCCGTATTCGCCGCGCAGGCGTTCGTTGGTGGCGTTATCGAGCTCGAACAGGTCGCGCAGCACGTCGGGGCTTCCGGCCAGCGGTGCGAGGACCGAGTCTTCGACATCGGCAAAGCGCGACGGGATCAGGCGACAGGTATCGAACTGGCGCAGGTTGCAAAGTTGGGGGACGACGGGCAATTAGAGGCCTCCGCGGCGCGCATCGAGCAGTTTGCGTACGGTTTGCATGGCCAGCAGGCCGCCCGCAACCATCTGCGAGATCGGGGTGCGCCCGGCAAACACGGGATTTTTATTCGGGAGCGTGATCCATTCGTCGGCGAGCTTGTCGCCGTACAGAATGTGCAGGGCCTTGTAGATGCCGAGCAGGTAAGAAATACGCGTAATGCGGTCGACTTCGAGCACGCGGTCGGGGTTCTTTTTCCACTCGTAAAACGTGGACGAAGACAGGCCGCCGAGAAGTTCGCGCGCGTCTTCGTCGCGCAGCTTCCAGGCTGCAACGAGCTTGAAAAAGCCGATGAGCGCCGACTTGGACAGGCGCTCGCGTTCGGGCCGCGCGTTCAAGTCCACCAGGACGGCGGGCTCGAAACGGCTTTTAGGATATGCGTAGGCTAGGTTCATGATGCGATACCTCCGGTTATGGATACTTTATACTCCACTTGGGCCGCACGTGCAAGCGTTTGCGCCGAATTCGGAGGGTTTCTTGGCTTTTTTCGATGAGTTGGAGTAATTTACACTCGTCATTTTGTTGTTGCGCGTTTGGGGCGTCAACGATGCGCAGGTCGGAGAAGGGGCGCGCCCAGGCCTTGCGCTTATCCGACCTATGCCCCTCGTTGGGACACGTTCACACCAGAGGCAGCGCGCAATGCTAAAACGTTATCTGTTCTGCGATAACTTCGTGCGCGAGGTGCTGCGTCGATGACTGAGCAACTCCTTGGATCTGGCGTCCCTTTACGCCGGTTCCGCGTGTTCCACCATCAGTTGCACCCGCGTGACGCCGTTGTACTCATTGGCATCGAGCCGGAATGCGACCCTGGCGCGCTCGCCCACCGACGCGGTGTGCCCGAACCAGATCGCATCATAGCGCTGGCCATTGCGCTCCAGCTGCAGCTTCAAGTGGCGCTCTTTCAAAATGCGCTGGCTTACCACCCGAAACTCGTCGCAAAACACGGGCGGCGCGAAGCCCTGGCCCCATACCTGGCCATCCATGATGTCAATGAATTCGGTCGTGTAGTACGCGTCTTCCAGCGGTCCGTCGGTCTCGATGATGCGCTCGAGCTGCGGGGCGCTCAGCCAGGCGCGTCCCACTGCCTCGAAGGCTTCCGAGAACGCGTCAAAGGCGTCAGCGCGTATCGTCAGCCCGGCCGCCATCGCGTGGCCGCCAAATTTGTCGATTAGGCTGGGCGCACGTTTCGACACGAGGTCGAGCGCATCGCGCAAGTGAAATCCTGGGATCGACCGTCCGGACCCCTTGATCCAGCCATCGGCACCGGGCGCGAACGTGATCGTGGGCCTGAAAAATTTCTCCTTCAGGCGCGAGGCCACAATGCCGATCACGCCCTGGTGCCAGCTTTCGTCAAACACGCTGATCGTATTGCTGGCCGACGGCTCAAAGGCGTCCAGGTGTAGCAGCGCAGCGTCCTGCATCTCCGCTTCGATTTCGCGCCGTTTAAGGTTGATTTCATTGAGCTGCTGGGCGATCGCCCAGGCGCGCCCTTCGTCGTCCGTGATCAAGCACTCGATCCCAAGCGACATGTCGTCCAGCCGTCCCGCGGCGTTCAAACGCGGACCCAGGGCAAAGCCCAGGTCGAAGGGCGACGCGGTGCGCGGTTCGCGCCCGGCCACGCGAAACAGCGCGGCTACACCGGCATGCATGCGGCCGGCGCGCATGCGCTTCAAGCCTTGCGCGACCAGGATGCGGTTGTTGGCGTCGAGCTTGACGACGTCGGCCACGGTCCCCAGCGCGACCAGGTCGAGCAGGTTGTCGAGCTTGGGCTGGGTCTGGGCGTCGAACACGCCGCGCCGGCGCATTTCGGCGCGCACGGCCAGCAGTACGTAAAACACCACGCCCACGCCCGCCAGGTGCTTGCTGGGAAAGCCGCACTCGGGCTGGTTGGGGTTGACGATGACGCGCGCCTCGGGCAGCTTGTCGGCGGGGAGGTGATGGTCGGTGATGACGACGTCAATCCCGCGCCGCTTCGCTTCGAGCACCCCGTCGATGCTGGCGATGCCGTTGTCGACGGTGACGATGATGTCGGGCGCTTTTTCGCGCGCGGTCAGGGCGACGATTTCGGGCGTGAGCCCGTAGCCGTACTCGAAGCGGTTGGGAACAATGAAGTCGACCGTGGCGCCCATGGCCCGCAAGCCGCGCAGCGCGACGGCGCAGGCGGTGGCGCCGTCGCAGTCGTAGTCGGCCACGATGCACATCTTTCTGCCGGCAGCGATGGCGTCGGCCAGGAACACGGCGGCGGCGCCAATATGCAGCAAGCCGCTTGGTGCCATCAGGGACGCCAGTTCGCTCGACAGTTCGCGCGCGTCGGACAAGCCACGTGAGGCAAACAGGCGGGCCAGCACGGGATGCACGCCGCCCTGGCGCAGCATTTCAGAAGTGCGGAACGAACAGGGGCGGGTCGAAATACGGGTCATGGCAACAATCGGTCGAGGGTAGGCGAACGCCAGAATGCTTTCTGCGCCCACTTGGTGGTGATGAATGCCTTGTGGACGGCGCGGTTGCCGATCACGAGCCTGAGCTGCGCATTGCGCCCATGCTGCAAGCCGGCCAGCGTGGGCGCGAACAGTGTCTCTTCAAAGCGCTGCATGAGGCCAAGCCAGCTGGACCAGTCGCCGGCCATGGCGGCCTGGCACAAGTCGCCGCGCACCAGCATGCTGTCAGCCTCCTTGCCGCTGAACGGGTCGGGCAGGGCGGCTGCAGGACTGGTGGCGATGGCCGACAGCCAGGACGGCACGCCGGTGGCGGCAAACAGTGGCGTAGCGCCCGCAGTTGCAGGCCCTTGCGACAAGCCCCACGGCCAGAAGGAATTGACCGCTGCCAGGCCGCGACCTTCGCGCGCCACGTTGGCCGGGTGCTCGAACCACAGCATCTGGACTTCGTTTTGCAGCTTGCGAAATTCCACGGCGGCCGGGCCGGTAGGCAGCCAGTCGGTCAGGTTCTGGCCCACGGCGGCGTCGGGCGAGCCGGTGTGCAGCGTGGCCCAGTCGCCGGCGGCCATGAACCAGGTCTGGGCGTCGCCGTACACCAGCGTTTTGCCCAATTCGTCGAAAACCGGCTTGGAGGTGGCGAACAAGGCTTTGGCATGGTCTTCGGCCAGGTGCAGCTGGCGAAGGTCGTGCATTAACAGGTGGCTGCGTGCGATTTCGATGTGGGCAGGGTTGATGATGAACCAGGCGGCCGTGCCAGGGTCCAGGCCAAAGCCGCGCATGGCGGCGGCGGCAAAGCTTGGGGCGCCGGAAGGCGCCAGGCCGAGCGTTGCGGAAAGCCAGGTTTCATGCGGCAGCGCGCGCAAATTGTCGTCGAAGGGCAAGCTGCGGCACGCAGCGCGCGACAGCAACGCTGCCAAGGCTGGGGTCTTCAGGGCGCGCACCAAGTCTTGCGCCAGTTCGGAGGGGGGCAGAGCGTAGGGCAGGACAAGCGTAATCTGAGTCATGCCACATTGTAGGGCATCTTATGTTTCCAGGTGCAATTGCACGAACCTGCAGTGCCCTTAAAAACGCGCGCCGGGCGACAATCAAGCCACCATTAGGCGGCACGGCGCGTGCTGCCATTTACTAATGCATGCGCTGCTGTTATTCCGCTGATATCGACTCTTGCTGGCTATCGATGTCCCCACCGTCGAGCTCCACATCGCCGTACGTCAGTCCGATGGCTTCCTCGTACCACGTTTGCACCAGTGCCAGGTGCTCGCGCTCCTGGTTCAGCGCGTTAGTGAACTCATCGACCATGTCGGTCAGGTCGTGCTCGTCAGCCAGCGCGACCAGGGTTTCCCAGCCGGCTTTGTCGCTCAGTTCGGCCGTCATGATGGCGTGCAGCGACTGGGCAATGCTGGTGCGCGGGTCGTTCAACACCTGGACCAGACCCATGGACTCGACCCCGGCCAGGTCGGCGCTGGGCGTTTGCGACGTCGGGTCGCCGCCCAGCGATTCGATGGCGTCGGAAATAAGCATGAAATGGCGCGCTTCATCGGCCCTGATGTGCTCCAGGTCATCGATAGTCATGCTGATGTCGCCGTCGAGCATGACTTCGCACTTGGTGATCAGCGCGTCATAGAGCCGGGTGCCGGTACGTTCAAAGGCGAGCCGCTCGCCAAGCTTGTCGAGCAGGATTTGCGGGCTGTCGCCCTTGAGCGCCTGCACCGTCATGCTCACTGCACCCTTGAGCGTGCCGGGAAGCGGAATCGAACCAAGCGAATCGGCGTTGGCGATGTAGTCGTTGCGCATCTCGGCCAGTGCCGATTCGTCGCCGTCGTCAATCCCGGCCATGGAAGGATCCATTTCCTGCATCGCCTTGCTGTCAACGGGCGACATCTGGATCCCGGTGCGGTTCATGCCCACGTGTTCAGAATGACGTGTCATACATATCTCCTAAGATGTCTCCTGCAATAGTTCATCAAATCGGGAAGACGTCAGGACGCCATGGTTCCCACGGCGCTGATCTTGCCCCTGCGGCTCAGTTCCGTGCCTGGCGCCCAGATGTAGCCGGACGCCACCGCTTCGCTGGGCGAACCGTCAGCGTTGACCACGTTGCGGTAGAGGATAGAGTTAGGTCCCTCCTTGTCGCGCGTGACGAACTGTGTGCCGTCGGTGCGCAGGTCAACCTCGTTGGCGAGCACCTTGCGCACGAACTCGCGCTGGCTGCGGAACGCGAGCGGGGCGGTGAAGTCGCTCGTGACGATCTCGGCTGGGTCACGTTTGGCGAACTGCTTAAGCGCGCCGCAGGCCATGTGGAAGTGCCCCAGCTCATAGTCCAGGAAGCGTTCCCAGATGGCTTTGACGTTGTGGTTGGTTTCCTGCTCCACGCAGCTGTAGTAGTTGTAGCACTCGTTTGCCTCGTGCAGCACCCATTGTTCGAGCCAGCTTTCGGTCGGGTCGAGCATGGATGAGTACTGGGTGACGTGCTGCTCTTCGATAGAGGCAATCTCGGCATAGAGCTGGCGTGCCAGCGGGTCGGAAAACAGCGGACCGATATTGAGGTAATAGTTCTGGGTTTGCGATTCGCCTGCGACGATGGTGAGCGCGTGCAGTTTGGTGAGGAAATCGGCCTGTTTGGCGTCGTAGGGTGTGCGCAGGTCGTCCTCGGGCGAGCGGTGGTGTTCCACCGTGTGGCGGGCGGGCACGATGTCGGTATAGCTTTGCAAGATGTTGTTGGCATCCTTGCCTTCAAGCCGGTCGAGCAGGGCCGAGTAGCGGTATAAATGGTCGAAGTCTTCCAGCAGCCCGAAACGGTAAACCTGCGCCAGGTAAGCGTCCGGCTCGCGCTGGGCGATGGCGGCGGTGACTTCGATCGCCGTCTGTTCGTAGGCAATGGTGGTTTCAAGGGGCGAATGGTCGGCGCCAATGAGCCAGTTGACCATGGTGGCCTGGTGGTGCTCGGTGCGGCGCACCTGGGCCAGCGGCAGGCGCAGGTCGGCATTGAAACGCGCCGCCATGTGACCGAAACGCAGCGCTTCGTGCTCCAGCCCGTTGATGAGAATGATCCGCACGCGCGTAAATGCGTCGTCGTCAAGTTTGCTGATCGGTTTTTGAACAAGGTCGCGCCAGGTAAAATGCTGGTTCTCGACCTTAATGCCTTTTGCGTCAAATAAGCTAAATGCCATCACGAGCCTCCTGTTGGTGAACGTACGGGCTTCATGCTTTGAGTTGCCGGCTGCCGGCAGGTTCAAGGTTTTTTTGTAACTGTCAGCCTAGCGGCGCGTGATTCAATGGTGGCAAGACTGTCATGCAGCGGCTTTGTATGGCACACTTCGCACTTACTTAAAATACACTGCCGGGACTCATGAGTATCACCCACAAGATGCCGTACGAATGGCTGGTCGGCCTGCGCTACACGCGCGCCGGCAAGCGCAGCGGCCGCAACAGCTTCATTTCCTTCATTTCCTTCCTGTCGGTCGCCGGCATCGCTCTCGGCGTGGCCGCGCTGATCATCGTCATGTCGGTCATGAACGGCTTTCGCAAGGATGTCACCAACCGCATGCTCTCGGTGCTGGCGCATATCGAAGTGCTCGGGCCCCAGGGCGAGATGAGCAACTGGCAGGAGGTGATGACGCAAGCGTTCCAGAACCCGGCCGTCAAGGGCGCGGCGCCCTACGTCCAGACCCAGGGCATGCTGCTCAAGGACGGCTCGATGCGCCCGGCCGTGATTCGCGGCGTGCTGCCGTCGGAAGAACCCAAGGTGTCCGACGTCGCCAAGACGGTCGTGCAAGGTAGCCTGGACGCGCTGCGCCCCGGCCAGTTCAATATTGTGATGGGCTACGCGCTGGCCCGTTCGCTTGGTCTGAATATCGGCGACAAGGTCACCATGGCGCTGGCCCAGGCCCAGGTCACGCCGGCCGGCATGGTGCCGCGCATGCGTTCTTTTACGCTGGTGGGCGTGTTCGAGGCGGGCCACTTTGAATTTGATAACGGCATGGCCTTCGTGCACATGGCGGACGCACAGAAAATGGAACGTCTGGCCGCGCCGTCCGGTATTCGCCTGCGCATCGCCGACATGCACCAGGGGATTGAAGTCGCCAGGCAGCTCGAAGCGAGCCTTCCCGGCCACCTGGAAGTTCGCGACTGGTCCAAGCAGAACAAGACCTGGTTTGCCGCCGTGCAGATCGAAAAGAAGATGATGCTGATCGCCATGGCGCTGATCATCACCGTAGCCGCCTTCAACCTGGTGTCGATCCTGGTGATGACGGTGACGGACAAGCAGGCCGACATCGCCATTTTGCGCACGCTGGGCGCGTCGCCGCACTCCATCATGAAAATATTCATGATCCAGGGCGCGGTCGTGGGCATTCTGGGCACGCTGGCCGGCGTCGGCATGGGCGTGGTGGTGGCGCTCAATATCGGCGTGATCGTCCCGTTTTTTGAACACCTTTTTGGAGCGCAGGTTTTGTCGAGCGATATTTACCAAGTGAGCGCCTTGCCGTCGGACCTGCACTGGCCCGACGTGTATGGCATCGGCGGCATGTCCGTGCTGATGGCCTTTTTGGCTACCATCTATCCAAGCTTTGCCGCCTCGCGCGTCAAGCCTGCGGAGGCGCTGCGCTATGAATAAGCCTGTTTCAAGTAAGCCGGTTTCCGACGTTGTGCTGGCCTGCCGCGGCCTGGGCAAGACGTATACGCAAGGCGACTACCAGGTCAAGGTACTGAGTAATATCGACTTTAGCGTGCAGCGCGCCGAGCATGTGGCCATTGTCGGCGCGTCCGGTTCGGGCAAGTCGACTTTGCTGCATCTGCTCGGCGGGCTCGATACGCCCAGCACCGGCTCGGTCACCTTGCATGGCAAGGACTTTGCCACGCTGTCGGAAACCGCGCGCGGCGACTTGCGCAATGCCTCGCTCGGCTTCGTCTACCAGTTCCACCACCTGCTGCCCGAATTTTCGGCGCTCGACAATGTGGCCATGCCGCTCCTGATCCGGCGCGAAAAACGTGCAACGGCGCTGGCCAAGGCCGAAGCCATCCTGGCGCGCGTGGGCCTGTCCAAGCGCGCCATTCACGTGCCGGGCGAACTGTCCGGCGGCGAACGCCAGCGCGTGGCACTGGCGCGCGCCCTCGTCACGCAACCGGCCTGCGTGCTGGCCGATGAACCGACCGGCAACCTCGATCACGCGACCGCGCAGCAGATCTTTGCGCTGATGCTCGATTTGTCGAGCACCCTGGGCACCGCCTTCGTCATCGTCACCCACGACATTGAACTGGCCGGGCGCTGCGACCGCGTGCTGCGCCTGACCGAACACGGGCTGCATCCGGCTGAACGGACGACCGTTTTGCAAGGCGCGACGCCATGAGCATTATCGACAAACTGCCCTACGAATGGGCCGTGGGCATCCGTTACACGCGCGCCGGCAAGCGCAGTGCGCGCAATAGCTTCATTTCATTCATCTCGCTCATTTCGGTGTCGGGCATTGCGCTTGGCGTGGCCGCGCTGATCGTGGTGCTGTCGGTGATGAACGGCTTTCAGAAGGAAGTTACCGACCGCATGCTGGCCGTGGTGGCGCACATTGAAATCTACGACGAGCGCGGCGCCATGCCCGACTGGCAAGGCGCAATCAAGGCGGCATACCAGAACTCGGCCGTGATCGGGGCTGCTCCGTTCGCCGAAACCCAGGGCATGCTGATGTACGACGGCGTCATGAAGCCGGCCGTGCTGCGCGGCGTGCTGCCCGCCGAAGAGAGCAAAGTGTCGGACGTCCCGCACAGCATGGTCAAGGGGCAGGGCAGCTTTGACGCCTTGCGCGCGGGAGAATTCAACATCATCCTGGGCAGCGAGCTTGCCAAGGCGCTCGCGCTTAAGGTAGGCGACAAGGTCACGCTGGCCGTGGCGCCGGGCGATGCGTCAGCGGCCGCCAGCTCGCCGCGCATGGTCAACTTTACGCTCGTGGGTATCTTCGAGGTTGGCCATTTCGAGTTCGACTCGGGCCTGGCTTTCGTGCACATGGCCGATGCGCAGGTCATCGCCAACCTGCTGGCGCCGGCCGGCGTGCGCCTGCGCCTGGCCGACCTGCACCAGGCGCCGCAGGTCACCCAGGAGCTGGCCAGGACCATGCCGGGCAGCTTGCTGCTGCGCGACTGGTCCAAGCACAACCCGACCTGGTTTGCCGCCGTCCAGAGTCAAAAGAAGATGATGTTTATTATTTTGGTGCTGATTATCGCGGTGGCGGCCTTCAACCTGGTGGCCACGCTGGCCATGACGGTGACGGACAAGCAGGCCGACATCGCCATCTTGCGCACGCTCGGCTCATCCCCGCGTTCGATCATGAAGATCTTCATGATCCAGGGGGCGCTGGTGGGCATCATCGGCACTGCCGCAGGCGTGGGCGCGGGCGTGCTCATCGCGCTCAATGTCGACGTCATCATCCCGTTTATCGAGCGCGTGCTGGGCATGCAGTTCATCTCCAAGGAGATCTATTTCATCAGCGCCTTGCCGTCCGACGTGCGCTGGCCCGATGTATGCCTGATCGCCGCAGTGTCAGTTGGCCTGGCCTTCATCGCCACGCTGTACCCCAGCTTTGCCGCCTCGCGCGTCAAACCGGCGGAGGCGCTGCGCTATGAATGACGCCAAGCTGCCAGCCGTGCTCTCGTGCCGTGGTTTGGGCAAGACCTATGTGCAGGGCGACTACCAGGTCAAGGTGCTCGATAATGTCGACTTCGACGTCTACCGCGGCGAGCACGTGGCCATCGTCGGCGCGTCGGGTTCGGGCAAGTCGACGTTGCTCCATTTACTGGGCGGGCTCGATACGCCGACCACCGGCAGCGTCACGCTGCAGGGCGCCGACTTTGCCACCTTGTCGGAGACGGCGCGAGGCGACCTGCGCAATACGTCGCTTGGCTTCGTGTACCAGTTCCACCACTTGCTGCCGGAGTTTTCCGCGCTCGACAACGTGGCCATGCCGCTGTTGATCCGGCGTGAAAAGCGCGCGACGGCCGTCAAGAAGGCCGAAGCGATCCTGGAACGGGTAGGACTGTCCAAGCGCGCCATTCACGTCCCGGGCGAGCTGTCGGGCGGCGAGCGCCAGCGCGTGGCACTGGCGCGCGCGCTCGTCACACAGCCCGGCTGCGTGCTGGCGGACGAACCAACCGGCAACCTCGATCACGCGACGGCGCAGCAAATTTTTGACCTGATGCTCGACCTCTCGAGCACCCTGGGCACCGCCTTCGTGATCGTCACCCACGATATCGAGCTGGCGCAGCGCTGCGACCGGGTGCTGCGCCTGACCGACACCGGGCTGCAGAGCGCGGCGCACTGACCATGTGGATCGACACCCACTGCCACCTTGACGCCCATGAATTCGGCGCCGAGTCGCTGGCCGTGGCCCAGCGCGCCGGCGCGGCCGGGGTGGGCATGATCGTGATTCCAGCAGTTGAGCGGGGTAATTTTGGCGTTGTCGCGCAACTGGCGGCCAGTGCGCCCAACGTCAGCTATGCGCTGGGAATTCACCCGATCTGCGTGCCCCAGGCGCGCGAAGAAGATCTGCTGGCGCTGCGCACTGCCGTCGAGGCGGCGCTCATCGATCCGCGCTTTGTGGCGATCGGCGAAATCGGGCTCGATTTTTTTATCCCGATGCTGTGCGAGGCGGCCATGCGCGAGAAGCAGGACCATTTTTTCCGCGAACAGCTGCGCATGGCGCGCGACTATGCCTTGCCGGTGCTGATGCACGTGCGGCGTTCGCAAGACCAGGTGCTCAAGCACGTGCGGCAAATTCGCCCGGCTGGCGGAATCGCGCATGCATTTAACGGCAGCTTCCAGCAGGCGCAGATGTATATTGACCTGGGCTTCAAGCTTGGCTTTGGCGGCGCGATGACGTTTACCCGCGCGCTGCAGATCCGCCGGTTGGCCACCACGCTGCCGCTCGACGCCCTTGTGCTCGAGACCGATGCGCCCGACATTTCGCCGGCCTGGGTTCATCCGGCGCGCAACAGTCCGGAGCAGTTGCCGGCGATTGGCGCGGCCCTGGCCGAACTGCGCGCGATGGCGCCAGGCGATGTGCAGGCGGCGATGAAGGCAAATGCGCTATCGGCATTGCCCCGCTTGAGCGCTATCGTCGGCTGAAAAATGCGCGCTATGCGCGCTATGCGTGTTTGCGCCCCGCCAGACCCAATGCTGCGATGCGCTTGTACAGCGTGGCGCGCGACATGCCCAGCTGGCGCGCCGCCGCCGGTACGTGGCCGCCGTTGTCTTGCAGGGCCAGCGCGATGATGTTGCGGTCGAACGCTGCGAGTGCCTCGGCGTAGTTGACGGCGACGCTCGCCGCGGCCGGCCCCAAAAACGCAAAGTCGACCGCGTCCAGTTCGAGGTTGTCGCTCAGGATGCAGCCACGCTCGAGCACGTTGGCCAGTTCGCGCACATTGCCCGGCCAGCGGTAGGCGCTGAGGATGGGCATTGCGCCCGGACCGATGCGGCGCGGCGCCGTGCCGGTGCGGCGCGAAATTTCTTTCAGCAGCGCTTGGGACAGCAGCGCCAGATCTGACAAGCGCTCGCGCAGCGGTGGCAACTTGATCTGCAGGACATTCAAGCGATAGTAAAGATCTGAACGGAAACGACCTTCACGCATTAAATAATCGAGATCGACGCTGGTGGCGGCGATCACGCGCACGTCCACTTTGACGACGCTGTTCGAGCCGAGCAGTTCGAATTCCTGCTCCTGCAGCACGCGCAGCAGCTTGCCTTGCATCGGCAGCGGCAAATCGCCAATTTCGTCAAGAAACAAAGTACCGCCGTCGGCCAGCCTGAATTTTCCTTCGCGCGCTCGCTTGTCGGCGCCCGTGTAGGCGCCAGGCGCCACACCGAAAAACTCCGCTTCCAGCAAGGCTTCCGGCACCGCTGCCATGTTGATGCCAATAAACGGCCCGCCCGAGCGCGGCGACGCGGCATGAATCGCGCTGGCGATGATTTCCTTGCCGGTACCGGTTTCGCCCAGCAGCAGCACGCTGGCCTCCTGCTGGGCGGCGCGGCGCGCCAGGCGCTTGACTTCAACGCTGGCCGGGCTCTCGCCGACAAAGCTGTCGAGCGTGTGCTTGGGGCGGCGCGTTTCGGCCAGCCCGCGCTTGGCCTGCGCCAGCTCGGCTTGCAGCGCGGCGAACTTGGTCAGCAGGGGTTTGAGGTAATTCATTTTTTCGTACAGCACAAAGCCGACCGCGCCGATGACGTCGCCCTGGGCGTCATGCAGCGGCATGCGCGTAACGACCATCGACTGTGCGCCAATGGTCATGATGTCGAGCAGTATGGGCTGGTTCAAGCGCATCACTTCGCGCATCAGGCTGTTGGGGATGAGCGTCTCCACATCCTGGCCCAGCGCCTCTTGGGCGCTGGCAACGCCAAGCATGGCCAAATATTTGTCGTTGATCCAGGCGATGCGGCCCTTGCGGTCGACCGTGATCGCCCCCTCGCACAAGCTGTCGAGCTGGGCGAACAGGGAGGCCATCGCATGCTTGTGGATGGCGTGCGAATCCTGCAGGAAAGCTTGCGTCATGTGTGTCAACATCGTGCACCGGCCCTTTGGCGATCAGCTTGTAGGATACTTGCAAATGATGCAAGTGTACAGCGGATCAGGCCGGTTTAATCACGTCCTTGGCGTCAGGCCGAATGGGCGTTCTTTCCGGCCAGGCTTTGCAGGTAGGCATGCGCCTCGGCCGCGCTTTCGTAGATATGCGGCGCCACGCTGCGCTCGGCCAGCGCTTTTCCCAGCTTGGCGCGCAAAAAGCTGCTGGTCGTGTAGCGCGTCACGCCCGCGTAGTAGCGGGCGATCAGCTCCTTGACCATGTCGGTGTAGGCGTCGAGCACGTCGGGCGCGATCGAGAAATTGTCGTAGTTCACGATCGCCTGCACGCGCCGTCCGCCCGGCAGGGCCAGGCGTTCCACCTGGAAGCCGATGGCGTTGACGTCGGCCAGGTTCCGAACGCTGTAGCCTTCGAAATTGATGAATAGCGTATTGTGCCGCTCATCGTAAGCGAAGCGGCTGGCCAGTGGCAGGCTGAGCATCCTGTCGCGCAAGCCCATTTTGTCGTCCTCGAAGATGCGTGCATCCATCAGCGCGACCGTGCCATTGATGCGCGGCGCGAAGTCCATATGGGCCAGGATATCGCGCGCCACGTCCACGCCCGGAGCCACTTCGATTAGTTCCAGTCCTTCTTCGCATAACTGGAATACGCAGCGCTCCGTCACGTACAGCACCGGCTGCTTGCGGCGCACGGCAAACGGTCCGCTGAAGGTGCAGTGTTCGACCTCATCAACAAACTTGCGCACATCATTACCGGCGAAAAACGTTCCCATGAACACAACCTTTTTTGCGTTCTGGCTGATATTGATAAAGCCGCCCGCACCGGCCAGTTTGCTGCCGAACTTGCTCACGTTCAGGTTGCCGTGGCGGTCAGCCTGCGCCAGCCCCAGGAAGGCCACGTCCAGGCCGCCGCCATCGTAGAAATCGAACTGCGACGGCTGGTCGATGATGGCGTCGGCATTGATGGCGGCGCCAAAGTTCAGGCCGCCGGCGGGAATGCCGCCGATTACGCCCGGCTCGGCCGTGAGCGTCACCAGGTCGATCACGTTTTCTTCGTTGGCAATGGCGGCCACGCCTTCGGGCATGCCGATGCCGAGGTTGACCACGCTGTTGGGCTTGAGTTCAAGCGCGGCGCGGCGCGCGATGATGCGGCGCGCACCGGCGAGCATGGGCTGGGCGGAGGCGCCGGGCACGCGAATCTCGGCGCTAAATGCTGCGCTGTAGGGCTCGTCGAAAGTCTGCCAGTGATGTTCCGGACGCGCCAGCACCACGCAGTCGACCAGGATGCCGGGTATGGCCACCCGGCGCGCATTGAGCGAACCGCGCTCGGCAATACGTTCGACCTGCACCATCACGATGCCGCCCGAATTGTGCACCGCCATCGCAATGGCCAGCGCTTCCAGCGTCAGCGCTTCTTTTTCCATCGTGATATTGCCGTCGGTATCAGCCGTGGTGCCCCGCAAGATACCGATGTTGATCGGAAGAGCTTCGTAGAACAGGCATTCTTCGGTGCTCATCGGCATGTCGATTAATTGCACCAGGTCTTGGGTGGTGCGTTCGTTGAGCTTGCCGCCGCCAAAACGGGGATCGACAAAGGTGCCCAGGCCGACCGTCGAGACATGGCCGGGCCGGCGCGCGGCAATGTCGCGAAACAGGTGCGAAATCACGCCCTGCGGCAAATTGTAGGCTTCGATGGCGCCGGACAGCGCCAACTGCTGCAGTTTGGGTACGAGCCCCCAATGGCCGCCGACCACGCGCTTGAGCAAGCCCTGGTGGGCCAGGTGGTTCAGTCCCTTGTCCTTGCCGTCGCCTTGACCGGCGGCGTACACCAGCGTCAGGTCGCGCGGCCCGCCGCCGTCTAAAAACAATTGTTCTAGCGCGATGGCGATCTCTTCGGCGAAACCGATACCGACAAAGCCGCCGGTGGCGACCGTGTCGCCGCTGCGGATCAGCCGCACGGCCTCGCCGGCCGTGACCACCTTGCCTTGCCCTGCGCTGTGCCCGATCATTGCGCGGTCCATCCCCCGTCCACCGTCATGGCCGCGCCGCTGATCTGGGCAGCTGGGGCGGAGCACAGGAAGGCCACCAGCGCGCCGACTTGTTCGGGCGTGGCGAACTGACCGGAGGGCTGCTTTTGCGACAGCAACTGCGCCTGGGCTTGCGCCGGGGCGACATCCAGCCGTGCGGCCAAGTCATCGATCTGTTTTTGCACCAGCGGTGTCAAGACCCAGCCCGGGCACACGGCATTGCACGTGATGCCGGAGCCGGCAGTTTCCAGCGCAATGGCGCGCGTCAGGCCGATTACGCCATGCTTTGCTGCCACATAGGCGCTTTTCATGGTCGAGGCAACCAGGCCGTGCACCGAGGCGATGTTGACGATCCGCCCCGCGCCCTGGGCGCGCATATGGGGCAGGGCGGCCTTGATGGCGTGGAAATTGGACGACAGGTTGATGGCGAGGATAGCGTCCCATTTGTCATCCGGGAATTCTTCGACGGGGGCCGTGTGCTGGATTCCGGCATTGTTGACCAGGATGTCGACGCGGCCCATGCGCGCGCTGGCGAGAGCGACCAGTTCGCGCACTTGCCTGGGGATCGACATGTCGGCGTCGCAGAACAGCACCTCGACGCCGTGATCGCGGGCCATGCCGGCGCGCAGCAGTTCGATGGCGTGCGGGTCGCCAAAGCCGTTAAGGACGATGTTGGCGCCTTGCTCGGCCAGTGCGTGGGCAATGCCCAGGCCGATGCCGCTGGTGGAACCGGTCACGATGGCAGTTTTGTTGCGTAGCATGCAAAAGTCTCCTGGAATGATCGGCCGATGCTGACCGTTCCGGATTACTGAGCAATGATCATGCCAATGTGGGAGGGCGGTTCAAATGACGGGTCGCCACGAGCAAGAAAGCGTTCGCCGCGCAATTGTCGAGGTGGCGGTCGTCTCAAGTTTGAGACTTGTTTGATGCATGGCGGGCGTGGCGCTCTGTTGCTCGGCTTTGTCTCAAATTTTAGACGGTTGTCTCGAATTAGGAGCGGGCGTTACCTGTTAGTTGCTCGGGGCGCTAGGAAAAGCGTCGGCAGTGGTCTGGAATCCGTGCCCGTTACCGGCACCCTTGCCGTTCCGTGGCCAGGGTGGGGATGATCTGCCACCCATGGGAGCCTGGAATGGCCTCTTCGTCAGCGTGCTGCACAAAGATCACGTGACCGCCGGCGCTGCGGATAGACCAGGCGGCGCTAGCAAAGTGTCCATTGGTGACTTTCTGGTTGGGGCTGACGGTGTGTGAAATTTTGGCAAGCCACAATTAATATCCCACCGAATTTGCCGAGATCTAGATTTGAGACAAAGCAAACCTCGACAACAAGGCGAGACTCGTGTCTTTCTCCGCCAGGGACCTATCATGCGCTGTGCGATTCTCGGTTTTGCCACCGGCGCAGCTTGTCTTCAGTCATCGCCTGGCTTGCCCGACGCTGCAGCCCTCGCATGGCTCGCTTGCGCCGCAGTCCTGTGCGGCTGCCTGCGTTACGCGGCAGGCGCTGGCGCCGCAGGCGTGCTGCTCGGCTATTGCTGGGCCGCGCTGCTGGCGACGCTGGCGCTGGCCCCGCAATTGTCGGCGGCGGACGAAGGGCGCGACATCGTCATTACCGGGACCGTCGACAACCTGCCGTACCACTTCGACCAGGGCACGCGTTTCAACTTTGCCGTCGAACGCGTGCAGGACGCGCGCATTCAGGTCCCGCCGCGCATCACACTGGCGTGGTACACGGGTTTTCGCGACAGCGTGCAGCAGGTGGGCGACGTGCAGCCGGGCGAACGCTGGCAGCTGACGGTCCGCTTGCAGCGACCGCACGGTAACGCCAATCCCGAGGGCTTTGACTATGAAGCGTGGCTGCTCGAGCAGGGCGTGCGCGCCACCGGCTATGTGCGTCCGGCCGGCGCGCAAAACCGGCGCATCGACCCTTTCGTGACCAGCGTGGCCAACCTGGTCGAGCGCAGCCGCGCCACGCTGCGCGAACGCATCCTGCGCGCGCTGCCCGGCAAACAATACGCGGGCGTGATCGTCGCGCTGGTGGTGGGCGACCAGCGCGCCATCGACCAGTCGGACTGGAAGGTGTTCAACCGCACCGGCGTTGGACATTTGATCTCGATCTCCGGGCTGCACATCACCATGGTGGCGGGCCTGTTTGCGCTGCTCGTCTCCAGTTTGTGGCGGCGCTCGTTTTTTACGCGTGCCCAATTGCCGCTGTTGCTGCCGGCGCAAAAGGTGGCGGCGCTAACCGGCGCTGCCGTCGCGCTGCTCTACGTGCTGCTGGCCGGCTTTGGCATTCCCGCCCAGCGCACGCTGTACATGCTGGCCGTGGTGGCCGTCGCGCTCTGGTCCGGGCGCCTCGCCAATGTTTCGCACGTGCTGTGCGCGGCGCTCGGCGCGGTGGTCCTGCTCGATCCGTGGGCCGTGCGGGCGCCGGGATTCTGGCTCTCGTTTGGCGCGGTGGCGGTGATCCTGTTTGCCACCACCGGCCGCACCGAAGGGCCGGCCACCCGCTTTTGGAGCGTCATCAAACTGGGGGCGCACACCCAGTATGTGGTCACGCTGGGGCTGGTGCCGCTAACGATGCTGCTGTTCTCGCAGTTCTCGCTGGCCAGCCCATTCGCCAACGCGATCGCCATCCCTCTCATCAGTCTGGTGGTGACGCCGCTGGCACTGGCCGGCGCCATGCTGCCGGCGCCGCTCTCCACATTGCTGCTCACGCTGGCGCATGCCGCGGTCGAAGCGCTGGCCTTAGCGCTGGAAGCCATGAGTGCCATGCCGATGGCGGTATGGAGTGCGCCGGCGCCATCGGCATGGGTGTTTTGCTTTGCGATGGCCGGCACCCTGTGGATGCTGGCGCCGCGCGGCTGGCCGCTGCGCTGGAGCGGCGCCATCGCTTGGCTGCCGCTGCTGGCGGGGCAGCCGTCGCACCCCGACGATGGCCAGTTCACCGTCACCGCGTTCGATGTCGGGCAGGGCATGGCGCTGCTGGTGGAAACGCGCGGGCATCGGCTGCTGTACGACGCCGGGCCGCTGTACTCGGCCGAGTCGAATGGTGGCAACCGCGTGATTTTGCCGTACTTGAAGGCGCGCGGGATCGACGTGCTCGACGCCATGGTGGTGAGCCACAGCGACGCCGATCATGCCGGTGGCGCGCTGGCGGTGCTCGGCGAAATCAAAGTGGACTGGGTCAGCTCGTCGCTGTGGTATGACCACCCGGTGGTGCACGCAGCGCGGCGCCACGTGCGCTGCGTTGGCGGGCAGGCCTGGGTATGGGAGGGCGTGCGCTTCGAAATGCTGCAGCCAAGCTTGGCCAGCTACGACGAGCCGGCCCTCAAGCCGAACGCGCGCGGTTGCACGCTGCGCATCTCGGCGCGCGGGCAGGCTGTGCTGCTGGCGGCGGACATTGAAGCGGCGCAGGAAGCGCAACTGGTGGCGCGCATGCCAGGCTTGCTGCGCGCCCAGGTGCTGCTGGCGCCGCATCATGGCAGCGGAACCTCATCGACGATGGCATTTTTAAAGGCCGTCGATCCTCAGCTGGCCCTGTTCCAGGTGGGTTATCGGAACCGCTATCACCATCCAAAAGCGGAGGTGATCGCGCGCTACCGGATACGTGGCATCGCGCGCTTGCGCAGCGATGAATCGGGCGCGGTGCAGATCAGCTCGAGCGATGGTTTCGTTCCCCATGCCTACCGGCGCGAACACCAGCGCTACTGGTACGGGCATTAAGGCTTGCTGTTGAGAAACGCCCCACCTGTGCGTTGCCACAAACCGGCCTCATCCGTTTAATCCAGAATCTCCTACGGTGGACGCCGCCGGTGGCGCCCCTTACCCGCCTCTTACCTTATGGAGTTGTCATGAATGTGTCCGAATTAGCTTACCTGGCGCGCCGCCCCTACAGCGCCTTGCTGCAAGAAAGTACCATCTTCGGTACGCTCTTTGTCGTCAAGCAGTTACCATTCAATATGCAGCTGCAGACCCAGTCGAACTGGTGCTGGGCGGCGACGGCCAACAGCGTGTCGCATTATTTCTGGCGCTGGAGCACATGGAGCCAATGTAAAATCGCCAACGCGGAACTGGGCCACACCGATTGCTGCCACAGCCCGGTGCCGTCGGACTGCAACGTGCCGTGGTATCTCGACCGCGCGTTGACGCGCACGCGCAACTTTGTCAGCATCCAGGGGCCGGCCAGTTTCGAGCTGGTGCGCGCGCAGATCGATGCCGGCAAACCGGTCGGCGCACGCATTGGCTGGAGCGGCGGCGGCGGCCACTTCATGGTGATCTACGGCTACAGCCTGATTGCCGGGAACGAATACTTCGATATCGACGATCCGATTTACGGCAAGAGCCACATTCCCGTGTCGGAATTTTCAAACAGTTACCAGGGATCGGGCAGCTGGACCCATACTTACTTTATGAAAAGTTACTTCAAATTGCCATTCGACTTCCCGATTCCGGCGGACAAGATCTTGCGCCGCATCTGGGAACTGCGCCCGCTGCTCAAGTTGAAGGGCGACCTGGCGGACGTCAATCCGCGCGACGCCAGCGACGACCAGGACGCCTCCGTGGGTCTGGCGCAGCGCATCTATGCCGTCGGGCTTGACGCCTTGCTGCGCGGGGACGCCGTTGCGCCCGAGGCGGTCGGCCTGCGCGTCTACGAGATGGCGGGCGAGGTGCCGCGCGCCTTTTTCGATATCAGCGAGGATGACGAGGCGCGCCTACTGCAGATGTCGGCCGCCAAGGTCCACCTGGACGCCTTTGCGCGCGCCCTGGCGGTCGCGCTCGGGCAGGCCAAGGAAGACCAGACGTACGAATTGCGTCTGTTCCGGGTGCCGGCGTTGAACTTCGAGGCGCTCTGGATCAGCTCCGACGGCGATGCTGCCAAGGATGTGCTGGTGCCTACGCGCAGCGTGGGGCGCCTGGCGCCGTATCAGGTGGTGGCGCTGCCAGACGCGCTGGCCGCACTGCGCGAAGCTGCGCGGCCGCTGGCGAACATGGATGACACCATCGGCGCCTGATGGTGGGCTGGGTTGCCAGTCTTGCAACAGAGTTGGCGCCGGTCGGGAAAGGTCGATGGCGCCTGCGCGGCCGCCTTTTCCGACCAGCGCCGTCGAGACGCATGGCGGAATGCGAGCCTTGCCCTTTTCCGCCCTACAGAGGCTCTTCACCACTCGCGCGCGCGGATGATCGAGGGATTTCTTTACTCACGGCTTGTCAGGAGCGGTAAACCATGCGACCGCCGACTGTGCCACCTCCGCCGGTATCGTATGCCCGCCGTCAAATTCTTCGTACGTCACATCAAATTCCAGCCGTTCCAGTTGCTTGACGATACTGCGGGCACAGGGATTGACGGGGAGTACCTCGTCCTCGGTGCCGTGCGAAATATAAATCTTCGGCTCGCCGCGCGCCGTCATCGGCCCGATGTCCGAGCCGTAAGTGCGCGCCGCAATGATGTCCCAGGTGCCGGCGTCGGAGGCTGGCGCGACGAGCATCATGCCGGCCTGGTCCGCCTGCGAACGCAAGATGTCGAGGCCGTCCTGCGCGTGGCCGCCTGCGCCGTGCAGCAACACCACCAGCGGCATCGGATACAGCGGGTGATAGCGCGACGGCACGTACAAATAACTGTCGCGCTTGCCGCCGACAGGCAGCGTTTGCATCCCGGTCGGCGCCAGTGCCGTGACCGGCCCGGGACGCGCGTACAAATGCGCTTGGGTGGGCATCGCTTCCTCCTACAAATGAGGGTAAGAACAGCGCCGGCGCGATTGGTTCGCGCGCCTCTAGTGCGTTTCCTCTAAACCATGATCGGCGGGGCGCGAATCCCCTTACAATTTGGCGATGAGCAAACCCCTGATCCACTTTTCGCACGGCAACAGCTACCCGGCCGGCAGCTACCGCCAGTTTTTCGATTACCTGCGCGACGAGTTCGATATCCGTTCGATCGACATGTACGGCCATGATCCGCGCTATCCGGTCACGGACGGCTGGCCCAAGCTGGTCGAGCATCTGGTCGCCAGTCTTGAAACGTATCCCGAGCCGGTGATCCTGGTCGGCCATTCGCTGGGCGGCATGCTCAGCATGATGGCGGCCAAGCAGCGGCCCGACCTGGTGCGCTGCGTGGTGATGCTCGATTCGCCCGTGGTGGCCGGCTGGCGCGCCATGCTGCTGCGCTTTGCCAAGGGCCAGCGCTGGGCCGACCGGTTTTCGCCGGCCAAGTCGTCGAAAAAGCGGCGCAACGTGTGGCCCGACGCGCAGGCCGCGCATGCGCACTTCAACAGCAAACCCATGTTCGCCGCCTGGGCGCCCGGGGTGCTCGCCGACTACCTTGAACATGGCCTCGAGCCGCATCCGGAAGGGGTGCAACTGCGCTTTCGGCGCGAAGTCGAAACCGCCATTTACCGCGCGCTGCCGCACCACCTGGGCACGCTGATGGGCGGGCAGTTTCCGGTGCCGATCGGCTTTGTGGCCGGCGTCGCCTCCGAAGAATTACGCCAGGCCGGGCTGGGCGCCACGCGCGCGCTGGTGGGCGAGCATTTCAGCCCGATCGAGGGCGGGCACCTGTTCCCGATGGAGTCGCCAGAGAAGGCGGCGCGTCTGACGCGCGAGATGATCGGGCGGCTGCTCAAGCAGGCTAAATAGTCTGGCGGGCGCTTTTCGCGTAAAATCGCGTGAAATTAACCCACCAATCTGGAAGAAGCCTCCGCGATGACTATCAAAAGCGATAAATGGATCCGCCGCACGGCGCTCGCCACCGGCATGATCGAACCGTTCGAACCGCAACAGGTGCGCGAAGTGGATGGGCGCAAGATCATCTCGTATGGCACCTCGTCTTATGGCTACGACATCCGCTGCGCCGACGAGTTCAAGATTTTCACGAATATCAACAGCACCATTGTCGACCCGAAGAATTTCGATCCGAACTCGTTCGTGGACGTCAAAAGCGATGTCTGCATCATTCCACCGAACTCGTTCGCGCTGGCGCGGACCATGGAGTACTTCAGGATTCCGCGCAATGTGCTGACCATTTGCCTGGGCAAGTCGACCTACGCGCGCTGCGGCATCATCGTCAACGTGACGCCGTTCGAGCCGGAGTGGGAAGGCTACGTGACGCTGGAGTTTTCAAACACCACGCCATTGCCGGCCAAGATTTATGCGGGCGAAGGCTGCGCGCAGGTGCTGTTCTTCGAGAGCGATGAAGTGTGCGAGACCTCGTACAAGGACCGCGGCGGCAAGTACCAGGGACAGAGCGGCGTCACCTTGCCGAAGGCTTGATCAGGAAGGCGGGGCGGGGCCATGTACCCGCTTGGCATGTCGGCGATCCTTACAGGAGCCCGATGCAACATATCATGCCATTGTCGTTAAGTAATTGATTTATAGACATTATCCCGCCAGTGTACTTACACTGGCGCAACTTGTGCTTTTCCCCTGGCAAGCCGCTTACTTGAGCGGCGTAGTCAAAACGATATATGGGAAAACTGCATGAAACTACTACAAAAATTACTGGCAGCAGCAGTGCTGGCGATGCCCGTCGCGGCATTTGCGTTCCCGATCGCCGCATCCGGAACGGAAGGACTGGTCGTACTGGCCGGTAACACCGGCGATATTGTCGCCACTTACCAGGGCAACACGGCGTCATTCAGTAACGACCTGTACCTGTACACCGATGACGGCATTGCCGGTAACGATGTCCTGATATTCAACAATCATGCCTCGCCGATCGGCAGTACTTTCAACCTGGGCTCTTTCGCTACCGGGTCTGAACTGCTGTTCCGCCTGCATGTGAACAATACGGGCAACGACTACTTCACTGGCGCTGCCACGCGCAACCTCGACAACAATTTCCATGCGCGCGTTCAAGAGAACTGGATGCCTGGTACAACCCTGGTCAGCTTCGAAGACCTGTTGGGCGGGCCGTTCGACTACAACGACCTGAGCTTCTCGTTCACCAACACGGTGACCACGGCCCCGGCAGACGTTCCCGAACCGGCAATGCCGCTGCTGTTCGGCCTGGCACTTGCGGGCCTGATTGGTTCGCGCCGCCGCGCCTAAGTTTCTCCGCAATAAAAAAGGCCCGGTCGCTGCAAGCGCCGGGCCTTATTTTTAACTGTCGCCTACTGCATGACGCAATCGACGAAGTAACCTCGCTTGCCATCGACTTCGCGCTTGACCAGGCCGTGCACGTCCGTTTCGAAGCCCGGGAAGCGCTCGTTGAAGTCGCGCGCAAAGCGCAGGTAATCGACGATGGTCTTGTTGAACCGCTCGCCGGGAATGAGCAGTGGAATGCCCGGCGGATAAGGCGTCAACAGGATTGCCGTGATGCGTCCTTCCAGGTCTTCGAGCGCAACGCGTTCGATTTCGCGATGCGCCATCTTGGCGAATGCGTCCGATGGTTTCATCGCAGGGATCATGTCCGACAAATACATCTCGGTCGTCAGGCGCGCCACGTCGTAGGCCTGGTAGAAATCGTGGATCTGCTGGCACAGGTCGCGCAGGCCCATCGCTTCGTAGCGCGGGTTGGCGGCCGCAAATTCGGGCAGGATGCGCCACATCGGCTGGTTCTTGTCGTAGTCGTCCTTGAACTGCTGCAGCGCCGTGACCAGCGTGTTCCAGCGGCCCTTGGTAATCCCGATCGTAAACATGATGAAGAACGAATACAGCCCGCACTTTTCGATGATCACGCCGTGTTCGGCCAGGTACTTGGTGACGATCGAGGCGGGAATGCCGGTCTTGCCGAACATGCCGTCAAGCGACAGGCCGGGCGTGACCACCGTGGCCTTGATCGGGTCGAGCATGTTGAACCCGGGAGCGAGGTTGCCAAAGCCGTGCCAGGTGTCTTCGGCGCGAATCATCCAGTCGTCCTGGGTGCCGATGCCTTCTTCGCTGAAGGTGTCCGGGCCCCAGACCTTGAACCACCACTCGTCGCCAAATTCAGCGTCGACCTTTTTCATCGCGCGCCGGAAGTCCAGCGCCTCGAAAATCGACTCTTCGACCAGCGCCGTGCCGCCTGGCGCTTCCATCATGGCCGCGGCCACGTCGCACGAGGCGATGATCGAATACTGGGGCGAGGTCGAGGTGTGCATCAGATACGCCTCGTTGAAGGCATCGCGGTCGAGCTTGACGGTTTCCGATTCGCGCACCAGCACCTGCGAGGCCTGCGACAGGCCCGCGAGCAGCTTGTGGGTCGATTGAGTCGAGAAAATCATCGATTCCTTGGCGCGCGGACGGTCCTTGCCGATTGCGTGCATGTTCTTGTAGAAGTCGTGGAAGGTCGCGTGCGGCAGCCATGCTTCATCGAAGTGCAGGGTGTCGATCTTGCCGTCCAACATTTCGCGCAGCGTCTCGACGTTGTAGACCACGCCGTCATAGGTCGACTGGGTGATGGTCAGGATGCGCGGCTTTTTGTTGACCGCTTCGCGCGCGAACGGATTGGCTTCGATCTTGCGGGCGATCGACTCGGGCGTAAATTCCTCGAGCGGGATCGGGCCGATGATGCCCAGGTGGTTCCGGGTCGGCATCAGGAACACGGGAATGGCGCCGCACATGATGATCGAGTGCAGGATCGACTTGTGGCAGTTGCGGTCCACGACGACGATGTCGCCGGGAGCGACCGTCGAGTGCCACACCATCTTGTTGGAGGTCGAGGTGCCGTTGGTGACGAAATAGCAGTGGTCGGCGTTGAAGATGCGCGCCGCATTGCGCTCCGACTTGGCCACGGGGCCGGTATGGTCGAGCAGTTGGCCGAGTTCCTCGACCGCGTTGCACACGTCCGCGCGCAGCATGTTCTCGCCAAAGAACTGGTGGAACATCTGGCCGATCGGCGACTTGAGGAAGGCTACGCCGCCGGAGTGGCCGGGGCAGTGCCACGAGTACGAGCCGTCGTTGGCGTAGTTAACGAGCGCGCGGAAAAACGGCGGCGCCAGGCCGTCGAGGTAAGACTTCGCTTCGCGGATGATGTGGCGCGCGACGAATTCGGGCGTGTCCTCGAACATGTGGATGAAGCCGTGCAGCTCGCGCAGGATGTCGTTCGGGATATGGCGCGAGGTGCGCGTTTCGCCGTAGATGTAGATCGGGATGTCCGCATTCTTGTGGCGGATCTCCTTGATGAACGCGCGGATCGAAATGAGGGCTGAATCGGTCTCGGCGACCGATCCTTCGCCGAACTCTTCATCGTCGATCGACAGCACAAAGGCGGACGCGCGCGACTGCTGCTGCGCAAACTGCGACAGGTCGCCGTAGCTAGTCAGCCCGAGTACTTCCATGCCTTCTTTTTCCATCGCATCGGCCAGCGCGCGGATGCCAAGGCCGGAGGTGTTCTCGGAACGGAAATCCTCATCGATGATGACGATCGGGAAGCGAAATTTCATGGACAGCTCCAAAGCAGAGCGCCGTGAGGGCAGGGACGTCGCTCACGGCACCGGTAAAAAATAAGAAGCGGATTTTCGCAGAAAAGGCGCCAATCCGGTGAAAAAACTTTTGTAAGAATATTGCAAGAACAGCCACAAGCGGGCTCTGGCGTCGCACACTTGGCGCGGCGCCGGTTCAAGCCTGGCGCCCCACCTTTTCATAGGTGACAAACGCGTACGCATAACCGTTGGCGTCCGAATGATACGCCTCGCGCGCCGATTGCGCCCACGCGTTGTGGTCGATGGCGGGGAAGAAGGTGTCGCAGGAAAAGGTATGGGCAATTTCGGTCACGATCATGCGCTCGGCCAGGGCGATCGCATCATTGAAAATCTGGGCCCCGCCGATGATGAAAGCGCTCGCCTCGCCCACCAGCTTGACGGCAGCGCCCAGTGACGGCACCGCTTCCACGCCCTCGTGGCGCCAGTTGGCATTGCGCGTGATGACGATATTGCGCCGGTTCGGCAGCGCGCGGCCGATCGAGTCGAACGTCTTGCGTCCCATGATGATCGGGTGGCCGGACGTGACACGCTTGAAATGCGCCAGATCCTCGGGCAGGTGCCAGGGCAGCTTGTTGTCAACGCCGATCCCGCGTTCTGCGTCGATAGCGACCACGATGGTGAGCGTGGCGCTCATACGGCCACCGGCGCGCGGATCAGCCCCTGCGGCGCATAGCCTTCAAAGGCGAAGTCGTCGAACTGGTAATCGAACAGAGAATCAGGTTTGCGCTTGATGACCAGCTTGGGCAGCGCCATCGGCG
Organism: Massilia sp. TSP1-1-2; assembly: GCF_049896185.1. NCBI lineage: Bacteria > Pseudomonadati > Pseudomonadota > Betaproteobacteria > Burkholderiales > Oxalobacteraceae > Massilia > Massilia sp. TSP1-1-2. Next base: position 29,633 of record NZ_JAFCTU010000026.1, read on the forward strand.
CGCGCGACAGCTGCAGCTCGACCTGCTCCATGTGGTTTGCGTACAGGTGGCAGTCGCCGCCGGTCCAGATAAAGTCGCCCACGTCCAGGCCGGCCTGCTGCGCCATCATGTGGGTCAGCAGGGCGTAGGAGGCGATATTGAAGGGCACGCCCAAAAAGATGTCGGCGCTGCGCTGGTACAGTTGGCACGACAGCTTGCCGTCGGCGACGTAGAACTGGAACAGCGCGTGGCAAGGCGGCAGCTTCATGTTCGGCACGTCGGCCACGTTCCAGGCCGAGACGATCATGCGGCGCGAGTCCGGATTGTTCCTGATCTGGTCCAATACTTGCACTATCTGGTCGATGTGACCGCCGTCGGGCGTGGGCCAGTTGCGCCACTGGTAGCCGTAGATGGGGCCGAGGTTGCCGTCGGCGTCGGCCCAGTCATCCCAGATCGACACCCCGTTCTGCTTGAGGTAATCGATGTTGGTGGAGCCGTTCAGGAACCAGATCAACTCATGGATGATGGATTTCAGGTGCAGCTTCTTGGTGGTCACCAGCGGAAAGCCTTCCCGCAGGTTAAAGCGCATCTGGTGGGCGAAAACGGAACGGGTTCCGGTGCCGGTGCGGTCGGTTTTTACGGTGCCATGTTCTTTCACATGGCGCATCAGGTCGAGGTATTGGCGCATCGCGTAGGTTCGGTGGATTTGAGGTGATTGTAACTTAGGCGCACACTTCGGCGGCGAGGATCGCAAACGCCTCGCGCACCCGATCGTCAAGCAAGTTGGCGAGGTTGTCGCCCACGTACAGTTCGATGACGCTGGTGTCAGGCAGGGCGCCGTGCGCGGCGCGGCCGAACAGCCAGATGCGGTGCTCTTGCGCCACGCGGTTGCGGATCGCCAGCGCCTTGTCGCGGCTGACGGGCAGATGCAGGTGCAGCATATTGGCCTGCGGGCGGGCAGGATTGGGGCGCAGCGCTGGATAGTCGCGCAGCAGCGCGTAAAGCCACTCTGTGCGGCGAAACAGGGCGGGCATGGCGGCCAGGCGCGCATTGAACTGCATGGCTGCGGCCACGATATACGGCGAGCGATGGATGACATTGCCGCCCTGGCGCCGGAACGACTCGGCCGCGCGCGCCACAAAGCTGCGCGAGCCGGCCAGCATCGCGCCGCCAAGCCCACCGATCCCCTTGTACAGTGACACGTAGCACGAATCGGCGCCCGCGGCGATGTCGGCCACGGGGCGATTGTAGGCGGCGGCGCATTCCCACAGGCGCGCGCCATCGATGTGCAGGTGGACGTTGCGGCGGCGGCAGTGGGCCTTGATGGCCGACAGCTCTTCCCATGAAGGATTCTGGCCGCCGATTTCGCGCATTGGCACTTCGATGGCCACGGCGCCCAGGCGGTCCGGGATCGCTTCAAGATCATCGGGCGACCATGGCCGGTGACGCTCGCCCACCTGCAGCGCATGGAAGTGTGCGAACAGTTGATAGTTCGATTTTTCGTGGACGATGATGTGCGAGGTAGGATGGAGCGCAACCAGTTGGCTGGCGCGGTCCTCGCAGCCGAGCCGCAGCGCGGTAACCTGCGCCATCGTCCCGCTGATGCAAAAAACGGCCGCTTCGAAGCCGAGAATGGCGGCGACCTCATCTTCGAAGGCCTGGATCAGGGCGCCGTCGCCGTAGACGTCATGCGCGACCTGGTTGGCGTCGCACCACGCCGCCATCGCAGCAAACATTGCCGCCGGCGCCCGCGCCTTGTGTCCGGGAATCACCGTATCACACTGTTGCAAGAGTTCAGCATCTGTCATCACACACTCCTCCGGGGTCAGACCACAATTTTGAAATAGTTTTTTAATTGGGGTCAGACCTCGCGGTTCGAGCAATTTATTTCCGTGTTGCCACGACTTTGTACCGTCGAACACTGGAAAGGACCGACAAGGCCCAGATTGTCCCAAATACTCGCCGAATCTTGCCATGCACCTTCAAAAATTACTCGAAACACGAGGTCTGACCCCAATTAAAAAATTGTTTTCTAACTGAGGTCTGACCCCGGGTTTAGTGGGTGATGTGGACGTTGTGGAACTGGAGGGCGGCGAGGTTGGCGTAGATGCCGCCAAGGGCGACCAGCGTGGAATGGGTGCCGGTTTCGACGATTTTGCCGTCTTCCATGACGATGATGCGGTCGGCACGCTGTACCGTCGCCAGCCGGTGCGCGATGATGACGGTCGTGCGCCCCACCATCGCCGCTTCCAGCGCGCTCTGGACCAGGCGCTCCGACTCGGCGTCGAGCGCACTGGTCGCTTCGTCCAGCAGCAGCAGCGGGGGATTTTTGAGCAGGGCGCGCGCAATCGCGATGCGCTGGCGTTGCCCGCCGGAGAGGCGCACGCCGCGCTCGCCCAGGAAGGATTTGTAGCCTTGCGGCAGTCGCTCGATGAATTCGTGCGCGGCCGCCATGCGCGCCGCCGCAATCACTTCGGCATCGGTCGCGCCGGCCCGGCCGTAGCGGATGTTTTCCATCGCGTCGGCCGAAAAGATGATGGTGTCCTGCGGGACGATGCCGATTGCGTCGCGCAAGGTGTGCAGGTCGAGCTGCCTGATGTCGACGCCGTCCAGCGTGATGCTGCCGCTTTGCGGATCGTAAAAGCGCAAGAACAACTGGAACAGCGTGGTCTTGCCCGCGCCCGACGGGCCGACCACGGCCACCGTTTCGCCAGGCTGGATCGACAGCGACAGGTGCGCCAGCGCCGCCGTCTCGGGCCGCGACGGGTACGAGAACGTCACATCCGACAGCGCCAGCGCGGCGCCGGTCGCCATGCGCGCCGGCAGCGCCAGCGGCTGGGCGGGGTTCTGGATCGACGACTTGACCGACAGCAGTTCAAGCAGGCGCTCGGTGGCGCCGGCGGCGCGCTGGGCTTCGCCCATCACTTCGGACAGCGCGCCAATCGAGCCGGCCACGATCGATGCGTACAAAATGAACTGGCCAAGGTCGCCGCCCGTCATTTCGCCGTTCAGCACCGCGTGCGCGCCCAGCCACAGCACGAACACGATGGTCCCGAACACGAGCACGATGGCAATCATGGTCAGCAGCGCGCGCGCGCGGATGCGCCGCATGGCTGTCTGAAACGCGCTTTCGACCGAGGCGCCAAAGCGCGTCGATTCGATTTTTTCATGGGTGAACGCCTGTACCGTCGGCATGGCGTTCAGGATTTCGCCGGCCATGGCCGAGGCGTCGGCTATCCGGTCTTGCGAGTCGCGCGAGAGCTTGCGCACGCGGCGTCCGAACAGGATGATCGGCACGATCACTAGCACCAGCAGCACCAGAATAATCGACGAAAGCTTCACGCTGGTCACGAACAGCATTGCCAGACCGCCCACGAACAGCAGCACGTTGCGCAGCGCCATGGAGATGCTGGTGCCGACCACGGCCTGGATCAGCGTGGTGTCGGTGGTGATGCGCGAGAGGACTTCGCCGGTCTGCGTGGTCTCGAAAAATTCGGGACTCTGGTTGACCACGTGGGCGTAGACAGCGCTGCGGATGTCGGCGGTGACGCGCTCGCCCAGCCACGAGACAGTCAGAAAGCGCGCCGCCGTGGCCAGCGCCAGCACGGTGGCCACGCCGAACAGCGCCAGGAAGGTGGCGTCGACGTGCTTGATGCTGCGCGCTCCGGCCGAGGCGCCAAAGCCAAGGTCGATCATTTGCTTGAACGAGTACGGTATGGCCAGTGTGGACGCGGCGGCGACAACCAGGGCGATCGCGGCCAGCATGAACTGGCGCCGGTACGGGCGCAAAAACGGGAACAGGCCCTTGAATGCAGCCAGACTGCCTTTGCGGCTTGCTTCGGTCGCGCTGGTGCTCGCTGTGCTGGCGGTGCTGGCCGTGCTGGTGGTGCTGGTGGAGCTATTGGTCATCGTGTCTTATGCTGTGCGGTGTAATTTTAAAGTGTCATCGGGCGGTGGTAGCCGACCAGTTCAAGGTATCCATGCCCCGCAGGCACGCCGTCGCGCCCGACCGATACCGCGCCTTCCCAGTAGACGGCGCCGGTCGAGCGGCGCGAATCGAGCTCCTGGTCGCTCTGCAACGGTGTTATCTGCCATTTGGTCGATCCGGTGACGATGGTCGTCGCTACCGGATAGTCGGCGTTCGTACGGGGCGAGCGCCAATGCGCCTGCGGGGTAAAACTGACTTGATCGGGTTCATACTGCGTGACTTTGCCGCGCGCGTCGCGGACCGTTGCGTGCGCCCATAGTTTACCACCTTGTTTGCTTCGGATCTGAAAAGCCATCAGCGCCGAGCCGTCATCGAGGTTGGCGCCGATCCAGTCCCAGCCCGCCGCGTCAGGATCGAGCGCCTGGCTGGACCACTCGTGATCGAGCCAGGCCGTCCCTTCGACCGGGCGCGCAGTCGCCCCGCTGCCGGCCGTGCCGCGCACCAAAAGCTGCGGTTCGCTGTAATAGTAGCTGGCGTTGGCCGCGTCGCGCCCCTTGCGCGAGTAGCCCCCCTGGCCCTGCAACAGCAGCGCCTGGCGCGGGGCCAGGGTGAGGTCAAGCTGCAGTTGGGCCGACTTGATGCTCACTTTGTAGACGCCGTCGGCGCCGCGCACCATGCGCCAGTCCTCCAGCTTGATGTCGGTGGTGCCTGGCTTGGCATAGGCCAAACCGAAGCCTTCGCGCGTGGAGCGCTGGTCGTGCGCGAGTTTGCCGAGCGCCGGGTCGGACAGCGCGGCGTGGCCGATGATCAGCTGGCGCGGGGCAAAGGCGCTCGGGTTGTCCTTGCCCTGGCCGGTCGCGCTGCGAAAGAACGTGACCTGAAAACCGAGCGGCTTGCCGTCCGCGCCCTTGAGCCAGCCGGTGACGTACCACCACTCGGTCTTGAAGGCGGGATGGGCGCCGTAATCGGCCGGGAAAACCAGCGCGCGGCCCGGCACCACGGGCGCAAAATCGGCCGCCTGGCAAGCTTGCGACAGCAGCAACAGCAGCATGAAAACAAAGCGCATTACCAGTCCTCCCTGACGGCGCGTATCGGTCCGCCGGAGAGCGCATAGCGCCCCGACACCAGCGCGGTGAGCACGGACGCCACCAGCAGCGCGGCGGCCACGCTGGCCAGCAGGGGCCACGGCACGTTGAGCTGCATCGACCAGTGGAACGATTGCGGATTGACGATATAGACCAGCACAAAACTGATCAACAGCCCGAGCGCAAACCCGCAGGCCACGCCCAGCGCCGACAGCGAGCCGCCCTCAAGGGCCAGGATGCGCAGGATTTGCCCGCGCGTGACGCCGACGTGGCGCAGCATGCCAAATTCCTTTGCGCGCGCAATCGTCTGGGCCGAAAACGTGGCGGCCACGCCCGCCATACCGATGGCAATGGCGATCGCCTCCAGCAGGTAGGTGACGGCAAAGCTGCGGTCGAAGATCTTCATGCTCACGTCGCGAATTTCGCCGGGCCTTGCGTACGCGAGGGCGGCGCCAAAGGGCAGGGCGCGAATGCGCGCCTCTAACTGCTGCGAGCTGGTCCCGGGCGCGGTCCATACGGCGACATCGTTGACGGCGGCGTCGCCGGACAGGGCCCGGTAGTCTTCCAGGCGCACGTGGACGCCACCGTTCTGGTGCACGTAGTCGCGCACCACGCCGGCGACAAAAAACGCCTGCATGCTGCCACCGAGCGGCACGCGCAGCTGTCCGCCCACCTTGACCTGGTACAGGTCGAGCATCGCGCCCGACACCCAGGCCGGGCGCGCACCGGCCGGCACGGGGACGCTAGCGCCTTCGAGCACCATGGCGCGGCCGGGGTCGAGCGTATCGATATGGCGTGCGATCAGGGTCACGGGCGGGCGCGCCGGGTCGAGCGAGAGGTCGCGGCCACGCAGAAATTCGACCCGGGCCGCGCCCGGCAGTGCGCCAAGCGCCGCCTGCTCGGCCGGGCCCAGGCCGCCGGCGCTGCCGCTGTTTTCAATGCGCAGGTACAGGTCGGCGGGCAGCAGGCGCACCAGCCAGTCGTCCAGCGACACCCGAAAGCTCGACACCATGATCGCCATGGCGACCATCAGTGAAAAACTCGAGAGCACGCCACCCAACGCAATGCCGGCCTGCCCGGAAGCGTTGGCCAGCCGCGCCAGCGTCAGCGCCAGCACCGGGTGCTGGCGCGCGCGCGCCATGGAGATGCGGTTAAGCTGCGTGAAGACGACGCCGGCCAGGCGCGGCATCATGCCGATGCCGCCGATGAGAAGCAAAGCGATTGCCAGGTAGCCGAACAGCGGCAGCTCGAACACGGGCGGCGCAAAAGCCATGGCCGCGGCCAGCGCAAAGCACACCATGGACGGCCACAGGCGTGCCAGGCGCGCCAGCGCCGCTTCATCGTTGCCCGATTTTAGCGCCACGGCGGGCGCGGCGCGGGCAGCTTCCAGCGCCGGCGCCATGCCGCCCAGGACCGCCACGCCCAGGCCGAGCGCAAAAAAGACGCTCGCGGCCAGCGGCGGGAACACGATGCTCGGGCGCACGCCGGAAAAAAAGCCGGCGCCAAGGTCGGCGCCAAAATAACGCAGCGCGAGCGCCGCCAGCGCGTAGCCGGCGCCGATGCCCAGCAGCGCGCCCAGCAGACCCAGGCTGGCGCCTTCGAGCAGCACCTGGCGCAGCAGCGTGCGCCGTTCGACGCCGAGCACGCGCAGCAGCGCAAACTGGCTGCGCCGGCGCATCACAGACAGCGCCTGCGTGGAAAACACCAGGAAGGCGCCGGTAAACAGGGCGACCAGCGCTAGCACGGTGAGGTTGACGCGATAGGCCCGGCTCATGCCGCTGTTGCGGCTTTCCTGGGCCGTGTCGTTGGGCTGCTCGACCCGAAAGCGGCCCGGAAAGTCGCGCTCGAGCGCTGCCGCCAGATCGCGTTCGACCGCCTCGCGGTTGGCGCCGGTGCGCAGTTTGAGGTCGATGCGCGAGAGCACGCCCACTTTGCCAAAGCGCCATTGGGCCGCGCCAATGTCCATCATGGCGATGCGCTGCCCGGGCCGCGCCTGCGCCAGCTGGCCGGCCACGCGCAGCGTAAAGTCGCTGGTGCCCGAGCGCAGCACCACGCTGGCGCCGGCGGCGCGCTTGAGCCAGCTGGTTGCCGCCGGCGAGAGGAAAATGGCGTCATCGGCGAAAATATCGGCCGCCTTGCCGGACGCGCTGGCCCCCACCAGGCCGGGCGTGACGTAGCCGGCCCGAAACGCGTCGACGCCGACCACTTGCAGCGTGGTTCTTTGCCCCGGCACGCCCGCATTGACCAGCAAGACGGGCGAGGCCACGGCCACCATCGGGTGTTCGGCAATGCGCGGAAAGAGCGCTTCATCGAACCAGGCTTCGGTGCCCGTGATGTGCAGGTCGGCCTGGCCGGAAATGCTTTTGGTGGCCGCCGAAAACTCGTTGAAGGCCGCCGAATTGATCAGGTGGATGGCAAAGCCCATGGCCACGCCGACCGCAATGGCGGCAATGGCCAGCAGTGCGCGGATGGGGTGAGCGCGCCATTCACCGAACAGCAGCCAGCGGGTCAGCAAAGTCAATCGGGACACTCCGACGCCACGTACTCGGCCACGCGCATCGCTTTCTCTTTGAGCGCCTGGGTTTCCAGACCCACGGCGGCGGTGACTTCATCGTCGGCGAATTTTTTCTGCAGGCGCAGCTTCTCGCAGCGGTTGCGTCGCCCGGTAGCCAAGCGGGCGTCGGAATCAGCATAGCGCTTGTCCTGTTTTTCGCGGATCAGGCGCTCTTTTTCGAGCCGGTCGAGCGCGATTTCCTGGCGCTTGAGTTCGGCGGCGACGGCAGGGTCGGGCTTGGGGGCGTCGGGCACGTCAACGGGTGTACTGGTCACGCCCTTGCACGGCGCGCCGGAATAGACCAGGGTGCCATTGACGCGGCATTTGTACAGTTTTTGGGCGTTGGCCACTGTGCACAAGGAGGACAGCGAGCACAGCAAAAGCAAGGAAATCAAGCGCGACATGTTCTCTCTCCCGAAGTTCATAGGATTTTCCCAGGATTCATGATGCCCAGCGGATCAAGCGCGTTTTTGATTGCACGCATCATGTTCAGTTCCACGGGGCTCTTGTAGCGTACCAGTTCGTCACGTTTTAAGGTGCCAATTCCGTGCTCGGCAGATATTGATCCTCCGAAACGGTCGACGCTGTCGTGCACCAGACGATTGATCGCCTCCTGGTGCTGCAAAAACGCGGCGTGCGCCGTGCCGTCGGGCGGGGCTACGTTGTAATGCAGGTTGCCGTCGCCCAGGTGGCCGAAACACACCAGCTGGCAGCCGGGAAAGGCGGACAGCAGCAGCGCGTCGGTCTGCTCGATGAAGTCGGCGATGCGCGAAATGGGCAGCGACACGTCGTGCTTGATGTTGCTGCCGGCGGCTGCCTGCGCCATCGAAATGTGTTCGCGCACCTGCCACAGGCCGCGCGACTGGGCAACCGAGGTGGCGACTACGGCGTCGTCGGCCATGCCCGCTTCCAGCGCGCCGGCAATGGCGCGTTCGAGCAGATCGATGGCGTGCCGTTCCGACTCGCTGCTGGACAGTTCCACCAGCACGTACTGGTTGTGGCGCGCCAAAAAGGGCCTGGGCAGCAGCGGGAAGTGGGTGGCCACCAGGCGCAGTGCAAAGTCCGACATCAGTTCAAAGCCCGTCAGGCTGGCGCCGCAACCGTCTTGCATCAGGCTGAGCAGGCCGAGCGCGCCGCGCGGCGAGGCCAGCGCGACCATGGCCGTGATTGATGCCTTCGGTTGCGGGAACAGCTTGAGGACGGCGCCGGTGATGACGCCGAGCGTGCCTTCGGCGCCGATGAACAGGTCGCGCAAGTCGTAGCCGGTGTTGTCCTTGCGCAGGCCGCGCAGGCCGCTCCACAGCTCGCCCTGGGGCGTGACCACTTCCAGACCGAGGCACAGCTCGCGCGTGTTGCCGTAGCGCAGCACCGCGGTGCCGCCGGCATTGGTGGAAAGGTTGCCGCCGATGGTGCAACTGCCTTCGGCCGCCAGCGACAGCGGAAACAGGCAGCCGTGTTGCGCGGCCGCCTCCTGGATAGTGTGCAGGATGCAGCCGGCGTCCACCGTGATGGTGCGGTTGACCGGGTCGATCGCGCGCACCTGGGCCAGGCGCGCCAGCGACAGCACCACGGCGCTGCCGCTGGCGTCAGGCACGCCGCCTTGCACCAGACCGGTTTTGCCGCCTTGCGGCACCAGTGGAATGCCAAATGCGGCGCAGGCCTGGACCAGTTGCACCACTTGCGCCACGGTATCCGGGCGCAGCACCGCCAGCGCCTTGCCCGTAAACCGGCCGCGCCAGTCAGTGAGGAACGGTGCCATGTCGCATTCCCTGGACAATACGTGGCTGTCCCCGGCGATGTCGCGGCAGCGGCGCAGGAAAGCAGCCGTCATTGCTTGGACGTGACCTTTTCGAGCAACTCCTTGGCGATGCGTTTTGCCGCCATTTTGTAGGGGCGCAAATACAGCAGCGCGCAGACAAAATAAATGCAGACCAGGACAACTTCGCCCCAGGCCATGAGTTGCGACGCCGGCAGCTTGTCGCTCCAGGCGCGCACCGAGCCTTCAATGAAGTACAGCAGGATCACCATGGATGACCACTGCAGCGTATAAATGTCGCGCTTGATGACGCCGCCCAGCGGAATGAGCAGCGGCACGGCTTTCAGCGCCAGCCACGAGCCGCCTGGATGCAGCGGGGCGACGACTACTTCCCACACCACCAGCCAGACGATCAGCGCGACCAGACTGGCAATGGCGCCCAGGTGAAAATATTTTGGCGATTCCATTAGCGCGCTCCGCCAAGTTTGACAGCCGTTTCGGCCAAACGTTTGCCCATCGCGACGGCCAAACGCTTTTCGTCGTCGGTGATGGCCTTGTTGCCGTCGATACCGGACCAGTGGGTCGGGCCGTACGGGCTGCCGCCGCTGGCGGTGGTCATCAGTTCGGGGTGGGTGTACGGCAAGCCCATGATCAGCATGCCGTGGTGTAGCAGGGGAATCATCATCGTCAGCAAGGTTGATTCCTGGCCGCCGTGCAGGCTGCCGGTGGAGGTAAATACGACCGCAGGCTTGCCTGACAGGGTGCCCGACAGCCATTCGGCCGCGGTGCCGTCGAGGAAGTACTTGACGGAGGCGGCCATGTTGCCAAAGCGCGTGGGCGAGCCGAGCGCAAGGCCGGCGCATTCGGCCAGGTCTTGCAGCTCCACATAGGGCGCGCCGCCGGAAGGAATGTCGGCCTCGGTCGCTTCGGTCACGGTGGACACGGCCGGCACCGTGCGCAGGCGCGCATCAACGCCGGGCACGCTTTCGACCCCCTGGGCGATCAGTTCGGCCAGCTTGCGCGTGGCCCCATGGCGCGAGTAATACAAAACAAGAATAATCGGATTCGTAGGGTTCATCATTGGTATTATAGGGCGCTTTGAATGCCGATATCGCCACGCGACGCCTTTTTCCGACCACATGCTTTCTAAAATTTCCCGCTCCACCAACCAAATGATCCACTCGAGCGTCGATGTCGTGCGCGGCCTGACCTGGAGCGAAGCGCGCGACCTGTTTTATTTCGCGCGCCGCCGCCTTGGCGAGGAGCAATTGCAGCAGGTCGCGGGCGGCCTGACGTTTACGACCACGCTGGCCTTGGTGCCGCTGTTGACGATCATTCTCGCGATCTTCACGACCTTTCCCATATTCCATAATTTCCGCACGGCGCTGGAGGCGTATTTCGTCCAGACGATGATGCCGCGGGGCATATCCGAGACCGTGATCGGGAGCCTCACCACCTTTGCCAGCAAGGCCAAGGGCTTGTCGGCGGTGGGCGCGGTCATGCTGTTTTTCACCTCGGCCAGCATGATGGGGATGATCGAGCGCGCCTTCAACCAGATCTGGAAGGTCAGGCGCGTGCGCCCGATCGGGCAGCGGGTGGTGATTTATTGGGCGCTCGTGACGCTGGGGCCTTTGCTGTTCGGCCTGTCGATCACGGCCACCTCGCAATTGTTTTTGGCCACGACGGGGCTGACGCAGGTGTCGCCATTTGTGACCTCGTTGTTTTATACCATCGTGTCGGTCGGGCTGACCGGGGGCGCGTACACGCTGCTGTACATGCTGGTGCCGAACAAATTCGTCGACTGGCGCGACGCCATGTGGGGCGGTCTGGTGGCGGCGGTGGCGTTTGAGGTTGCCAAGCGGCTGTTTGCGATGTTCATTCGGCAGTTCCCAAGTTATGCCGTAATTTACGGCGCGCTGGCGGCGCTGCCCTTGTTTTTAACGTGGATTTATCTGTCGTGGATGATCACGCTGGTGGGGGCGCTGCTGACGGCGGCGCTGCCGGTCGTGAAATATGAGCGCTGGTGGTACAAGCCGGTGCCGGGCGGGGCGTTTGTGGACGCGATGGCGATCCTCAAGGTGCTGCACGGCAGCGCGCAGGTGAATCTGACCGCGCTGGTGTCGTCGGCGTCGATCAGGGCGCATACGCGCTTTGGCTATGACGAGATGACGTCGCTACTCGAGCGCATGCTCGCTGAAGGGTGGGTCGGGCGCGTGCAGGATGATGTGACGGCGCGCGCGCGCTGGGGCAAGGGCGTGGTGGAAAATGCGGACAACTGGGTTCTGCTGGCCAATGTGAATAAGCTGAGGCTGGCCGATGTGTACCGGCTGTTTGTGTTCAATGGCGTGGCAGTGGATGCGGCCAAGCCGCTCGACCTGGATCAGGACTCGCCGATGACCTTGGATACCAGTGCGCTGGCCCGGCAGGTGGAGCTGGCGGTGGAAGGCGGGCTGGATCAGACGCTGGCCGAGCATTTTGCGCGGGGGGCGCTGGTCGAGGCGTGACGCAAGGCGGCGCGGCAGTTGCCAGCCGCCCCGACCCGCTTTCACGCGCGGCGCTATGTTACAGTTTGCTGTTCTGGCAGCCGGCGCTGGCGCATTCGCGCACACGGTCCTGCAAAAACTGGGCGCGTGCGATGGTCGTGCTCGACGCACATTGCAAATCAACATAGAAACGGTCGGTTTCCGCCTTCGAGCAAGACCTGTTCCGATCCTGCATCCACCCGAGTTGGCGCTTTTTGAGCGCTTTCTTTCCTTCAGAATCGAGCTTGGCAGAGAGCTTCTGGTAATTCTCGTTCAGTTCCTTGTCCGCTTCCTGATACACCTTGTTCAGGCAATACAAACCATCGAAATCGTTCTTCGGTTTGTCGCAGGCGGAGTTGGCAAAGGCGGCGCTTGATGCACACAGCAGGGCGGCAATGACGATGCGTTTCATGTTTTCCTCAAAGTGCGACCAGCCCGGCGCCGCCATCGGCGCTGCAAGCTGCTCTCCACAGGCTTGTAAAGTTACCATAACGAAAACAAGTTGGCCAACGGTCATTCATTGTTATTGATATTTGACCAACATTCTGCTATGATCGCCGCGGCCGTGCGCGAAGGCCCGTTGCCATCGCAGCGACCCGCTCCGACCTACCTTGGCGACCCATATGATCACTCTCAGAAGCATCCCTGTGCACGCAGTGCTGGCAACGCTGTTGTTCGTCTCCCACCTTTGTTCTGCGCAAACCCCGGTGCGCCCCCCGATTGGCAGCTTCTTCAAAAGTGCCGCGTTTAGTGGCGCCGAAATGTCGCCCAATGGGCGCTTCGTCGCGTTCCGCGTCGCCACCAAGGGCAGCCGGGCCACACTCGGCGTACTCGACCTGGACACCATGCAGCCAACGGCTGTCGCCGCGATCGACGGTGTCGATATCGGGGCGTTTCACTGGGTAAATGACAAGCGCCTGGTCTTTTCCGTGACCGACTTGCGGATAGCCGAGGGCGAACGAGACTTCGTGCCCGGACTGTTCGCAGTGGACCGCGATGGCAATGGCTTTCGGCGTTTGGTGGAGACTGACTTCCACTACCTCAAAAATACCGACGAACCCAATATTTTGCCGTGGAATACTTTCCTGGTTGGCGTGCCGGGAACACAAGAGTCGAACGATGTTTTTGTCATGCTGTACGAGGGCTATGGCAAGAATGTCGACGCTTTTCTGCGCCTGCAGCGCGTCAATACCAAATCGGGACTTTCCACCTTTGTCGACACGCCCGATTATGCACACGACTGGCTGTTTGGGCCGGATGCCACGGTGCGCACCGTGGTAACCAGCATCGGAAAGCGCCGTGCAGTGCACTACAATGATCCGGCCAGCGCCACCTGGCGCAAGCTTGCAGAATTTGACAGCCTGTCCGGTGACGCCTTCAAGCCGATCTGGTATGGAGCGGACCATACGCTGTACGTGAGCGCCTTGAATGGCCACGACAAGAGCGCGATCTACCGCTACGACTTGAGCAGCGGAAAGCTTGCGCCCCAGCCTCTGGTGTCCTCGAATGATTATGATATCGACGCCAGCTTTATCCATGACAAGGGCAAATTGCTGGGCGTACGCTATCACGCCGATGGCGAGATTACCCAATGGTTTGATCCGGCCATGCTTGCCATCCAGAAGGAGATCGACACACTGCTGCCAGCAACCAGCAACCGTATCTCCGTTGGGCAACGCTCGCAAACGGCCAACGTGCTGATCGACGCCTATTCCGACGTACAGCCGCATAGCTACCTCATCTACAACAGGGACAGCAAGAAGCTGACCAAATTGGGGATGGCCCATCCCGACATCGATCCCAAGCAAATGGGGACCAAAGACATGGTGCGCTACAAGGCACGTGACGGCCTCGACATTCCCGCCTACATCACCATGCCGCCAGGGGGTATTAAAAAGAATTTGCCGATGGTGGTCATGGTGCATGGCGGCCCGAATGTGCGCGGCGGCCGCTGGGAATGGGACCGCGAAACGCAGTTTCTCGCGTCGCGCGGCTACGTGGTGCTGGAGCCGGAATTTCGCGGCAGCACAGGGTTTGGCTCGCGCCACTTCAAGAGCGGCTGGAAGCAATGGGGCCTTGCCATGCAGGACGATCTTGCCGACGGAGCCAAGTGGGCCATTGCCAATGGGATTGCCGACCCCAAGCGTATTTGCATCGCGGGCGCGTCGTATGGTGGCTACGCCTCCATGATGGGGCTGGTCAAGGATCCCGCCTTGTTCAAATGCGGCATCAACTGGGTCGGTGTTACGGATATCAATCTGCTCTATACGGTTCGCTGGAGCGATCTATCCGACACCACTAAAAAATATGGCATGCCAATGACGATTGGCGATCCTGTCGCCGATGCAGCACAATTTGCCGCCACTTCGCCGCTGGCGCAGGCCTCGCGCATCCGGCAGCCGGTGCTGCTGGCCTACGGCGGCGTCGATGAGCGCGTTCCGCTGGTGCACGGCAAAAAATTCTACGACGCCGTTAGGCAAGGCAATCCCAATGTGGAATGGGTCGTCTACGGCGACGAGGGGCATGGCTGGTCCAAACCGGAAAACAATGTCGATTTCTGGTCCCGGGTCGAGAAGTTTTTGGATCGGAATATCGGCAAGCCGTGACGGTTTGACAACGGGCAGCGTGGCTGCTTCCCTGGTCGCGCGTATTCTACGAAAACGGCTGCTTGATGCGGTCACACCATGCAATAGAGCATTTCAACGCGACTTGACTTATCAAAGCCTGCACTGCTAAATCAAACGAGGCGTGCAGCACAGCATCGGACTGTTCAGCGGCCCGTTGAAACACCCGTGGGCATCACGAGCGTCACGGCAAGTTACTGCTGCTTTCTAAATGGGGCGAACTCTTAAAATCGGGCGGCGTTAGCGCTCGCTGTTCAGCGCCAGGAACAAGCACTGAAAATCGAGGAAAGTGTCTGTCGTTGTACAGTTACCTCATCTCTAATCGACTTGACGGCGAGGGAAAATATGTCGGCAAAATCTACATCGAATAAAACTCCTTTGCTATGCGCCCTCGTCGCGCTCGCCTTGGTGCGACCCAGTCTTGCGCACGATGACCCAAGCGGTCTGCTCAAATATCGAACGACGTCAGAGATCCATGGGCTCTACAAAATTCACCAAGAGGCACGCAAATTTTTGATGCGCCAACCGAGGAAAAAAGCAGGCGATTGGGTCGCAGTCGGGCCGGACATACGCATGCAGTTTCCACGATACGCCGTGTCGCTGCGAACGCGGTGGGCACGCGAGTCGGACCGAAAAGAGGGCATGCCGGGCGTGCTCGTGATTTGCAAAAAAACTATCGACAGGGAAGACCCAAACTGGACGGTTCTGGTCAGTTCGTACATCCCGGCCGAGCAAAAGCTGGAGATGCAGCGGCAGTTTCCCAACCTTCCTTACCCACCAGTGCCGGAACAAAAATAAAACGGCTGCGTGGGTTAGGGAAGTGCGTCGGCCCGGCCGCAAAGTCCTGCGCCATCTCATCGGGCGCTTGACATTGATGCGTGCGCTGCTCCCGCGTCAGCGGCGTGTTGCGGGTGATGATCAGCGTGTAGCCAATGGTCACCCATGGGTGGCTTGCACTCAGGCATAGGTGGTGCGGGGCGCGGCCACTGCACAGCAGGCTCTTGCAGGTCGCGGCGGGTGCATTCACGCGGACCAGCGGAATTATCGTGGCTACCGCGCCCACTAACACAGACGCGCAACAGCGCGCCGGTTAATCGACGTTACCCGCTGCAAAGTATTTGTCGACAAGCGATATTCTAGCGGAACGCCCAACTCGGAGGAGACTTGCATGGGACTGCTAACCTTCAGCCTTAACATCACCCTCGACGGTTGCGTCGACCACCAGGAGGGAATCGCGGACGACGAGACGCACGCCTTCTTCACCCGCCTCATGGACGAGAGTGGGGCAATGCTCTGGGGCCGCACTACCTACGAGATGATGGAGAGCTACTGGCCGGCGGTCGCTCGCGGCGATGTGGATGTGCCGCCGACGGTGCGCGAATGGGCGCTCAAGCTGCAGACCAAGTCGAAGTACGTCGTGTCGTCAACACGGACGGACTTTCCGTGGACTAACACCCACCACATCGCCGGCGACTTGCGCTCGGGCGTGCAAAAGCTCAAGGACGCGACCCCTGCCGGCGTGCTCCTCGGTAGCGGTAAGCTTGCGACCGAGCTGAATCGGCTGGAATTAATCGACGAGTACAAGTTCCTCGTTCACCCCAGGATCGCCGGCCACGGCCCGACCCTGTACCAGAGCGGGCCGCCCAACACGCGACGGCTTGAGCTGGTATCGGCGAAACCGCTCAGCAACGGCGCGGTCGCCATGCACTACAGGCGGATGCGGAGCTAATATTGTGAACGTCCGCAACGGGGCCGCCATGCATTAAACCGCGATATGCAGCGTCCGTTCGAGCGTTGCAAAATCGTGATTGAAAAACTTCGTTCCCCTCATTCGCCATCCGCTGCCACGGTCCGCCTACAATGACGTTTTTAACGCAAACCCATACAAAGCCCCCAACACCGCATCCGGCTGCTCGGCCATCAACGAATGCCCCGCATCGACCATCACCACCTTCCCGTGCGCGATCGCGCCGGTAAGCGTTTTAGTCGAACGCGCCGGCGTCATCATGTCCTTCGTCCCAAAAATGAACAGCACCGGACACGGAACCGCCGCCGCCGCAACCTCGCCATTCGCATACGCGTTACAAGCAGAAAAATCCGTATAAAACAGGTGCTCGGGATTAATCTGCGACATGCGCTGCATCAGCCTGCGCGCGCCGCCCATCACATGCAACCCTGGCGTTGGGCACGCGGGGTTTTGCGCAATCGACGAGTGCGAAAAAATATTCACCATGTCGATCGCCGCTTGTTCGTCGTCTCTGGACGTGGCCAGCAGCGCGTCGGACACCTTCATCGGATAGGTCGTTCCCAGCATCGCCAGCTGGCTCACGCGCGCCGGCGCCATATGCGACGCTTCGAGCGCAATGAGCGAACCCATGCTGTGCCCGATCATCAGCGCCTTGTCCACCCCCACCGCATCCATCACGTGCAGCACCCACGCGGCCATCGCCTCGACACTGGTGCATGCGCGGCCTTTGCTGCGGCCGTGGCCCGGCAGGTCCAGCGCCAGCACATTGAAGCCGTGGTGCGCAAAATAGCGCGTCTGCAAACACCACACCGAATGGTCGTTCTGCGCGCCGTGAATGAAGATGGCGGTCGGCTGCGCTGCATTGAACGGCTTGCCGCCGGTGTAGCAATAGGCGTCAACGCCTTGCACTTGTACGATCACGTCATGCTCCTTTCTGCGACAGCTTCAGGCCGCGCGCGAGGTCTTCGATCAGGTCGTCGACGTTTTCCAGTCCCACCGACAGGCGCATCGTTCCCTCCGTGATACCGGCGGCGGCTAACTGCTCGGCCGGCACCCGAAAGTGCGTCGTCGAAGCAGGGTGGATCACCAGCGACTTGGCGTCACCCACATTGGCCAGGTGCGAAAACACCTTCAGCGCGTCGACAAAGCGGCGCCCGGCGGCGCGGTCGCCCTTGATGCTGAAGGTGAAGACGGCGCCGCAGCCCTTGGGCAGCAGCGTCTTGGCCAGTTCGTAATCAGGGTGCGAATCCAATTCCGGGTACGACACCGATTCGACGGCAGGGTGCTTGAGCAGAAATTCGACCACCTTGCGCGTGTTGGCCACGTGCCGGTCCATGCGCAGGCTGAGCGTCTCTATGCCTTGCAGCACGGCGAACGCGTTGTGCGGACTCATGACGGCGCCAAAGTCGCGCAAGCCCTCGCGCCGCGCGCGCAGCGCGAACGGGGCGACGGTCGATTCTTCGGCAAACACCATGCCGTGAAAGCCGTCATACGGCTCGCACAGTTCGGCGAAGCGGCCGCTCTTGTCGTACGCGCCTTGCCAGTCAAAGGTGCCGCCGTCGACCAGCAGGCCGCCGATGGCGGTGCCGTGCCCGCACAGGAACTTGGTGGCCGAATGGAAGACCAGGTCGGCGCCGTGTTCGAAAGGACGCAGCAGATACGGCGTGGTGAAGGTCGAATCCATCATCAGCGGCAGGTGGTGCTCATGCGCGATGGCGGCCACGGTGGGGATGTCGAGCACGTCCAGGCCCGGATTGCCCAGCGTTTCGGCAAACAGCACCTTGGTGTTGGGCCGGATCGCGCTGCGCCAGGCATCCATGTCGCGCGGGTCGACAAAGGTGGTCTCGATGCCGAAGCGCTTGAGCGTATAGGCGAGCAGGTTGTGCGAGCCGCCGTACAGCGCGCGCGAGGCGACGATGTGCGAGCCGGCGCCGGCAATGGTCGCCAGGCCCAGGAACATGGCGGCCTGGCCGCTGGCGGTGGCAATGCCGGCCACGCCGCCTTCGAGGGCGGCGATGCGCTCTTCGAGCACGGCGTTGGTCGGGTTCGAGATGCGCGAATAAACGTGGCCGGCGCGCTCCATATTGAACAGCGACGCGGCGTGGTCGGAATCCTTGAAGGCGAACGAGGACGTGAAATAGACAGGAGTTGCGCGTGCGCCGGTGGCCGGGTCTGGCGTGGCGCCGGCATGCAGCGACAGGGTGTCGAAGCCGGGATATTGAGGACCGCTCATGGTGGACTCATCTGGTTGATAAAACATGGTAACGAGGGATGGGCAGAATCGTAGCATGCGCGTCCCAAACAAAAGAATGGTTTCCTCGCTAAAATGGTACGTTCGGCAAGGATGGCGCTTTTCCCGGTTTGATTTTTCGCAAAACTGGATTTTTTGCCACGCATACGCTACATTCGGAGCCAAGGCTTATAAAAAAGCACTCCACTTATAACCTCATCAGACAAGGCGGCCATCATGAAAGTGTCGGAAATTCTCCAAGTGAAGGGCAATATCCTCTATACGGCCACCCCGGACATGCCTTTGGTGGACGCCGTGAACACGATGTCGGAAAAAGATATCGGCTCGCTGGTGGTCATGGAATTTGGCGACCTGGTCGGCATGCTGACCTTCCGCGAAGTGATCAAGGTGCTGCACAAGAATAACGGTTCGGTCGGCGCCGGCACGGTGCGCAAGTACATGGACGACCATCCGATCACCGTCACCCCCGACACGGAAGTCAATGAAGTGCGCCGCATGATGCTCGAAAAGCACGCGCGCTATCTGCCCGTCATGAACGCCAAGACGCTGCTGGGCGTAATTTCCTTTTACGACGTGGCGCGCGCCGTGCTCGAGGCGCAAAGCTTTGAAAACAAGATGCTCAAGGCGTATATCCGCGACTGGCCGGCAGAAGTCACGCAGGACGACTGACAGCGCATGCTTACCCGCATGGGCACCCGGCGCCGTTTCAAGCAGGTCGACGTTTTTACCCGGGTGCCGTTCAAGGGCAATCCGCTGGCCGTGGTGCTGGACGGCGACGCTCTGGCCGACGAGCAGATGCACGCCATCGCGCGCTGGACCAATCTGTCCGAAACCACCTTTGCATTGACGCCGCGCGATCCGCAAGCCGATTACCGCGTGCGTATTTTTTCGCCCGGCACCGAGTTTCCCTTCGCCGGCCATCCCACCTTAGGTACGGCGCATGCGCTGCTCGAAGCCGGCCTCACGCCCAAGACGCCCGGACGCCTGGTGCAGGAATGCGGCGTGGGTCTGGTCCATATCCGGATCGCGGACGATGGCGCGCTCGCTTTCCGCGCGCCCGAGGCCGAGCTGCGCGCGCTGCACGCGTCGCTCTTTCCCGCCGTGCGCGCGGCTTTGCAAAGCGATGCCTTTCACCTGGGCGGGCCGCCGGTCGTGGCGACCATGGGCATTTGCTGGCTGGTGGTGCGCATGGACAGCGCGCAAGCGTGCCGCGACGTGCGGCCCGACGCGCAGGCGCTGCTGGAGATCACGCGCATGGGCATGACCGGCATCGCCATGTACGGGGCAATGCCGCCGGGCGGTGCAATCGACTACGAAGTGCGCGCCATATTCACCAAGATGGACGTGCTCACCGAAGACCCGGTGACCGGCAGCGCCAATGCCTGCATCGCGCGCGTGCTCGAGGCGCAGGGCTTTCCCGATGGCGGCCACACCAGCGCTGGATACACCGCCTGCCAGGGCGGGCAGGTGCAGTGCGACGGGCGCATTTCGGTGCTGTACCAGGATGGTGCGCCGTGGATCGGCGGGCATTCGGTATCGGTGATTGACGGTACAATCCAGGTATAAAGTAACCTATTGGTTGCAAAAAGTAACCTTTATGTTACATTGCGTTCTCCCATGTCGACGTTCACGAGGAGTCGCAAACATGCAGTCCACAATACCCAACGAAGCTGAGCAACTGGTCGCCTGTTCACGCCGTGGCCTGTGGGTTGCCCTGGTGCTGATGCTCGCGCTGCTCGCCGATGCGCTGATCGTCAACCTGTATCCGGACGGCGCGGCCGCGTTGGTGGCGAGCCGCATGGCGCTGCTGCTGCCGGTCGGAATCGTGGTCGCCGTGGCGTGGCTGCGCTCATCGCTCAAGGGCGTGCGCAGCGATGCCGGCTCGCCTGCCATGCAGTCGATGCTAAACGATGATCTGCGCCAGCAAAGCCTGCGCCTGGCCTATCGCAATGGCTTGTTTGCGGTGCTGTTCGCGCAGCCGCTGCTTGGCTTGCTGCTGGCGGCGGCGGGCCCGCCGCCGCCGATCATGCTGATGGCCAGCGCGACCGCGCTGCTCGGGGTAGTGGCGGTGGTGGGCAGCTTGCTGGCGCATGACCGCTGATGGACGAACATCTAAAAACAACGATGAAGGTGCAGCGCGCCATGCGCGACCTGACGCAGGCCGATCTGGCCGCAATGGCCGGCATTACCCGCAAGTCGATCAATGCCATCGAGATGGGGCATATGGTGCCATCCACGATCCTCGCGCTCAAGCTGGCGCACGCGCTCAAGGTGAGCGTGGAGGAGTTGTTCAGCCTTGAGGTGAGGCCGTAGGGACGGGCGGCCACGCATGGCGCAAGACGCGCTTTGCGCTTTTCCGTCATGCAGTCCAGACTTGAATCGTGGCTGGACTGGCTTTGCGTTCGGCCTGCGATATGGCTCAGGTGGCGGCGCGGCCTTCGCGCATGAAGCGCTGGATGTGGGCAAGCATGACGTCGTCGGCGTAAGGTTTGCCAAGCAGGATGTCGACTCCGGCTTCCTGCGCCTTGGGGCCATAGCTCTCTTCGGCGCTGATCATGATCACCGGGATGTGCGCGGTGGCAGGGTCGTTGCGCAGGTGTTGGGTCAGCTCGAAGCCGTTCATGCCGGGCATTTCGACGTCGGTGATCAATACGTCGGGCATGCGCTCACCGATCTGGCGCAGGGCGTCCAGACCGTCCTCGGCCTGCTGCACCTGGAACTGGTTGTTGACCAGCATGCGGTTGGTCTTGACCCGCACTACCTTGGAGTCGTCCGCAATCATGACGAGCGTCTCGGGCGCGGCCTTTGGCACGCGCTGCGCTGCGGGACTGGCTCGCTGCTGGCCTGTCGTTTCCTGTGCTGTCGCTGCCCGTTCCGCCGCTGCCTGTTCCGCCGCAGCCGCTTCCGCCGCCAGGCGCTTCGCTTCGAGGCGGGCGGCGCTGGCCGCAACCAGGCGCTCGGCTTCCGCGCGCGTGGCTTCCGCCAGTGCCGCGCGCTCCGCTTTCAGGCGCGCAGCTTGCGCTGCTGCCTCGCGTTCGGCTTCCAGGCGCGCCGCTTCATGGGCGGCATTGCGCATCGCTTCCAGGCGTGCTGCTTCCTTGGCCGCGACGCGTTCGGCTTCGGCGCGGGCCAGCCTTTCGGCCGACAGGCGCAGCGCCTCGACGCGGGCCGCTTCCTGTTCGGCCAGGCGCAGCGCCAGCAGGCGCGCCGTTTCTTCGGCAGCCACGCGCTCGTCTTCGCGCCGGATCGCTTCCTCGGCAGCTAGGCGCTGGGCCAGCGCACGGGCGGCCGCTTCGTCGGCGGCGCGGCGCGCTTCCAGCCGGGCCGCTTCTTCAATGGCGATGCGCTGCGCTTCTGCGCGCGCGGCTTCTTCAAGGACGATGCGTTTGGCTTCCACGCGCGCGGCTTCTTCAAGGGCGACGCGTTCAGCTTCAATGCGGGCCGCTTCTTCAGAGGCGAGGCGCTGCGCTTCCACGCGCGCGGCCTCCTCGGCGGCGGCGCGTTCTAATGCGATGCGTTCGGCTTCTTGGGCGGCCACGCGGGCAGCTTCCACCCGCGCCGCTTCCTCGGCGGCTGCCTGTTCGGCTGCCTGGCGCGCTTCTTCTTCGCGCGCGATGCGCTGCGCTTCGGCGCGGGCGGCTTCCTCAAGGGCTACACGCTCGGCCAGGCGATGTGCTTCTTCTTCAGCGGCCAGGCGTTCGGCTTCGGCGCGTGCGGCTTCCGCAAGCGCCAGGCGCGCAGCTTCGGCACGCTCTGCTTCCTCAAGCGCCACGCGCGCAGCTTCTGCGCGGGCCGCTTCTTCCGCGGCGGCGCCTTCAGCGTCGGATCGGGCTGCCGTTTCGGCGGCGATGCGCTCTGCTTCCAGGCGGGCGGCCAGTTCAGCGGCCGCCGCGTGCGCTTGCGCGCGCGCCGTTTCTTCTTCGGCCACGCGCTCAGCCTCGCGCTGCGCGGCAGCGTCTTCGGCCGCGCGCAGCGCTTGCACCCGGTCTTCGTCTTCGAGCGCCACGCGCTGCGCTTCGGCGCGCGCCGCCGTGTCGAGCGCCTGGTGCGCCGCGTCAAGCCGGGCGCGCTCTTCTTCGGCCACGCGCAGCGCTTCGATGCGCGCCGCTTCCTCGTCGGCCATGCGCTTGGCGTAGCGGCGCGCCGTGTCTTCTTCGGCCAGGCGCTGCTCTTCGATCAGCAGCGCTTCTTCGTCGGCCATGACCTTGGCGTCGATATTGGCGGCCAGTTCTGCCGCTGCGCGCTCCGCTTCCAGGCGCGCCGCTTCCTCCCCCGCCAGGCGGTCCGCTTCCAGGCGCAGCGCCTCGGCGGCGGCAGCTTCGCGTTCGGCTTTTTCGCGCGCGGCCATGTGGGCGGCAATACGTTCGTCCTCGGCGCGGAAAATGACCGCCGGGTCGAGCACCGTTTCAGGCGTTTCCAGGACGCTGTTGGCCTGGATGTCGGCGCGCTCGAGCTCATCGGCGGCGCTGCGCAGCGCGTCGAGACGCTCGCGCTCGGCCAGGGCGATGGTGTCGGGGTCGACCGCAACGTCGTCGTCGATCGTGAAATGCTGGCGTATGGCCGGGGGCGGCGCCGCGCGCGACTTGAACCGGCGCACCAGGGCAACCACGAGAACGGCGCCAACCAGCACCGCGATCAAAATTATTGCAATATCTTTAAGTAACACGCGGACAACTCCGTCGAGGCGCCGCGCAGCGGCAACCGGTTGTAAATGGCGAGGGGGTACGAAGTTAGGATATTACACCAACGCAACAGGGAGCGTGTTGCTGTCTTGCAATGCAAACCCAGTTTGTGCCGTGGTTCAGCTGGCAACATTATCCGCTGGCGACCAGGCGGCGTCGATGCCCGCACCGTCATCCTTCGAACTGATCAAGGTCACGCGCCCGGTGTCGATCATGACTTGGGCGCCCGGGTGCAGTTTTTCAACCAGCGCGCCAAGTCGCCGTCCGGCGCCGGCCCGAGCGCGCTCCAGCCGTTGCGCCCGTTTTCCTTGACCCAGTACAGCGCCGCGTCGGCCAGTTCAACCAGTTGCTCCCAGCCGGCCAGAGGCAGGTGAGATCGGCTTTCGACGGCCCATGGTTCCACTCGACTCACCCCTGGTCGACGTGCGGGATGTACATGGATTTTACGTGGGCAGCCGCTTGGCGAGCGCCATCGACGCCTGGCGCGACGAAGTAGTGTTGGCTTGACCAAAACGTAGGGCGGAAAAGCGAACGCGCATTCCGCCAGTGCTGGCGTCACGTCGATGCGCGCATTGGCGCAATGCGCATGCGCTTTTCCGCCCACGATGCCACCATGTAGGCCACGTCAGCTCAGGCGGACGGCAATGCCAGGCGCGTGTGCAGGTCGTTGGCCAGCCATTCGTACAGCGCCGGCACCGTCATTGGGCGCGCAAACAAAAAGCCTTGCGCCAGCGGGCAACCCAGATCGCGCAGGATCTGGGCCTGGCGCTCGTCTTCGACGCCTTCGGCGACGATCGACAAGCCCAGATTGCGCCCGAGCTGGATCACCATTTCGGCAATGCTGCTGCCGCGCGCCGAGCCGGTGATTTCGGTGACAAAAGCGCGGTCGATCTTGAGCCGGTCAACCTGCAGGCGCTGCAAGTACGACAGCGATGAAAAGCCGGTGCCAAAGTCGTCGATCGAAATCGACACGCCGGTATGCTTGATCTGGGCCAGCATCTTGATCAACAGGTCCGGCTCTTCCATGGCCATCGATTCGGTGATTTCGAGCTCGATGAATTCGGGCGGTGCCTGGCTGTCTTCAAGCGCCGAGCGCAGCATCTCCAGAAAGTACGGATGGCGAAACTGCACCTGCGAGACGTTGACCGACATCGTGAAATCGCGGTGCCCCGCTTCGCGCAGGCGCACCACTTCGTGGCAGGCGGTGCGCAGCACCCATTCGCCGATGTCGATGATCAGGCCCGAATATTCGGCGATCGGGATGAAGCGGTCGGGCGAAATGAAGACGCCGTCGGCGCCGCGCCAGCGCAGCAGCGCCTCGGCGCCCACCGGCCGGCGCGTGGCCAGGTCGATCTGCGGCTGGTAGACGACGAACAGCTCGCCGTCGGCAAAGCCGCTGCGCAGCGCGTGCATCATGCGCACCCGCTCGCGAATTTCAACGCCCATGCTGCGCGAAAAATAAAAGTGGCCGGCGCGCTGCTGGGTCTTGGCGCGCTTTAAGGCAATATCGGCGTCCTTCAGGGCGTCGGCGCCGCCGCCGTCATGCTCGACCAGGCGCACCAGGCCGAGCGTGGCCGACAGGCGCACTTCCTGGTTCTCGATCAGGAAGGGCGTTTCGAACAAGCACAGGATGGCGACCGGATTGACGGCCGCCGCGTCGCCCAGCACGCAGAAAATATCGCCGCCGATGCGCGCCACCGTCAACTGCTGGCCCAGGCTGGTCTGCAATCGCGTGGCGACGGCCACCAGCAGTGCGTCGCCGAACTGGTGGCCAAGCGCGTCGTTGGTCTCGGCAAAGTGGTCCAGGTCGACCAGGCACAGCGTGGCGTCGTCGCATGCCGGGCCGCACAAGGTGGCGTCGAGGATTTCGACCAGGCGGGTGCGGTTGGGCAGCTTGGAAAGCTGGTCGTAAAAGGCGGCGTTGTGCAGGTGGCTGACCAGTTCCACATTGTCCAGGCCGACCGCGACGTTGCTGCAAAATACGTCCAGCAGACGGCGGTCGATGTCGCCCAGCACCCGGTTCACCGAGACGCGGGCCACGAAGTCGCGGCTCGACTTGCCGGCGAAGTAGAGCGTGACGCAGCCCGGTTCGTACAGGTTGCTGCACTGGGACAGGGTGCGCATCATGGCGCTGTAGAGCGGGGCGTCGTCGGCCAGCGTCAGGCGCGCGTTGGCGGCGCGCCGCGCCGTGCCCGCGCTGGCCACCACGCACAGCGCGTCGCCGCCGGCGTCCGGGTTGTCGCGGGCGCACAGCACGCCGTTGGGGGGGATTTGCAAGATCTCGGCAATCTGGGCCAGCACGCCGGCGGCGAAATTTTGCACGCCGTGCAGCGACATCAGCTCGGTGCTGGCGCGCACGATCTGGTCCAGGCCGCGCCGGCTGGCGCTGATCGCGCGGATCTGTTCGTAGGAACGGATCGCCGCCGTCACCGTCGTATATAGCTTGATGCGGGTCAGTTCCGACTTGGTCTTGTAATCGTTGATGTCGAAATCGCGGATGGCGTCGATTTCGGGCGCGTAGCCGGGCTGCCCGGTGCGCAGAATGATGCGCACGTCGGCCAGCTTGAGCGTTTCGCGGATGTAGCGCACCAGGTGCAGGCCGGCGTCGTCCTGTTCCATGACCACGTCGAGCAAAATGACGGCAATGTCGGTCTCGGTCTTGAGCATTTCACGGGCCTGGGCGGCCGAATAGGCATGCACGAATTGCAGTGGACGGTGCTGCATGTCCAGGTTGCCCAGGGCGAAAGTGGTCGTCGAATGGACGTCCTCATCATCATCGATGATCATCACGCGCCATACGTTGGGCAAGCCGTCGGCAGCGGCGCTTGCCGGGTGCTCGTCCAGAAAGACCAGGTCGTCGTGATCGTCCTCGGAACGGACCGGGGGCGTGCTCGATGGGGGCATGTAGCGCTTCTCCAGGATGGCGTTTTTCAGTAGGATACGACGAAAACGCCGCCTCAAGCGAGTTTGCGGTGAGAAAAACAGCTTTCCGTGACGCTTACGGCAATTGCTTTAATGGTAATGTGATGGGGAAGATATTGCCATTCGAGGGCAAGGGTGCAGCAAATGCGCGCGGGCTGGTAGAATTGCTTTTTCTCCCACTCACTTTTCCCACCATGTCCGGCAACTCATTTGGCAAGCTGTTTTCCGTTACCACCTTTGGCGAATCGCATGGCCCCGCCATCGGCTGCATCATCGACGGTTGCCCGCCGGGCATGCTGCTGTCGGAAGCCGATATCCAGCCGGACCTGGACCGCAGAAAGCCGGGTACCTCGCGCCACGTGACGCAGCGCCAGGAAGCCGACCTGGTCGAAATATTGTCCGGGGTGTACGAGGGCAAGACCACCGGCACGCCGATCATGCTGATGATCCGCAACCAGGACCAGCGCAGCAAGGACTACGGCAACATCGTCGACAGCTTTCGCCCGGGCCATGCCGATTACACCTATTGGCACAAGTACGGCGTGCGCGACCCGCGCGGAGGCGGGCGCTCGTCGGCGCGACTGACCGCGCCCGTGGTGGGCGCCGCCGCCGTCGCCAAAAAGTGGTTGTTCGAGCAGTATGGCACGGTGTTCAAGGGCTGCATGAGCCAGCTGGGCGACATTGCGGTGCCGTTCGCGTCGTGGGAGCACGTGCGCGAGAACCCGTTTTTCGCCGCCAGCGCCGACGCCGCTCTGATCGCGCGCATGGAAGCGGCCATGGATGAGCTGCGGCGCGACGGCGACTCGATCGGCGCACGCATCGACGTGCTGGCGCACAACGTGCCGGTCGGCCTGGGGCAACCCATTTACGACAAGCTCGACGCCGACATCGCCTACGCGATGATGGGCATTAACGCGGTCAAGGGCGTGGAAATTGGGGCCGGCTTCAAGTCGGTGGCGCAGCGCGGCTCAGAGCATGGCGACGAACTGACGCTGGAAGGCTTTGTCGGCAATAACGCCGGCGGCGTGCTGGGCGGGATCTCGACCGGGCAGGACATCACGGTCTCGATCGCTATCAAGCCGACCTCGTCGATCCGCACGCCGCGCCGCTCGATCGACAAGGCGGGTAACCCGGTGCTGGTCGAAACGTTCGGCCGGCACGACCCGTGCGTGGGGATCCGCGCCACGCCGATTGCTGAAGCGATGCTGGCCCTGGTCTTGATCGACCACGCGCTGATGCACCGGGCGCAGTGCGGCGACGTGCGCGTTTCCACGCCCAGGATCGCCCCAAAAATTGCCTGAGCCGCGCGCGCCGATGCCGCTGCAGTCGATTAATTTTTCGCTGTTCCTGTTTGTCTATTACGCCTACGCCGGCACCTTTGGCACCTATGCGACGCTGTATTTCGCCGCGCGCGGCCTGACGGTGCCGCAGATCGGGGTGCTGATCTCGCTCATTCCCGTGATGCGCATCGTCGGTCCCAACCTGTGGGGCTGGGCGGCCGACCGCAGCGCCCGCCGCGTGCTGGTCATGCGCCTGACGGCGCTCGGCGCGCTGCTCTCGTTCGGCGCCATCTTCGTGGCCGACTCCTACCTGCAGTTTTTCATCGTGATGATGCTGGTGAACCTGTTCGCCAGCGCGTTAAGCCCGCTGTGCGACGCGCTGATGCTGGCCGAAATGCGGGGCGACCTGTCCAACTATGGCAAGCTGCGCTTGTGGGGCTCGCTCGGCTTTATCGCCGCGGTGGTGCTGGCCGGGTACGGCCTTGAATGGTTCGGGGTGGAGGCGCTGCTGGGCTTGACGTTCGCGCTGCTGCTGCTGGTGTTTGGGGCCAGCCTGCGCATTGGCGAAACGGCTCACCCGGTGCGCGCGCACGACACGCCGCCCTTGTGGAGCGTGCTGCGCAAGGGCGAAGTGGTGGCGTTTTTTGTCTCGGCGGCGCTGATGTGCGGCGCCCACATGTGCCTGTACGCGTTTTACTCGCTGTACCTGGCGCGCGCCGGTTACGGCAAACCGCTGATCGGCGCGATGTGGGCGCTTGGCGTGGTGGCCGAGGTGGCGTTTTTCTACTTTCAGTCGCACGTGTTTGCGCGCTTCGGGGCGCGCCGCGTGATGCTGTTCGCCTTTGGCGTGGCGCTGCTGCGCTTTGCCATCACCGGGGCGGCGCCCGGCCTGCTGTGGGTGCTCATTGCCGCGCAGTTGATGCATGCGGCCACGTTCGCGGCCCACCATTCGGCCTGCGTAATCACGATGCAGCGCTGGTTTGCAGGCCCCCTGCAGGCCAGCGGCCAGGCGCTCTACATGAGCGTCGCTTACGGTGTCGGCTGCACGCTGGGCGGCCTGGTGCTCACCTTGTGCTGGGACCGCGTCGGGCCGCAGCACATGTTTTATGCGGCCGCCGCGATGACGCTGGCCGGGGCGGGGGCAGCCTGGTATTGTTTCCATCGCCAGGACGCCGGCGCCGGCGCTCCCGGGTTGATGGTCTGATTTTTTTTCAGGAGCATTGGCGATGTCTGCTGACGAACACCTTGGTGCTAGATTGACCCTCGGCCAGCTGGCCAGCCGCTGAAATGTGCCGCGCACAACGGTGCTGTATTACGAGCAGGTAGGGTTGCTGGCGCCGCTCGAGCGCAGCGGGAGCGGCGAGCGGCTCTATTCGGAACCTGAACTGGCGCGCGTGCAGCAGATCGGCACCTACCGCGCCACCGGGCTGACGCTGGACCAGATTCGCCCCTTGCTGGCGGGCGGCGACAAAATGGCCGCATTCGCCAAGCGCCTGGACGAGATCGGGCAATCAATGCTAGGCCTGCGCGAGCAGCAGGCTTTGCTGGTGGCGTTACTGGAAGGCGGGAGGCGGCCGGCGGCGCCGGGTGTTGCGTTTGAAGATGCGTTTGAAGATGCGTTTGAGGATGCGTTCGGAGCCAGCGGGCTCGATGACGCCGCGATGCACCGCTGGCACGCCGTGTTCGCGCGCCAGAATCCGGAAGGGTACAAGGCCTTTTTGCGCTCGCTCGGCCTGACGGGCGAGGAGGCGGCGCGCCTTGCGGGCGCCGGCGAAGACCAGTAAACGCTGCCGCGCGCCTAGGCGTGCTGGCGCCGTTCCAGCGCTTCGAGCACCAGCGCGCGCAGTTCATTGAGCTGGGTGAACTGGCCATGGTCGAGCGGCATTTGGTACATTTCATCGTCCCAGTCGCCGTAAATAAAGCCGACCGGCTGCCCGTTGCGGCACAGCGGCAAGATCACGAAGCTGCGCGCGTTCGCCAGCGACACCTTCCACCAGGCCGGCAGCCGGGGCGCAAACTCGCGGTCGCGCGTGTTTTCAATGAACACCACGCGGTCGTGGCTGAGCGCGGCGTGAAAGACATTCGGCTGGTAGCGGTCGTCGAACGTCAACCGGGGAATCAAGAGGCGCACGCCGGCGCCGAAGCCCATCTTGGCGGCGTAGTTGTGTTCGCGGCGGTTGCGCAAAAAGCCCACCGCGCGCGCCAGGCCCAGGCCCTGATACAGCGTTTCCAGGGCCATCGACATCATCTGGCCAGGGCTGGCCGTATCGAGCACGTCGCGCATGTCGGCAATGCCTGAAGCGAGCAGGCGGCTGTCGCGCGCGCGCACCTTGGCGCGCACCTCGGGCACCTGCGAGCGCTTTTGGGCCGCGCGTGCAAATGGCGCCACCGACAGGTCGGCGATGGCGTTTTCGCGCGCTTTTCCGATGGCGTCCATCACGCTGCCGGCCTGTACGCCGAGCATGGGCGCAAAGCCGGCGGCGAGCAGTTGCAAGGTGTCGGCGCCGGCGTCGTCGTCGTTCCACAGCGAATCGGCGCAGCGGCTCGACATGGTCGACAAGGCGGCCAGCCAGTCGGCGTCGCTGAAGGCGTCGGGCCGCGGCGCCGGTTCGACCCGGCGCATGCTGGCGATCAGCTTGTGCGGCAAGCCCCAGCGTTCGGCAGCGGCGCGCCCCACGTCTTCGAGCGAGAGCCCGAGCAGCTCGGGGGCGGCGTGGTCTTCGCCGCCAACGCCGCCGGCGTCCTGCAGCGCGCTCCATACGTCCGGCAGGTAGAACGTGACGGCCATCCGGCCCAGGGCATGGAGCATGGCGCAGACCACCGCTTCCTCGCTGTCGCGCCCTTCGGCGCTGCCGGCCACCTGCTGCGCGACCATGCCGGCCAGGACCGCCTTTTCCATCTCGGCGTGGGCGTTGCTGCTGGCCTGGGCGCTGGCGTGCAACTCTTCGACCAGTTTCAGTCCGAGCGCCAGGTGACCGATCGCCTCGGTGCCCAGCACCAGCACGGCTTTGGAGACGGTGCTGATGCGCTGGCCAAAGGCGGCGTACATGCCGCTGTTGGCAAGGCGCAGCACCTTTTGCGTCAAGACCGGGTCGGACAGCACGGTCTGGGTCATGCAAAATTCGTGCTCGTCTTCGCCGCGCATGGCGCCCAGGATGGCGCCGATGGCCTTGGCAAAGCCGGGCATGTCGCCCTGCTCGCGCACGCGCTCCCATAGCAGCGCGAGCGTGGTGTCGGCGCTGGCGCCGCAATTGGAGGTGCAATCGGCGCCGCAATCGGGACTGCAACCCGAGCTGCAATCCGAGCTGCAATCCGTGGCGGAAAGGGTTACGTCCATCATACGCGCCCCGTGCGCAAGGCGTTGAAGGTGTCGGCCAGCGCGACCATGGCGACGTGGGCCGGCATTGGACGGCCGGTCAGGTAGCCCTGGATGTACTGGCAGCCGCGCTGGCCCAGGTACTGCAGTTGGTCTTCGGTCTCGACGCCTTCGGCCACCACCGACAGGCCAAGGTGGCGCGCCAGGTCGAGCACCGCGTTGC
The DNA here is from genome assembly GCF_049896185.1 of Massilia sp. TSP1-1-2. Lineage (NCBI taxonomy): Bacteria > Pseudomonadati > Pseudomonadota > Betaproteobacteria > Burkholderiales > Oxalobacteraceae > Massilia > Massilia sp. TSP1-1-2. The sequence goes on from NZ_JAFCTU010000026.1 coordinate 60,502, forward strand.
AGATTGCGCCGTCCTTGCTTGACGCCGGCAAATCCTTGACGAAGGCGCGGTCGACCTTCAACACGGAGATGGGAAAGCGCTTGAGGTAGGCCAGCGACGAGTAGCCGGTGCCGAAGTCGTCGATCGCGATGCGGGCGCGCCGCTCGGCCATGCGCGTCAAGATCGTTTCCGCGTGCTGCGGGTCGAGCATCAGCGTGCCTTCGGTAATCTCGAGCACCAGCTGCTCGCCCGGCAAGCCCGAATAGGCGAGCGCTTCATCGAGCACCGCCAGGAACTGGTCGTTGCGAAACTGGCGCGGGCTGATGTTGACCGACATGTACAGCGTTCGGCCGCAGGCTTGCTGAAACTGGGCCAGCTGCACGCAGGCCGCCTTGAGCGCCCAGGCACCAAGCAGGTTGATCAGCCCGTTCGATTCGGCCAGGCCGATAAAGCGTGCCGGCGGCACCATGCCCAGCGTGGGGTGCTTCCAGCGCATCAAGGTCTCGAACCCCTGGATCTGGCGCGTCGGCGCATCCACGATGGGCTGGTAAAAGAGCAGGAATTCGCCTTCGCGGATGGCCTGGAACATGGCAGCCTCGAGCGAAATATCGTGTTCCGGCGGGGAGCTCTGGCGCGCGCTGTACAGCACGCAGCGTCCGCGGCCGGTCTGCTTGGCGCGCGACATGGCCGTGTCGGCCAGCGCCACCAGCCGCACCTCATCTTCGGCGTGTTCGGGAAACAGCGCCACCCCGATCGAGGCGCCGATGTAGATCATGTGGTGCTCGACCTCGAAGGCCATCTGCGCCATCGCCAACAGGCGCCCCGTGACCAGCTTGATTTGCGCTTCGCTGTGGGTGCCGGGCAGGATGGCGACGAATTCATCGCCCCCCACGCGCGATAGCGTGTCGCTGTCGCGCAGCGTCTTGCGCATGCGCGCGGCGGCCATTTTGAGCACCGCGTCGCCCACCGGATGGCCCAGGCTATCGTTGACCTTCTTAAAGCCGTCCAGGCCGATGTGGATGACGGCAAACGGCTCGCCCGAGCGGCGCGCCTGCAAGGTGACCATGCGGATCCGGTCCGACAGCAAAATGCGGTTGGGCAGGCCGGTCAGGGCGTCATGGGTGGCCATGTGGCGCAGCATCTCTTCGGTGCCGCGCTGGGCCGACATGTCGCGCCCCACGACCAGCACGTCGGCAATGTCGTCGGGCGTGGTCAGGCGCGACAGGCGCAGCTCGAACCAGGTGTACTGCTCGCCGCACTGCAGGCGCACGACGGCCAGCACCGGCGCGTCCGATGGCGCCGCAGTCACCGCATCGCCCACAGCCTTGGCTAGCGACGGCTGGTCTGCGTCGGCCGCGAGCGAAGCGAGCTTGATGTTGGCGCCGCGCAGTGCGAGCAGTGCGCGGGCGCGGCGGCTGGCGTAACGGACCTGGCCGGCCAAGTCCAGGCGCAGCACGATGTCCCCGGCCGCGTCCATCAGGTGATCGATTTCGCGGGCCGGGCCGCGGTTGTCGCTGGAGATGCTCATGCGCATAAGATAATCGGTCTTTCCGTTGAATTGGACAGCACAATCGTGGACAACACGAGCGAGAAATGTAACACCAAAAAAATGCCGTTGGGCATTGATTCCTCCTGTTTTGGCCTTTGATAGCAGGAAGTTTGACGCCCATCATGGAACCGGGCGCCATTGCTGGCGGAATCACCGAAACTTGCGTCTGCAGGGGCTTTGCGCTAGCCTGCAACGCTCGCAGTGCACTGCCAGCAAAACAATAAAACGGCGCCAGCGCCGCCATGGAGGCTTCACCATGCACCATTTCGATACCCACGACGTCTTTAACCAGGCCGCGCCGTTTGCCGACATCAACCTGTTCGCCTGCGACCTGGCTTTGCAGGAAGCGCTGCAGCGCGAGGGCGGCGCGCAGGCGGCGCTCGCCTTGCACGCGCTGGGCGAGCAACTGGGGCGCGCCGAGGTGCTGGACCTGGGACGCCAGGCCAACGCCAACGCGCCCAGATTGCATAACTTCGACCGCAGCGGCAGGCGGGTTGACGAAGTCGAATTCCATCCATCCTGGCATGCCTTGATGACGCTGATGATCGAATCGGGCGTGCACGCCTCGCCGTGGGATTCGGGCCTGGCCGGCGCCCAGGTCACGCGCGCGGCCCAGTACCTGCTGTTCGGCCAGGTGGAAAACGGCGCCCAGTGCCCGATCACCATGACGTATGCCTGCGTGCCCGCGCTGCGCCAGGCCGGCGCGCTGGCCGACAAGTGGCTGCCCAAGATCCTGTCGCGGCGCTACGACCCGCGCTCGCTGCCGATCGAGCAAAAGCACGGCGCCTTGATCGGCATGGGCATGACCGAAAAGCAGGGCGGCACCGACGTGCGCGCCAACACCACGCGCGCCGCGCCGCTGGCGCCGGGCGAGGGCCAGGCGCGCTTCGGCGCCGAAGGCGAAGGCGCATTCAACATTGTCGGCCACAAGTGGTTTTTTTCCGCGCCCCAGTCGGACGCGCATTTGATTCTGGCGCAGACCGACGACGAAGGCAGTGCCGGCCTGTCGTGCTTTTTCGTGCCGCGCTTCCTGCCTGACGGCAGCCGCAATGCAATCCGCGTGCAGCGCTTGAAGGACAAGCTGGGCAACCGTTCGAACGCCTCGTCGGAAGTGGAGTTTTGCGATGCGGTGGGTTGGCTGGTCGGCAAAGCGGGGCGCGGCATTCCCACCATCCTGGAAATGGGCGGGCATACGCGGCTCGACTGCGTGGTGGGCAGCGCCGGCATCATGCGCGCCGCACTCACGCACGCGCTGCACCATGCGCGCGGGCGCGCCGCGTTCGGGCGCAAACTGGCCGACCAACCTTTGATGCAAAACGTGCTGGCCGACCTGGCGCTCGAATCGGAGGCGGCAACCGTCTTTGCGCTGCGCCTGGCGCGCTGCTTTGACGAAGGCGATGACCCGGCCCAGGCGCTGTTGGGACGGATCCTCACGCCCGCGGGCAAATACTGGCTGTGCAAGCGCGGGCCGGGCTTCGGCGCCGAAGCGATGGAAGTCATGGGCGGCAACGGCTACGTGGAAGACGGCCCGCTGGCGCGCCTGTACCGCGAGGCGCCGGTCAATTCGATCTGGGAAGGCTCGGGCAATGTGATGTGCCTTGACCTGCTGCGCGCCTTTGGCAAGACGCCGGCCGCGCGCGAGGCGCTGGCCGCCGAACTGGCGCTTGCGGGCAAGGCCAGCGGCCCCTTGAATGCGTATGCGGCGCGCCTGCTGGCCGACATCGATCAAGCGCATGGCGACGAATTCGGCGCGCGCCGGCTGGCCGAGCGCGTCGTCATCGCGGTGCAGGGCGCGCTGCTGGTGCGCCACGCGCCGGCGTTCGTGGCCGAAGCCTTTATCGCCTCGCGCATTGCGGTAGACGTGGGCGGCGCCTTCGGACGCCTGGGGCCGGGCGTCGATTGCAAGGCCATCCTCGAGCGCGCGCTGGCGGCATCGGCTGACAACTAAATTCGGACAAACCGGGCTGCGGCTGGGATAATACGGGCACAAGCCATTACCACGAAAAACTCATCATGAAACAAGATCCACGCTTTCCCAACCTGTTCATCCTGGACCACCCGCTGATCCAGCACAAGCTGTCGCACATGCGCGAGCGCGACACCTCGACCCGCACGTTTCGCGAACTGCTCAAGGAAATCACGCTCCTGATGGGCTACGAGATCACGCGCGACCTGCCGCTCACCACGCGCAAGATTGAAACGCCCCTTGTTACCATCGACGCGCCCGTCATCGCCGGAAAAAAACTGGCGATCGTGCCGATCCTGCGCGCCGGTATCGGCATGAGCGACGGCCTGCTCGAACTGGTGCCGTCGGCCCGCGTGGGCCACGTGGGCGTGTTCCGCGATCCGAACACCCACAAGCCGGTCGAATACCTGGTGCGCCTGCCTGATACGGCCGACCGCATCTTCATCCTGTGCGACCCGATGGTGGCTACCGGCAATTCGGCCGTGCATGCGGTCGACGTGCTCAAAAAGCGCGGCGTCTCCGACGAGCAGATCATTTTCCTGGCGCTGGTGTGCGCGCCGGAAGGCGTGCAGGTATTCCAGGATGCGCATCCGGGCGTCAAGCTGTACGTGGCCTCGCTCGACTCGCACCTGAACGAGCATGCGTACATCGTGCCGGGCCTGGGCGACGCGGGCGACCGTATTTTCGGCACCAAGTAAAGCCTGCTGCGCGATGGCGACACAGATCGACCAGGACTTCTTTGCGCGCCTGCGCGCACTGAACGACAAGTTCGCCGCGGGCATTCCCGAAACGCTGGTGCGCATGCGCCGCGAGCGAGGCGCGTTCAACCCGGATGGGCCGCAGGAAGGGAGCATCAAGGCGCTGCATGAAACCTTGCACACGATTGCCGGTTCGGCGGCCACGTTCGGCTTTCGCGCCTTTGGACAGAAGGCGCGCGAGCTCGAGCAGCGCCTGCGCGTGCTGATGGCCTTCGAGACGGTGGCGGCGTCCGACTGGCAGCGCTGGCTCGATGCGCTCGACGCCTACATCGACTGGGCCGAAATCGACCCCAAGGCGGACGAACACGCAGGCGGACGCGACGTGTAATGCGACATTGAACTGTTGCATATGCGTTAATGCAAGAACCGGTGCGATGATCGTTTGATCTAACGCAAACTTCCAGAGTATCCATGCCCTATATTCATCTTACTGCCGCTGCAAACGGGTTCTGTCATCGTTGATCAACGCAACGATTCTTCAGTCCTCAAGTTTTATTTTGCAGTGAATGTGTTTTTTTTGATTTATTGGGTATAATGCGGGATCGTTGGATTCGAGGTAGTAGTGCAGTCTGTCTGTCATTTCTTTCTTGCTTCTTCAAACGATCTAAAACGGGCGAAAGCCCAACTAACTGAAATAGGAAATTGTAATGGCAACTGGCATCGTAAAATGGTTCAATGATTCGAAGGGCTTCGGCTTTATCACCCCTGACGAAGGCGGCGAAGATCTGTTCGCTCACTTCTCGGCTATCCAGTCGGCAGGCTTCAAATCTTTGCAAGAGAACCAGCGCGTCTCTTTCGAAGTAACCGCTGGCCCTAAAGGCAAGCAAGCTTCGAACATTCAGCCTATCTAATATCGCTGAGTCAACGACTAAAAAAATCCTCGGTTTCCGAGGATTTTTTTTCGCCTGATGGTTTTGAAACGCCGCAGTTAGTAGCAATTCCTCCCTCACATCACTGACCCCGTTGAGGGGGGTGAAGGTGGATCAGCCTTTGCGCCAATATCCCGGCTGGGCGTAGGTGTGGCGCAAGAAATCCACGAACGCCCTGATCCGTAATGGCAAATGGCGGCGCTGGGCGAATACTGCATGGATATCGTTTCCCGGCGCCGCAAACTGGTCCAGCACGGTCTTGAGCTTGCCCGCATCGATTTCGGCATTGACCTCCCACATCGAGCGCCAGGCCAGCCCCTTGCCTGCCAGCGCCCAGTCGTGCAGCACCGCACCGTCGTTGCAGACCATGTTCCCGGCCACCTTGATCGTCACCGCTTTGCCGTGTTCGCGAAAGGTCCAGCCGCGCTGGCTGCCTTCGCTGCTGATCGGGAGGCAGTTGTGCTTTGCCAGGTCGGCCAGCGTTTCAGGCGTGCCATGGCGCTTGAGGTAGGCAGGGGAGGCCACCAGCACGCGCTGATTGTCGGCCAGCTTCATGCCCACCAAAGTGGAATCGGACAGGCTGGCGATGCGAATGGCCACATCCACACCTTCGCCCACCACGTCGACCAAGCGGTCGTTCAGGTTCAGGTTGACCGTCACTTCACGATGCTCGGCGAGAAACGATGGCAGCAGCGGCGCCACGTGCTGGCGTCCAAAGCCGGCAGGCGCGGAGACCAGCAGATGGCCGCTGGCCTTGGCGCTGCGCTCGGCCACGGCGGCCTCGGCTTCTTCGAGCTCGGCCAGGATGCGCTGGCAGTCTTCGAGGAAGGCCGCGCCTTCGTCGGTGAGCACCAGTTTGCGCGTGGTCCGCTGCAGCAGCTTGACGCCCAGGCGCGCCTCTAAGGCGTCGAGGCGGCGCCCGATCATCGCCGGCGCGATCGCCTCGGCGCGCGCCGCAGCCGACAGACTGCCGCGCGCGACAACCTCGACAAAGGTGGAAATCTGTCTGAACTGCCCCATCAACTGCTCCTGTCACTTGTGATAAAAACGCACAGATGAATGTATAAAATGTCTCGTTTAGCTACCAGATAGTGAATATACTGGAAGTCATATGAATCGCCAATGCGTTCGCCAGTTAGCCGCGTCAATGCGCTGTACCCGTTTTCCATTTTTACCTTTACAGGAGTACCTATGACAATCGCCACCCCAGCCGGTATGGACATCAAGGCCGAGATCTTGCCTGGCTACGAACAGATTCTGACGCCCCAAGCACTCGACCTGGTCGCAAAACTCACGCGCGCCTTCGAGCCGCGCCGCCAGGAACTGCTGGCCGCGCGCGTGGAACGCGCCAAGCGCCTTAACGCCGGCGAGCGTCCCGACTTTTTGCCAGAAACGGCGCACATCCGCGCCGGCGACTGGAAGATCGCACCGATTCCACCCGCGCTGGAATGCCGCCGCGTTGAAATCACCGGCCCGGTCGAACGCAAGATGGTCATCAACGCCTTCAATTCGGGCGCCGATAGCTACATGACCGACTTCGAAGACTCGAACACGCCGAACTGGGACAACCAGATCACCGGCCAGATCAACATGCGCGACGCCGTGCGCCGCACCATCTCGATGGAGCAGAACGGCAAGACCTACAAGCTGAACGACAAGATCGCCACGCTGGTGGTGCGTCCGCGCGGCTGGCACCTCGACGAAAAGCACGTGCTGGTCGACGGCAAGCGCATCTCGGGCGGCATTTTCGACTTCGCGCTGTTCATGGTCCACAACGCCAAAGAGCAGCTCGCACGCGGCGCCGGCCCGTATTTTTATCTGCCCAAGATGGAGTCGCACCTTGAAGCGCGCCTGTGGAACGACATCTTCGTGATGACGCAAAACGAACTGGGGCTGCCGCAAGGGACGATCAAGGCCACGGTACTGATCGAGACCATCCTCGCCGCCTTCGAGATGGATGAGATTTTGTACGAGCTGCGCGAACACAGCTCCGGCCTGAATGCGGGTCGCTGGGACTACATCTTCTCATGCATCAAAAAATTCAAGCTCGACAAAGACTTCTGCCTGGCGGACCGGCCCAAGGTGACGATGACGTCGCCGTTCATGCGCGCCTACGCCTTGCTGCTGCTGCAAACGTGCCACAAGCGCAATGCGCCGGCCATTGGCGGCATGGCGGCGCTGATCCCGATCAAGAACGATCCGGAGAAAAATGACATCGCGATGGGCGGCGTTCGCAGCGACAAGGCGCGCGACGCGACCGACGGCTACGACGGCGGCTGGGTTGCGCATCCGGGCCTGGTGGCGCTGGCGATGGGCGAATTCACCAAGGTGCTGGGCGATAAAAAAAACCAGATCGACAAGCAGCGCCCGGACATCAGCGTCACCGCCGCCGAACTGCTGGACTTCAAGCCGGAAGCGCCGATCACGGAGGCGGGCCTGCGCTACAACATCAACGTCGGCATCCATTATCTGGGCAGCTGGCTGGCCGGTAACGGCTGCGTGCCGATCCATAACCTGATGGAAGACGCGGCCACCGCCGAGATCAGCCGCTCGCAGGTGTGGCAGTGGATCCGTTCGACCAAGGGCGTGCTCGAAGACGGGCGCAAGGTCACCGCCGACATGGTGCGCGCGATGATTCCCGAGGAATTGGTGAAGGTGAAGGGCGTGGCGCCAAATGGCGACAATCCGACGTACGTGCGCGCCGCGCAGATCTTTGAAGAGATGTCGACGTCGGAAGACTTTGCCGAATTCCTGACGCTGCCGTTGTACGAAGAGATTTAAGGTTGCGATTTGGCGCAATGCGCTTTTCCGCCCTACGAAGACGCCGCCGTGACGCGGCGTTTTTTTTGGCCCGGGCTGCGAAAAGGACGAAGTCTCCTTAGCGCCAAGCGTGACGAGGACACTGCCTTGCCAACAGCGCCTATACCAGCCTGGCTTCCCGTTCCCGCACCAATTGCGCAAATTGCGCAGCCGGCACCGTGGGGCTCAGATAGTACCCCTGCAAGAGATCGCAAAACTGCTCGCGCAGGTAGTTCAGCTGCGCTTGCGTCTCCACGCCCTCGGCCACCACTTCCAGCCTCAGGCTGTGTGCAAGCGCGATGATCCCCTTGATGATCGCCGCGTCGTCGGCATCTTGCGGCACGTCGCGCACGAACGAGCGGTCGATCTTGATGATGTCGACCGGGAAGCGCTTCAAATACGACAGCGACGAATACCCGGTGCCGAAGTCGTCGATCGAGATCCGCACGCCGAGCGCGCGCAGCCGGTGCAGCGCCTGCAGCGTGTCCGATGCATGCTCCATCAGCGTGCTTTCGGTGATCTCCAGCTCCAGCAAGTGCGCCGGCAAGCCGGTATCGATCAGGGCCGCTTCCACCGTCGCGGCGAAGTTTTTCTGCAGCAGCTGGCGCACCGACAGGTTGACCGCCACCCGCATCGACGGCAAACCCTCGTCGAGCCACGCGCGCAGCTGCGCGCAGGCGGTGCGCAGCACGAACTCGCCCAGCGGGTTAATCAGGCCGGTTTCTTCGGCCAGCGGGATGAAGTCATTCGGCGCCACCATGCCGCGCGTGGCGTGGTTCCAGCGCACCAGCGCTTCCATACCGATGATGCGTTCGTCCCCCAGCCGCGCCTGCGGCTGGTAGTACACATCCAGTTCGCCGTGTTCGAGTGCGCGCCGCAAGTCGCTTTCCAGGCGCACGTGTTCCGAGATGGTGTTTTCCATCGACGCTTCGTAGAACTGAAAGCCGGTGTTGGTCTTTTTGGCGCGGTACATGGCGCTGTCGGCGTGCTTGACCAGTGTTGCCACATCGAGCCCGTCGTGCGGATACAGCGCAATGCCCACGCTGCTGGTGACAAAAATGTCGTGGCCATCGATCTGGAAAGGCGCGGCCAGTGCGCGGCAGATATTCTGGGCCGCGCTTGCCGCCGGCGCGGGGCCGTCGATATCGGCAAGCACGATGGTGAATTCGTCCCCGCCCAGGCGCGCCAGCGTTTCCATGCTGCGCACGGTGCGCCGCATGCGCTGCGCCACGGCCACCAGCAGGCGGTCGCCCACATCGTGACCGAGATTGTCATTGACGTATTTAAAGCGGTCCAGGTCCAGAAACAGCACCGCCAGCATCGACTGTTGCATCTGCGCCTGGTGCACCGCCTGGCCGAGCAGGTCGAAGAACAGCGTGCGGTTGGGCAGGCCCGTCAACAAGTCGTTATAGGCCAGGTGGCGAATCCGCTTTTCGGCGCGGTTGGCCTCGATGATGCGGCGCACGCGCTGCGACAGAACGGCGTAATGAATCGGCTTGGGGATGTAGTCGCTGGCGCCGGCGGCAAAGGCCCGTTCGACCGAGGAGTTGTCTTCCAGCGCGGTGATCATCAAGACCGGTATCGCCCGGCCGCCGGGCAGCTCCTGCATGCGCGCGCAGGCGGTGAAGCCATCCATGACGGGCATCACCGCGTCCATCAGGATCACGTCGGGCTTGAAACGCTTGAGCATGGTCAGGGCCTGGGCGCCGTCGGCCGCTTCCTCGACCTTGAAGCCGTCGCGCTGCAGCGTGTAGCGCAGCGTGCTGCGGGTGCTGCGGTCGTCGTCGACGATCAGTACCTGCGCGACATCGTCGGTGTCGACGGGCGCGTTGTGGAAGCTGTCGCTGCCGCTCACTACGCTGGCAAGCGAACCGGCGACGGCATTGTAGGCCATGCGCAGGCGCGCCAACAGCGGCACGATCTGTTCGAGGTCGCCGGCCATGGCCAGTTCTTCGGCTTCCTTGGCCAGTTGCGCCAGGCCGCCGGCGCCCAGGTTGCCGGACGCGCCCTTGATGGCGTGCGCCCTGGCGCGGGCGGTGCCGGCGTCGCGCCCGTGTACGGCAGCTTCCAGTTCGAGCAGGTATTGCGCCGTGTCTTCCAGGAAGGGCGCGACGGCTTGCGGCAGCATCGGCCCCATGACTTCGCGCAGCTTGGCGAACGTGGGCAGGTCGATCGGGCTCCCGGCGTCGTCGCCGTCCATGTCCGCCTGAATGCGCGGCAACCACCTGTCGAGCTTCTGGCGCAGTTCGACCAGGGTGATGGGCTTGGCGAGGTAGTCGTCCATGCCGGCAGCGAGGCATTTTTCGGCGTCGCCGCTCTGGGTGTTGGCCGTCATGGCCACCAGCGGCGTGCGGCGAGCGCTGCCCATTTCGTGCGCGCGGATCTGCGCGGTCGCTTCGTAGCCGTCCATGTCGGGCATGCTGCAATCCATCAGGATCAGGTCGAAGTGTCCGGCCCGCGCCGCCTCCAGCGCTTCGCGTCCGTTCGCTGCGAACTCGCACGCGCAGCCATTGATGGCCAGCATGGCGGCGGCGACCATCTGGTTGGTGCGATTGTCTTCGGCCACGAGGACGCGGTAGGCAAGGGGCTGGGGCGCCCCCGGTGCGCTTGCCGGGGGGGACGGCGCGGGGGCGCCATCAAACAGGTCCTGGAGCGCCCGCAGCAGGCGGCTCTGGCGCAGCGGCTTGCCGAGCGTGGCCTGGCCGTCGACCAGGCTGCCCCCGCCCGGCGCGCCGAAGCGGTCCAGGATCAGCACGCGGGTGCCGGGCGCCTGTAGCGCGATCTGGCGCGCCAGGTCGTTGCCGTCGTCGTCGAGCGCGCCGATGTCCATGATCGCGATGGCGTAAGGTTGTGCGCTGTCGCTGCCCGCCTTGAGCTGCGCCAGCGCCGCGCCGCCCCAGCGCGTGGCGTGGCACGTCATGCCGTGGCGCGCCAGGCATTGTTCAATGAAGCTGCGTACGACCAGGCTGTCGTCGACGGCGATCACGCGCAGGCCGGCCAGCGCGGGATGGGGCCGCGGCGGCGCCAGGTCGGGCGCAGGGCGGCACAAGATGGTAAATGCAAAAACGCTGCCTTCGCCGGGCGTGCTAGCGACGGTGATGGCGCCGCCCATCAGGCCAACGAGCTGCTTGCAAATCGCCAGGCCAAGGCCGGTGCCGCCGTACCTGCGCGTGGTTGACGGGTCGGCCTGGGCGAACGACTCGAACAAGCGGGCCTGCTGAGCGCAGCTCATGCCGATGCCGCTGTCGCGCACCTCGACGCGCAGCGCGAACTGCGGACCGGGCACCAGGCCAAGCGCAATTGCAACGTCGCCGTGTTCGGTGAACTTGACGGCGTTGCCGACCAGGTTGATGAGCACCTGGCGCAGGCGCAGCGCGTCGCCCACCACGCGCGCGGGCACATCGGCGTCCAGCAGGTAAGCGAGTTCCACGTCGCGCTCCTGCGCCTGTTGGGCAACGAGCTCGATGACTTCTTCGAGCAGTTCGCGCAGGTCGAAGTCGACTTCTTCCAGCGCCAGCTTGCCCGCTTCCATTTTGGAGAAGTCGAGGATGTTGTTGATCAGTTCAATGAGCGTGCGCGACGAATTCCAGGCCACGTCAACGCACTGGGCCTGGCGCTGGTTCAGGTTCATTTCCTTGAGCATGTCGAGCATGCCGACCACGCCATTTAACGGGGTGCGCACTTCGTGGCTGACGGTGGCGGCAAACTGCGCCTTCATGGCGGCCATGCTGACGGCGGCGTCGCGCGAGTCCTTCAGTTCGGCCTCGCGCTGTTCGAGTACGACCATCATCTTGTTAAAGGCGCTGGCCATGTCGATGATGTCGCGCGGGCCGTCGGGCGCGGCGCGCATGCCCGACTCGCCCAGTTCGGCGCGCCGCATCAGATGCGACAAGGCGTTGAGGGGGTTGATCATGCGCCGCGTGAGCAGGCGCACCACGGCGAGCAGGATCACGGCGAACGACAGGCTGATGGCCAGGTTGCCGACCAGGAGCGAGAGCGTCAGGCGGCGCAGGGTATCCTTGGCCACCCACACGTGCACGTAGCCGAGCAGTTGCGGCGCGCTTTCGTGCAGGTCGAAGGGCGAGGCGGCCGCGGCGCCCCCGTACACGGGTGCGATGAAGCGCCAGGCGCTGTCGCTCTCCCCGGCCAGCATGGCATGCGCCAGCGCTGTTGGCACGGCGGGGGCGGTGACGGGTGCGGCGTCCTTCTGGCTGCGCGCCAGCAGCACATGCTGGAGCGTGTCGGTGATCTGGACGTGCGAGACGTCCGGGAAGCTGAGGGTGGTGGCAACGACCTCGCTGGCGTTTTCGCCCGAGTGGTAAAGCAGCGCCAGCGTGCTCTGGCGGGCCAGATTTTCGGCGATGCGCTGGCCTTGCTCGACAAAATGCTCGCGCATGCGGGTCCTGGCTTCCCAGGAGTTGATCAGCGACGAAAAAAGCGCCAGGCCCAGGATCGCCGCCGAGACAATGATCGTGAGCTGGCGACGAAAACCGGTGCGGCGCAGGAAGCCATTGATCATCGCGTCAAGGCTCCGGAAAAATGAAGTCGAACGTGCGTTGCTGCTGGTAGCCGATGTTCAGGCCCATGTGGTGGGCGGTACGCAAATTGAGCGCGGTGTGCAATTCGCGCAGCGGCTGCACGCCTTTGCGGCGCAGTTCGCCCGCCATCAGGCCGAGCGCCGAACTTGCCAGCGACTTGCCCAGCTCGACATTGTTGGGACTCATGGCGAACAGCGCGCCTTTTTTCGCGTGCAGCACGTTGCTTGAAAAAATAGGCACGCCCTGGTTCCAGGACTGCTTCAGGATCAGCGGCAGCAGCGTGCTTTCTTCGACGGTGGTGGTGTCGTGCGGCAGCCACAGCGCGTCGCGCTTGCCGTCGGCCGCCTTCAGTACGCTGGCGTAAAGGGTCGCGGCCTGGCCCAGGTCGCGCGCTTCGTGGGCCACCAGTTCCAGGCCCTGGGCGCGCGCCGCCTCGCGCGCCAGGCGCAGCAGCCATTCGGTTTTGGTCGGGTCGTACACCACCAGCACGCGCCGCACGTCCGGCAGCAGCGTACGCAGGCGCGCAAACAGCAGGGCCGGATCGGGGGTCAGGCTGATCCCATTCAAGTTGACGATTTCGGCGTCCGACAGCAGCAGCGCGCCGCCCACCAGGACCAGGATGTCGCGATCCAGGCCTGCGGCCGCGGCCAGGCCCTGGCGCCCGAGCGCGATGACAACGCGGGTATTGGCGCGCTTGAGGCGTGCGTTCAGTTCGGCCGGGTCGGTGCGCGCTTCGACCAGATAGCTGCGCACCCGTACCCGGGTGCGTTCTTCGATCCCCTGGATCATGGCAATGAAGGCGCTGCGCACCGGTTCCGACACGTCCGAATAGAGCACGGCGATGGCGCCCTTGCCGGCGCTGGCCTGCAGTTCCGGGCGACGCAGCTGGTCTTCGAGCTGGGCCAGCGTGATCGGGCGCATAGCATAGGCCGCGCCGGGGGCGCCGGCGTCGAGCCGCTCAAGCAGATGGGCCGACGCGGCAAAGCCGGCCGCACTGGCGGTGCTGATCTCGGCCGCGGCGTCGGTGCGCGCCCGGGCCGCCGCAGGGGCAAGCAAGGCCAGCGCCAGCAACAGGCAGACGGCGGCGCGCAGGACGCGCCCGGCATGAAAGAGCATAGTGATCATTGACAGCGACGCGAGGTGCCAACCAGGTTAAGCGACGGCCGCAAGGGGCGACAGTTTCCACGCGGCAGTATAAATCAGAAAAGTAGCTTTAAAGAAATAATGTTTATTGTCGGGCGTACGGGATCAGCGTGCGCGAGGCCATTTGCTTGCACGTATGCTTGCCATCTTAGAAATATTCCCCGTTCGACTTTGCTTGCCCGACCCGGGCCAGCAATGAACGCGCCCGGGCCGGTGGCAGCGCCATGCTGACAATGAGCACCTTGAGGGCGGCGCGCCGCTGTGTCGATACCGGTGTCTTCATTCGCGCCTCGATGGCCGGCAACAAGGCGCGCCCCTCTTGCTTTAACACGGCAAGCTTTTCCAGCGTACTTGAAAAAGGTTCCTTGCCGGGCCCGGCGCCGATCTGCCTGGCGAACGCGGCCAATACTGCCGGTTCGCCGTCCGCCACCACCAACAGCGCCTCGAGCGCCTTGCGACCCGATTCGCCGCCCTGTTCCATCAGGCCGATCAACACCGGCGTGCTGGAGCGGGCCTTGCGAGCGTGCCGCGCCAGCATGTCGACCGCTGCGCCGCTACCGTGGCGCGCCGCCTCGGTCAGCAGCGCGATCGCCTTGTCCGGGTTGGTGGCGCCGGCCACGTCGTTGTAGTCCAGGCAAGCTTGTTCGCGCAGCGCGGCAACGCCGGCATGGCGCAGCAAGACCTGATGCAAGCGTGGATCGTCGCCAATGATGCCGGTCAGGGCGTGCGCCGCATGGCCGGCCCGTACGCCGTCACCCTGGGCGGCCGCCAGCAAGGCAGGCACCAGGGGCGCGGCGTCCTTCCCGAACGTGGCGATCATGTCGCCAGCCTGCGCCGACTGGGCGCTGGCGCCCCCGGTCAGTGCCGCAAGAAGGGCGGGCAGGATTGGCCGCAGCAATGTGTTGGCGCTTGCCGGGGCCGCCGCATCGGACGCCGACTTCAGGTTGTTCAAAAGCGCATACGCGCGCTCTTCTGCATCCCGGGCGAGTTTGGCGTCGGACGACACCATGTCTTGCGCCAGCAGCTTGCCGAAAGGCTCCACGAAAGCGCGGCTTTGCGCCGGCGCCAAGATGAACAGGGTGGCCAAGGCCGCCCTGGCGCAGCCCTTGGCTGACACGCTCGCCGACGCTGCGCTTGTGGTCGATGCAAGCTTGAGCAGATCGGGCATGGCCGCAACGTCGCCGGCGGACAGTTCGCCCCCCTGTGCGTGACCGGTCATGCACACGGCTTGCGCGATGCGCTCCTTGTTGCCACTGGCCAGCGCTTGCTTGAGCATGCCAAAGCCGGTGCACGAAGCGCCCTTGGGGTTGGCGAAATCCACGCCGGTGATGCCTGAGGGACGCAGTGTGTCTTCGACCTCCAGCATTCCGGCCCAGCCGCGAATGCTGACCCGGCCGCCGGCCCCGTCACAGGGCATGAGGATCATGTCGGCCCCATTGCCGCGCGCCGTTGCGCCCAACTTGGGCACGTCGCAGGCATTGGACTGGTAAAGTAATTGCGCAAAAGGCGTGCTCGCCTTTGTCGGGCCCCCGTCGGCGCGAATGGCCGAGAAATACAGGATTGCGCCCGCGTAGCGCTTTAGCCCGTCCGGGACGACATAATGAAAATCCTGCACGGTGGCAGCCGACGCGTACCCGCACGACCCGCCTGCGGGCCTTGCCATCATCTTGCGCTCGGGACGGCCGTCAAGCGCCAGCGCGTAGTCGGCGCCCGTCATGGTTACCGGTGCAGCGTCGATCGCATGCTCCACCTTTGCCGGATAGCGCCAGGAAGCGCTTGGCCCCTGGTATGCAATGGCATAACGCGCGCCCGCTTTGAAACCGGCGGTCGGTCCGATGCGCACCAGGCCGGTCGCCGCTTGCATGGCTGCGCTGATGTCGATCAGCCGCCCCGCGCGCAACATGGCTTGCCAGTTCAAGGGACGTGACGAAACGCGAAAGCGCGCCCGGTCGGCGGCGCTGGCAAAGCGAAACGCGCGCGGGGCGGCGATGCCGTCGGCGGCGCCCGGCAGCGTGACGCGCGTGATGCGAACCGGAATGGGCCCCTTGTCCAGCGTGGACGTCATCGTAAAACTGGACGGGGACAGGGCGCGTGGCACGCCACTGTAAATGACGAAGTCGCCTTCGGCGCGCAGGATGCTGGCCTGAGGCGGCCGGGTTGGCAGGAACAGGGCCCCGCATGCGTTCGCCGGAAGTTGCTTCATATCGGCATGAATGAATCCGGCTTCTTCAGCAAAGTTGCACGAGCATGCCAGCGCTGCCTGAGGCCACATCGTGGCAGCAAGCATCATCAGGGCGCCCATCGTATATGTCGTCATGTGTCTATTCCTTGAGCGCGCACGCGCTTGGGGCTGTTGGACCAGGATGGACGCTGGTTCAGGCGGCACCGGGCCTGCGGCACGCAGCGGCAGTCCGCGTCAATACAGGCGCAAGTCCGATCTAAGCAGTGGAAATATTTTCGTTCCGCAAGGAATGTCAGAAAGTATTCTTCCATTCGCGCAGGGCCGCAAAGACTGCCGGCGGAGCGGCGCCCGGGGCCAGTTTTCCGGCGTCCACGAGCTCGCTTGCGATGGCGCTTTGGGTAGCGCGCAGGAAAGGATTGGTGGCTTTTTCCAGGCCGATGGTCGATGGAATGGTCGGCAAGCCGCGCGCGCGCTTGGCGTTTTCGGCCTCGATGCGCGCGCCAATGGCAGTGTTGCCCGGCTCGACTGCATGCGCGAACGCCAGGTTGGCCAGCGTGTATTCGTGCGCGCAATAGACCAGCGTGTCGTCGGGCAGCGCGGCCAGTCTGGTCAGCGAATCGTGCAACTGGGCCGGCGTGCCTTCGAACAGGCGTCCGCACCCGCCGGCAAAGAGCGTGTCGCCGCAAAACAGCCATGGCTGCGCTGGTGTCCGGCGCAGGTAGGCGATATGCCCGAGCGTGTGGCCGGGCACGTCAAAGACGCGCAGGGCAAGGTCGAGCCCGGGCACGTCGATGCAATCGCCTTCGCCCAGCGGCACCGTGACCGCTGCAATACCGTCGCCGCGCGGGCCGAACACGGGCACATCTGCCGTGGCGAGCAAGGCCGGCACGCCGCCGATATGGTCAGCATGGTGATGCGTGAGTAAAATGGCAGTGAGCGTGAGATGATGTGCGGCCAGTGCGGCGAGGATGGGTGCCGCGTCGCCCGGGTCGACGACGGCCGCGTGGTCGCCGTCATGCACCAGCCACAAGTAATTGTTCTGGAAGGCGGGGACGGCGAGAACGCGCAACGCGTGCTGCGATGAGGTGGGCATAGTGGAAGTTTCCGAGAGAATCAACGAGGGTCAGGCATGGACAGTGCGGCATCAGAGAAGTCCATTATAGCGCTCGACGAGTGGCTGCAAACACCGGCCGGCGTGTATGTGCGTGCGTGGGAGCAAGCTTGTCTGGACGAATTGACGGCTGATATTTTCGGTTTCAATGCCGTCCAGGTCGGCCTGCCGCAAATCAATGCGCTGGCGGCCAATCGCATGCCCAACAAATGGCAGGCGGCCATGCGCACCTCCAGCCTGGCCCAGTTGCAACAGGTCGCCGACGGCAAACAGATTGCCGTGGCGCTCGATTTTGCCGAGTTGCCCTTCGCCTCGCAAAGCCTGGACCTGGTGGTCTTGCCGCATGTGCTGGAGTTTGCCGCCGAGCCGCACCAGGTGTTGCGCGAAGTCGAGCGGGTGCTCATTCCTGAAGGCCAGGTCATCATTTGCGGCTTCAATCCAGCCAGCCTGTGGGGCGCGCGCCAGGGCGTAAGTCGGATCACGCGCAAGCACTACCTGCCGGTCGCGGGCGAATTCATCTCTATGCCGCGCATGAAAGACTGGTTAAAATTGTTGAACCTGCGGGTGGGCGGCAGCCACTTCGGCTGTTATTCGCCGCCCTGTCGCACGGCCAAATGGCTCAACCGCTTTGCCTTTATGGAAAATGCGGGACAGCGCTGGTGGCCTTACTTGGGCGCGGTGTACATGGTGCATGCGGTCAAGCGGGTCAAGGGCATGACAATGGTCGGGCCTGCATGGAATAGAAAGTCTGCCTCGTCTTCCCAGGCGGTGCCGGCGACGAATCGGAAATAGAACGCGTGAGCGAGACAGAGAAAGCAAGTATGAGTAAAGTGGATATTTTTACCGATGGCGCTTGCAAGGGCAATCCAGGCAAGGGCGGTTGGGGGGCATTGCTGGTGGCCGACGGCCACGAGAAGGAAATTTTTGGAGGCGAACCGAACACCACCAACAACCGCATGGAATTGCGCGCCGTAATCGAAGCGCTGACGATTTTGACGCGCCCTTGTGAAGTGGTGCTGCACACCGACAGCCAGTACGTACAAAAAGGTATTTCCGAGTGGATCCATGGCTGGAAGGCGCGCGGCTGGAAAACGGCCGCCAAGGAACCGGTCAAGAATGAAGATTTGTGGAAGGCGCTGGACCTGGCCCAGCACCAGCATAAGGTCGAGTGGAAATGGGTGCGCGGACACAATGGGCATCCAGGCAATGAACGGGCCGACGTGCTGGCCAATCGCGGCGCCGAGACCGTCGGCCGCTAGCCGTTTCCCGTGTCCGCCGGCGCGCTTTGCTATACTGCGCGCCTTTCTTTGCCCAACACCTGGAACAGCATGCGTCAAATCGTCCTCGATACTGAAACTACCGGCCTGAACCCCCGCACGGGCGACCGGGTGATTGAAATTGGCTGCGTGGAATTGAAAAACCGCATGCTGACGGGAAATAATTTTCACCGGTATATCAATCCGGAGCGCGATTCGGAAGAGGGCGCGTTGGCGGTGCACGGCATCACGACCGAATTTTTGCGCGACAAGCCGAAGTTTGCGGAGATTGTCGCTGAGCTGCGCGACTATATCCAGGGCGCCGAAGTCATCATCCACAACGCGCCGTTCGACCTGGGCTTTTTGAACAACGAATTCAAATTGCTCGGCTTGCCATCGTTTACCGGGCATTGCAGCAGCGTGATCGATACGCTGGTCAACGCCAAGGAAATGCGGCCAGGCAAGCGCAACTCGCTCGACGCGCTGTGCGATCACTATGGCGTCTCGAACGCGCACCGCAAGCTGCACGGCGCGCTGCTCGACGCCGAATTGCTGGCCGATGTGTATTTGTCGATGACACGCGGACAAAACAGCCTGTCCATGGATCTCGAGGAAGAAGTGGCCGAAGGCGGCGGCTTGCTGGAGGCGGTCGCGCTGGCCGACATCGTGTTGCTGGCCGCGAGCGCCGAAGAGCTGGCCGAACATGAAACCCTGCTCGGCGGCCTCGACAACGCGGTCAAAGGCAGCTGTATTTGGAGAAATTACGCGCCAAGCGTGACGATTTGAAAATGGTGTGCGATAATACGCCGCGTTTCGGGAGGTTAGCTCAGGGGTAGAGCACTGCATTCACACTGCAGGGGTCGCAAGTTCGAAACTTGCACTTCCCACCAAAATTCGTTGAAATATCAAAGGCTTGCGCGTGATGCGTCAGGCCTTTTTTTGTTTCTGGGGAAATGTACGGGAAAAGTACGGGATTTTACTGCGGACGGTGGTGGACTTACATGGACGAGTCTGTCGATAGTGTTCTGGCAGGTTCAGACTGTCGCACAGGGCGGCTATGCGTTCATGCTGCAGATTCATGCCGCCACTCCTTCGGCCACGCGTTCAAGCAGTGCGTCGTACACCCGCAACGGATGCTGCGGCCTGCGGCCGGGCCGCTGCAATGTCCGCGCGCCACGGAGCCGGCAACACCTGCAGGTGCGCTGCTTCTCGCTTCAGGCTTCGGCCGGCGGTTCCTTCGTCGTCCCATGGACGCGCGCGTTGGCAACCTCGGCCAGCCAGTGCGCCACTTCCACGTTGGCAGTGACGACATCGAGCTTCTGGCCGCTCTGCGCCAAGCGGCTGGCCAGCGGCACGTAAAACGAGCGGCGCAGGTAGCCGTTAAAGCGTTCGACCTTGCCTTTGGTTTTTGCTCGGTACGGCTGGCACAGCTTGATGACGAAGCCGCTATGTTTGGCGTAGTCCAGGAAGCCGGCGTGGAAGCGGTGCTGCCCGTCGCCGTATGCATCGCGCTCGAGCACAACGGTCTTCATGTTGTCGTACAGGATCCGCTTGGTCACGCCGCCGAAGAACGCGAAGGCGCGCTCGTGGCAGCCGATCAGCGTCTCCACCTTCATGTTGCTGACGAACTCCACATAGCTGGCCCGGCTAAAGCCCAGGGTGGCGCAGAAGGCGTGCAGCGGCGAGCTGCCTTTGCGGAACTCGACCCAGTCGACCTGCAACTGCTCGCCCATGCCGTTTTGAACTGCACCACTGGGTCGGCGACTGGCGTCGGCCGCAGCGTCCGCATGAAGGCGCGCAGCTGGCTCATGCCGCCTTGGTAGCCGCGTCCAGCGATCTCGCGGTACAACACGGTCGCCGGAATCGTATCTGGGTGTGCAGCCTCCTGGCGCTCCCTCAGATAATCCTCGAACTGCTGCAGCTTCGACTGGCGCTTCACCTTGCGTTCGTACTTCGGCACCGCCTCCAGGGCAGGTGCCGCCGCACCGTGTTCACTGCACAGCCGACCTCGGCAGCGATCTGCCGCAGACTTAACCCATGCTTACTGAGTAGTTGAATTTCCACGTACACCTCTTTGGGTTTCAAGGCCGCTCCGCAAAGCGACCATCTTCTCAAATTGGTGTGTCAGTTTTCAATCGCTGCCTGTATCAGTTTACAACCGCTGCTGACACGTGCGGGCGGGTGAACGGGTGATGGCACTACTACGTCGCTGCTATGCCAAGTTGCACCTCGTGGTCAACGAAAGCAAGAGCGCTGTGGCCAGCGTGTTTGGCCGCAAGTTTCTCGGTTACAGCCTGTGGTGGCGCGTGGAGGCGAAGTGAAACGCAAGGTGGCTGAGAAGCCACTCAATACGTTCAAACAACGCGTCCGTGAGCTGACCTGCCGTTCAACGGCGGTTGGCGACACCTAAGCCGCGCCATCACAGGGCGCACACCCCAGCTCCTGCTGCACCTGCATCAACAGACCGTCAATGCTGGTGCGCATGTCCACGGCCGCCGTCGCCAGACAGATCGACAGCCGAGAGATCCATCAACGAGCCGACATCGCTTTAGCCAGCCAACTCACCCACATATCGCTCGGCAAGGCCCATGCCCAGCCGCGCTTGCTGCGCAGGTCCGGAGGAGATCACTTTGGATGAAAATGCCGATCCGAATATCCCCCTGTGTCAGACTACTTGTCGGGTGTGTTTTTTGAACAAATTATGTCCTGATCTTGGTTGTTGTGGTGGAATTT